>NZ_JBMDKF010000001.1:0-478762 GCF_057809575.1 Azospirillum sp. FG154 | reverse complement strand
GCCGCCGCGCCGCTTCGTGAAGCGCCGCCCCGTCGGTGGAGCGGGTTATAGTGGCACCACACCAATCCACGCAACTCCTTTTTTGCGTCTGCGTGAAAAATTTCTGACGCTTCGATTTCGGTCGGATTTTGCCACCGTCATTCCAAGGTCATGATCCGGGGGCCAGCGGACAAAGCCAAGCGCCAGCCCCTCACTGTATGGTGTCCTCAACAGCGCGGCGGCGTTCGACGCGATCCCGACGCGGCCTTCCTCGGATTGACAGCGCCGCTCATGCTAGGCATCGTCCTCCCCGTTGGACATAACCCGGCTGGCCGGGGCATAGGCTGCATTCACTCGTTGGAATGCGCAGGATGGAGCATCCGAGGAGAATGACGATGCGTTCGAGGCTTTCCCGCCTTCCCACGCTCGCCCTGACCGCCGCTGGATTGGCCTTTGGGTTGACGGTTTTGGCGACATCCACGACGGCGCGCGCCGCCGACAGCGGCTCCACCGAGATGGAGCGCGAGTTGGACGGCCTGCACCGCGACGTCGCCAACAAGCCCCCCTCCGGACTGGATCGCCACACCCGCGCGGTCGAGCGCGGCGACACGCTGATGGATTTGCTGACCGGCTCCTCGGTTCCACGCAACGAGGCCAGCGAGGCCATCGCCGCCCTGCGCGACGTCTATGACCCCAAGAAGCTGAAGATCGGCCAGCAGGTGACGGTTCTGTTTGAGCCGCGCCGGGGCGGAACCCGCAAATTTGTTGGGTTGGAGTTCCAGCCCAACGCGACACGCTCGGTGTCCATCGCCCGCAAGGGCGACAGCGGCTTCGCCTCCAGCCAGGAGGAAAAGGCGGTGTCGCGCCAACTGGTCGCGGCGCAGGGCGTCATTCGCTCCAGCCTGTTCGAGGCGGGCGCCGACGCCGGGGTGCCGACCTCGGTGATGATGGCCTTCATTCGCGATTATTCTTACGACGTTGATTTCCAGCGCGACCTGCAACCCGGCGACCGTTTCGAGATTCTGTATGAAAAGCTGGTCACGGCGGACGGCGACACCGTTGGCGACGGCGACGTGCTCTACGCCGCCCTGGTGTTGAGCGACGAGGAAATGCCGATCTACCGGCACAAGACCCGCGACGGTCGCGTTGACTATTACAACCGCGACGGCGAAAGCATCCGCCGCGCCCTGCTGCGCACGCCGATCGACGGCGCGCGGATCACCTCGGGCTTTGGCATGCGCCAGCACCCGATCCTGGGCTTCAGCAAGATGCACCAGGGCGTCGACTTCGGCGCGCCGAAAGGAACGCCGATCTACGCCGCCGGTCGCGGGGTGATCGAGGAAGCCGGACCGCACGGCGCCTATGGCAATTACATCCGCATCCGCCACAACACCGACACAGCCACCGCCTACGCCCATCTCAGCCGTTTCGCCAGCGACACGCGGCGCGGCGCGCGGGTCGATCAAGGCGACATCATTGGCTATGTCGGGGCCACGGGGCGCGCCACCGGAGCGCATCTGCATTACGAAGTGCTGAAGGGCGGCCACCAAGTCAACCCGCGCTCGGTCGATCTGCCGACCGGGGAAAAGCTGAATGGACGCGAATTGCAGGAGTTTGTGCAGACGGTGCGGTCGCTCGACAAGAGCTATCAAGACACGCGCGGCGGCTTGCAACTGGCGCGCAGCCCTGGCGGTCCGCATTCCGGGCTGCAAAACGACAAGAGCTGCAAGACGACAAGCTGCTGACGGGAGGACGGCGCGGCGCCGTCTTCCGTCAATCCTGATGCATCATCCGGCGCAGCGCCCCGACGAACTGTTTGCAATTCGCGTCATCGTCCAGCATGCGTTGCAGCTTTTCGCGCATCAGCATGGCCTTTGGCTTTTGGTTCATCGCGCGTTCGATGGCGACCTCGGCCTCGCCCGCTTTCATCACTTCATTGTCCGACATGGCGCGCGCCCTGCTTCCTGAACGGATGTTCCGCCCCATCCTGCGCCAAGCGGCCCGCCGCCGCAATCGCCACGCGGCTCAGCGGTATTGACCGACGGTTTCCACCGCCTGACCGCCGGTTCCGAGCTTGAACTCGGTCACGCCGGGGGCGCTGTCCGGGTTGACGCCGCCCAAATCCAAACGGCGGACGCCGCGTTCCTTCAGCGCCAGAATGGCCCGCCACAGCACAAAACGCATGGCGCCGCTTTTGCGGCCAGCTTCGTTCGCCCAACTGACTTGGCTGGTGGCCGTCGCCCCATGGCGGAAGAACAAACCGCTGGCCACCGGCGACCGCTTGTCCATCGCCGTCACCATCAACGCGCCGGACTCGGCCCCTCCCGCCTTGACCAGAGCGTTGCGCAGCCGCACCGCCAAAGCGCCCGTCATTGGGCGGAAGCCTTTGCCCAGCGCCTGGTCATGCTCTTGCTTCATCAGCCAGGGCAGATTGTCGGCCTGCCAATCCGCGTCGATCACCAAACCGCTTTTCTCGGCCCCACGCAGACGCTGCCGCCAATCCCGCGCCAGACCAGCGCGCAACGCCTCCTCGCTCATCCCAAGGTCGAGCCACACCGTCTGATAGCCTGGACCATGGCGGTGAAAGCCGCAGCGTTTCAGCAGGTCTTCATTCTCCGGCGAGGCGGACAGTTCGGGCAGGACGCTGGAGCGGCTGAGCGGAGAGCGCGGGCAGGCCTTGCGCAGCAAGCGGAAGGTCGCTTCCAGCGTTTCGGCGTCCGGTTCGATTCCGTCGAGCCAGAGGGGGCCGCGATGGAACTGCCGGTCGTGGAAAATCTTGAGCATCCGCCGTTCGAGGATCTGCGCCAGCCCGATGGCGACGCCGTCGCGACGGATCACCCCCAACCGGGGCAGATAGCCGTAGGTCCGCCCCATGGCCCGGCCATAGGCGAAGCTTTGCAACAGGGTCGAATGGGAGGCGCGGGCGAACAAGGAGTCCCACTCGCCGACCGTCCCCTCGTTCCAGGCGATGGAGATCTCCGCCATGACTGTGGGCCGTTCGGTCAGGCGGGCGGCAAGGCGCCGGTCGCCTCTTCCACCTGGGCGAAGGTGGGTCGGTATTCCGGTTCCAGCACATTTCGGGCGTATTCCACGGAAATCGCTGGGGCGTAGCCGGAGAGATGGGCGATCATCCCGGTTTTCATCGCCTGATAATATTTGCCTTCGGCGTGGTAGATGCTCTTCAGGCCGCTGGCCATGGGGGCGAAGAAGCCGTAGGCCACGAGAATGCCGGTGAAGGTGCCGACCAGCGCGCCGCCGATCAGCTTCCCCAGCACTTCCGGCGGTTCGGAAATCGATCCCATGGTGTGAATCACGCCCAGCACCGCCGCGACGATGCCCAGCGCCGGCACCGCGTCGGCCACCGCCTGGATGGCGTCCGACACGCGCTGATGCTCGTGGTGCATGGTTTCGATGTCCTCGTCCATCAGATCGACGAGTTCATGCGGGTTGTCGGCCCCCAGCGACATCAGCCGCAGATAGGTGCAAAGAAATTCGATCGCGTGATGGTCGCTGTAGAACTTTGGAAATTGCTGAAAGAGTGGAGAATCTTCCGGTTTTTCAATGTGCTGTTCAAGCGCCAGCAATCCCTTGGTCTTGGCGATCTTGAAGACCTGATACATCATGGTCAGGGCTTCGAGATAATCCTCTTTTTTGTATTTTGGCCCTTTGAAGAGATGGCCGATTTCTTTTCCGGTGTGCGATATGACGGATTTTGGATTTGCGATGAAAAAGGCGCCCGCCGCCGCTCCCAGAATAATCATGAACTCGAACGGCATCCACAGCACGCCCATGTGGCCGCCGCCCAGGACATAACCACCGAACACGCAGAAGACCACGACGCCGAAACCGATCATCACAAACATGGGGTCTCATTCCTCCTGAATTTCGGCGCCGTCGCCTGCCGACGCTCAACGTCAGCCTGCGACCATCCTATGGCGGCCTTGTGGCGGGAGACTCCATGCCCAGCCCGAAAATCCCCCAAACGGCCTACCGCTTTCGCAGAAAACCTGTTTGATCCTAGACGCGCGGGAACGTCCTGTCACGACAGGACTGGTCCATCAGGGTTTGTCGGGGGGCAGCAGCGCCTTGATCCGGTCGCGCAACGGTCCAACCTCGTCCAGCGGCAGGGCGAAGTGACAGGCCAGAGTGCGCGGAATCGACAGGGCCGACTGGCGCAACGCCGCCCCCGCCTCGGTCAAGGCCACGATCACCCGGCGTTCGTCCGCCGGGTCGCGGCGGCGCTGGACCAGACCATTCGCCTCCATCCGCTTCAAAAGCGGCGTCAGGGTGCCGGAATCCAGATCCAGCGCGTCGCCCAATTCGCCCACCGTCCGGGGCGCGCGTTCCCACAGCACCAGCATCGCCAGATATTGCGGGTAGGTCAAACCAAGCTTGTCCAGCAAGGGGCGGTACAGCCGGGTGATTCGGTTGCTGACGGAATAGAGCGCAAAGCAAAGCTGGCGGTCGAGCCGCAACAGCTCGCCGCCAGCCGCGTCGTCCGCGTCGGTCATGCTGGGGAGCGGCGCCGCCGCCCCCCCATCTTGATCCAGGTCCTGGTCCTGATTGTCGATCATGCCGCCTGTACGGTGAGAGTCACGTCGATGTTGCCGCGCACAGCGTTGGAATAGGGGCAGACCTGGTGCGCGGTGGCAACCAATTCTTCCGCCGCCGCTTGGTTCAGCCCCGACACGGAAACGGCCAACGCCACCCCCAGATAGAAACCGCCCTCGGCGTTTTGGAACAGGCTGACGCTGGAGGCGACCGAGGCGTCGGTCAAGGGCAGCTTTTGCAGGCGGGCGACGTGACGCACCGCGCTTTCAAAGCACGCGGCGTAGCCCGAGGCGAAAAGCTGTTCCGGGTTGGTGGCGTCGCCCTTGCCGCCCAGGCTCTTGGGCATGGCGAGCTTGAGGCTGAGCAGGCCGTCGTCGGTCTGGACATGGCCATCGCGGCCACCGGCGGTGCGGGCGTGGGCGGTGTAGAGAGCGGTCATTGGGGCGATCCTTATGCTTGGGGGTGTGGGGTGGTTCGTGCTGGGCTTATTGATAGCGTCATATTTAATTGTACGCAATATAATTGAGCGTTATTGAGATGCGCGGCGGGGGGATGGCTGGGATGCGCGGGGAATGGGGATGGCGCGACGTCGGCTTGCGACGCCCCCACCCCGACCCTCCCCCGCTGACGCGGGAGAGGGGGCCTTTCACAATGGCCACGCCGATCCCCTCCACCTCGAAGAGGGGGAGGGCTAGGGAGGGGGCATCGCAAGCCGACACACGCCACAACGAAAAAGGGGCCGCCTTGCGGCAGCCCCTTTCTCAACCCTTACCGCTCGAACCGGCGGATCAACCGATGCGCCAGACGTCCGGGATGTTTTCCAGACGCTTCAGCACGGCGACGCGCTGCTGTTCGATCTCGTTCGGCAGACGGCTGCCGAAGCGGTTGAACAGCTCTTCCTGGTCCTTGGCTTCCGCCTCGGCTTCCTTGCGGTCGATGTCCATGATCTTGCGGAACTTGTCTTCCGCGAAATCCAGACCGGCCCAATTGAGGTCCTTGTAGCGCGGCGAATAACCGAACGGCGACTCGGCGACGTCGGTAGCCCGACCGCGCGCGCGGTCGACGATCCATTTCAGAACGCGCATGTTGTCGCCAAAGCCCGGCCACACGAACTTGCCGTTCTCGTCCTTGCGGAACCAGTTGACGCGGTAGATGCGCGGCAGGCTTTCGACCTTGCCTTCCATCGACAGCCAATGGTTCCAGTAATCAGCCATGTTGTAGCCGCAGAAGGGCAGCATGGCGAACGGGTCGCGGCGGATGGCGGCCTGGCCGACGGCGGCGGCGGTGGCTTCCGACCCCATGGTCGCCGCCCAATAGACGCCTTCGCGCCAGTTGTACGACTCGAACACCAGCGGGAAGGTCTTCGACAGGCGACCGCCGAAGATGAAGGCGCTGATCGGAACGCCGGCGGGATCCTCCCACGCCGGGTCGATCGACGGGCATTGCGCCGCAGGCGCGGTGAAGCGCGAGTTGGCGTGCGCGGCGACGCGGCCACAGCCCGGCGTCCAATCCTTGCCCTGCCAGTCGATCAAGTGGTCGGGCGGGGTGTCGGTCAGGCCTTCCCACCAGATGTCGCCGTCGTCGGTCAAGGCGACGTTGGTGAAGATGACGTTGTGGTCGAGGGTCTTCAGCGCGTTCGGGTTCGACTTCACGCTGGTGCCCGGCGCGACGCCGAAGAAGCCCGCCTCCGGGTTGATGGCGCGCAGCGTGCCGTCGGGCTGCGGCTTGATCCAGGCGATGTCGTCGCCGATCGTGCGGACCTTCCAGCCCTCGAACTCCTTGGGCGGAACCAGCATGGCGAAGTTGGTCTTGCCGCAGGCCGACGGGAAGGCGGCGCCGACATAGGTCTTCTCGCCGGTCGGGCTTTCAACGCCCAGGATCAGCATGTGTTCGGCCAGCCAACCCTGCTCGCGGCCCATCGACGAGGCGATGCGCAGCGCGAAGCACTTCTTGCCGAGCAGCGCGTTCCCGCCATAGCCCGAGCCATACGAGACGATGGAGTGCTCTTCAGGGAAATGGACGATGTATTTGTGATCGGCGTTGCACGGCCACGCCACGTCGGCCTGACCGGGTTCCAGCGGCGCGCCGACCGAATGCAGGCAGGGCACGAAATCGCTGTCGCCCAGCACGTCCAGCACCTTCTGGCCCATGCGGGTCATGATGCGCATGTTGACGGCGACGTAGGGGCTGTCGGAGAGCTGCACGCCGATGTGGGCGATGTCGGACCCCAGCGGACCCATGCTGAACGGCACCACATACAGGGTGCGGCCCCGCATGCAGCCGTCGAACATGCCGTCCAGCTTGGCCTTCATCGCCGCCGGATCCATCCAATTGTTGGTCGGACCGGCTTCTTCCTTGGTCTTGGAGCAGATGTAGGTGCTGTCTTCGACGCGCGCGACGTCGCCCGGATCGGAGCGGCAGAGGAAGGAGTTCTTGCGCTTGGCCTCGTTCAGGCGAATGAGGGTTCCGGCCTCGACCATTTCGTCGCACAGGCGGTCATATTCCTCCTGCGACCCGTCGCACCAGTGAACCCGCTCCGGCTTGCATTTCAGGGCGATTTCCTCAACCCAAGCCAGGAGCTTCTTGTTCCGCGTCCGCGTGTTTCCAGTCATCGTCGTTCTCATCCGTTGCGCGCCGGTCCGGCCCCATGCCCGCTGTCCGTCAACTCCCCTGTCGCCGACGGCGACGGGAGGCGCCACGCGTTGATTGCGCGCGACGGTGCGGCGGCTGGGTTGGGCCGATCCGGCTTTGGTCGTTGTGTCTTGTGCGAAAAAGCGGCGGCGACCGCCGATTCAGCGGCCCGGCGCGGCGGCGAACCGGAGGAAGCCGAAGCCCCCCGCGATTCCCGCTGGGCCGGAGCCGAGACAAAACGGTGCAAAGGGCGGTCCGAGGGCGAAAGGCCCGGACGGAAAACGGGTCGATCCGTTATGGTCCACTGAAGTGATCTCCTGGTTGCGCTGGTCATGCGCCGCGTTGTTTTTTTTGGTGCGGCGTCTGCTGGTGTCGAACGGTGTCGCGGCTGTGCTTTCTTGTTGTTGGGCGCGGGGCGTCTTCAGACGGTCGTTGCGTCGGACGGCGCGGCGCCGGGGCGTCCCGGATCTTGCGAACCGGGGCCATCGGGCTTGGAAGCGGGTTGCGGTCCGCCTTGGCGGACCCATGGCGGAAGACCAGCCAAAGCCAGTCTAACCGATTCGGGATCATTGACGCGCTGATTGAAATCAATCCGCGCGACCGTCCCGCCGCGACGCAGGTCGCAACCGTCGGGATCGAGTCCGGTCACGGTCCAGGCGCCGTTGGCGCCCGTCCCCTCGGACGTGGCGGCCAACGCGCCGTTGACCTCGTCCAGAAGAGCGGCTTCGGCCTGGGCCAACGCGGGCGCGCCCATCGGCGCCCCCAATTCGTCAGCGGTCAACCAATGGATGCGCCCGAACCCGGCGACCAGATGGGCGCGGTCGATGGCGACGCGGTGCAGCGCGAAATCGGCGAAGTCGGCGTAAAGCGCGGCGTCGGGATGGCGGCGCAAAAAGCGCGCGCGGTGGCGCGGTTCGTCGGAACGGGCGACGCGGCCCAGAACCGACAGGCGGGCGCCGGTCAAGGGCTGGTCAAGCCCGACCGTGCCGTCGAACAGCAGGCCGACGCGCGGGTCGGCGGCCAGATTGCGGGTGTGCTCGGCGAGGGTGGACATCAGCAGCAACGGGCTGCCGTCCAGATCGAAGGCGACCAGGACCAGCGACGGGTAAGGCCAACCGGCGGATGGGTCGCCGTCGTCCGCTCCACGCCCCGCCGTCGCCAGAGTCGCGCGGTCGCAGGCGCGCATCAGGCGGCGCGCCAAATCGGCGTGTGGCTTGGCCGCCCCCATGGGCGACGCGCCGTCCGCCCCGCCTGGGGAGGACGCGCCAAAGGCTTGCGTGAAACTCATGCCAAAAAACGAGTGCGCTCTCCCGCGCGGCGCCGTTGTTCAGCGCCGCATTGCCGCCATATTGGACCAGAAAAATGCCCTGGGAAAAGCGAAAACTGCCTTACGAGGCTCCTGTCTGTCATAATCTGCCGGAATGGCTCTTTCCCTTTTCCGGCGCCCGCCACCCTAGAGAGACTGACCAACGACCATGGCCCACACCGTCGCCTTGGTGGATGACGACCGCAACATCCTGACCTCCGTTTCCATCGCGCTCGAAGCCGAAGGGTTCGAGGTGCGGACCTACGCCGACGGGGCCGAGGCCCTGCGCGGCCTGACCCAACGTCTGCCCGATCTGGCCGTGCTCGACATCAAGATGCCGCGCATGGATGGGATGGAGCTGCTGCGCAACCTGCGCCAAACCTCGCAGATCCCCGTCATCTTCCTGACCAGCAAGGATGATGAGATGGACGAGGTGATGGGCCTGCGCATGGGCGCCGACGACTACATCAAGAAGCCCTTCTCGCAACGCCTGCTGGTCGAGCGCATCCGCGCCCTGCTGCGGCGCGAGGCGCTGCGCGACGACGGCGCCGCCGTCGCCGATCCAGGCCAGATCATCACGCGCGGGCCGCTTCTGCTCGACGGGGCGCGGCACGCCTGCTTCTGGAACGACCAGCCCATCGACCTGACCGTGACCGAATTCCTGCTGGTGAAAGCGTTGGCCCAGCGGCCCGGCCATGTGAAGAACCGCGACCAGTTGATGGACGCGGCCTATGGCGAGCATGTCTATGTCGATGACCGCACCATCGACAGCCACATCAAGCGGCTTCGCAAGAAGTTCAAGGCGATTGACGCCGATTTCTCGCAGATCGAGACCCTCTATGGCGTCGGCTATCGTTACAAGGAATAGCGCCCCCCCCTCGGCGGCTTCGACCGAAGGGCGCCCCCACCGGCGGCGGCGGATTTCGCCGCTGACGCTGCGCGTCCTGGCGGTCAACGTCCTGGCGCTGGCGCTGCTGGTGGTTGGCCTGCTCTATCTGGGCCGCTACCAGGACCGGCTGATTCAGGCCGAGATGGAGGCGCTGGCGACCGAGGCGCGCATCTTCGCCTCCGCCCTTGGCGAAGGGGCGGTCAACCGCATCCTGACGCCGCCCGCCCCCGCCGGGGGGAACATGGCGGAGGATGTCGGGGGCGAACGCTTTGAGCTGGAACCCGAACTGGCCCGTCCGATGATCCGCCGTCTGGCCGAGGCGACCGCCACCCGCACCCGCCTGTACGACATCGGCGGGCGCATGCTGTCCGACAGCCGGGTGCTGACCGGCTCGCAAGGGCGGATCGAGATTCGCGAATTGCCCTCCCCACCCGCCGGAGACGTGCTCTCGCAAGCGATCAACAGCTTGTACAACCGTCTGATCGACGTGGTCCCCAGCCGCGAAGGATTGCCGATTCACCGCGAGGAACGGGGCAAGCCGTCCACCGACGTTGAACGCGCTTTGACCGGCGAGACCGGGGCGACCGTCTGGCGCGTGGAGTCGGCCACGGGCGATCCCGAATTGTTGCTGACGGTCGCCGTCCCGGTCCAGCGTTACCGCGAGGTGCTGGGGGCGGTGCTGCTGACGCGCGGCGGCGGCGAGATCGACCGGGCCATCCGTTCCGTGCGCTTCGACATTCTGAAGGTGTTCGCCGTGGCCCTGCTGGTGACGGTGGCGCTGTCGATCTATCTGGCCGGAACCATCGCCCAACCCATCCGCAAGCTGGCCCAGGCCGCCGACCGGCTGCGCGCCAGCCATGGCCGCCACACCGAAATCCCCGACTTCACCCACCGGGGCGACGAGATCGGCGAGCTGTCGGGCGTGCTGCGCGACATGACCGCCGCGCTGTGGGCGCGGATGGACGCCATCGAACGCTTCGCCGCCGACGTGGCCCACGAGATCAAGAACCCGCTGACCTCCCTGCGCAGCGCGGTGGAAACCGTGGTCCGCATCGAGGATCCGGGCCGCCGCGCCCGGTTGCTGGCGATCATCGCCGACGACGTGCAGCGGCTCGACCGCCTCATCAGCGACATCTCCAACGCCTCGCGCCTGGACGCCGAGCTGTCGCGGGCGGAGTTGGAGCCAGTGGACATCGGCGCCATGCTGGCGATGCTGGCGGACCTTCAGCGCAGCGTGGAGGAGACCGACGACGATGATGGAGAGAAGGAGATGGAGTCGGAGCGCGCCGCGCCGCCGCGCCTCGTCATCGACGCCCCCGTCGGCGAGCGGTTGATCGTGCCGGGTCTGGAAGGACGGCTGACCCAAGTGTTCCAGAACCTGATCGCCAACGCCCTGTCCTTTTCACCCCCCGGCGGCGAGGTTCGGGTGAGCGCCCGACGGGTCGGACGCGCGGTTCAGGTGGTCGTGTCCGACCATGGCCCCGGCATTCCGGAGGGCAAAGAACAAGCGATCTTCGAGCGTTTCTACACCGAACGCCCGGCGGGCGAGAAGTTCGGCACCCATTCCGGTCTTGGACTTTCCATATCCCAACAGATAATCAGTGCGCACAATGGTTTGATACGCGCACAGAATAGACGCGCAGACGATGGTCGCATTGACGGCGCTGACTTTCACGTTACGCTGCCGTTGTTGTGAATTTTTGCGGAAAAGTTGTATGACCCGTCGCTATGCTGTGGACAAAGCCCGAGTATAGGTCAATTCTGTTGACGGTCATTCTTCGCTCGCACCCTTTTCCCGCTTTCGTTTGCGCGCGCGCCTGACCGTGGCAACTGTGTGAGGTTTCCATGTCTGGATCCGCTCAAGTCATTGATATTCGGCGCTATCGTCTGGCGAGACTCATCAGCGACGCTGGTCGTCAGCAAGGTGAGTTGGCCCGCCTGATGCGCGATTCCGCGCAGGAACGGACGCAACTGGCCGAGGCGCTGAACGGCGCGCAAAAGCATCTGGCGCGGATCGCCGACAGCTACAAACTCCTGCTGATTCGGTTGAAGCGTGAAAAGGATTTTCGCGACGCCTGCCAGGAAGCCGCCGAACTGGAAGATCTCGACGAAATGATCCGTCGGCGCGACGCGCTGGTTCGCGAGTTGGAATCCATCCGCCGCGCGCCCCGCGAATCCACGGGAACCTGAGTCAACGACGCTGATTGACCGCCCTTGATCGGATCGGGCGGTCCGCGCTTTGCCCCCCACATTCGAGTCCATTGACAGAAGACGCCGCACGTCTCACCTTCGATGGATCATGGTGACGATGCACGGCACCTGCGTTCTGATCTCCGGCATCGGCGTTTTGCTGAGAGGGGCTTCGGGAAGTGGGAAATCCGATCTGGCTTTGCGACTGATCGACGAAGGCGCAAAGCTGGTTTCCGATGACCAGGTTTCGATGCGTGTGGAAGGTGATCGACTGATCGCCGCGCCGCCGCCGACGCTGGCCGGATATCTGGAGGTGCGGGGCGTCGGGATCATGCCGGTTTCGTCCGTCGCCTCGGCTGAAATCGGTCTGATCGTCGATCTGGTTCCGCGTGACCGGATCGAACGCCTGCCCGACGTGGAACATGAGACGATCCTGAACGTTGCCCTTCCCCACCTGACTTTGCATCCCTTCGACGCCTCGGCCACGGCCAAGCTGCGTCTGGCCGCCGTCGCCGCGCGCGATGGCGCGTTGGGGTCGATTCCCGCCAGCATGGCCGCCTGTCCATGACCATGGCCGCCGCCCCCCTGCCCACCCCCTCGCAGCCTTCCGAACCACCCGGTCGGATCGTCCTGGTGACGGGCCTGTCCGGGGCCGGCATGTCGGTGGCGCTGAAGGCGCTGGAGGATCTGGGGTATGAGGCGGTGGACAATCTGCGCCTGTCGCTGGTTCCCGCCCTGCTGCGACAGGCCGACCCGCGCCGCCGCCCTTTGGCGTTGGTGATCGACAGCCGCACCCGCGATTTTTCAGCGCAGGCTTTTCTGGACGAGTTGGACGATCTGCGCGCCCGCGACGATCTCGACGTCCGGCTGGTCTTTCTCGATTGCGGCGACGAGGTTTTGCAACGCCGCTTCACCGAAACCCGCCGCCGCCACCCGCTGGCGGTGGACCGGACGGTGCCCGACGGCATCGCGCGCGAGCGCGCGCTGCTGTTTCCGCTGAAAGAACAGGCCGACGTCACCATCGACACGACGCAACTGTCCATTCACGATTTGCGGCGCATCCTGTCGGGGCATTTTCAACGCGACGCGCAGGCGGCCCTTCAGGTGTTCGTGACGTCCTTCTCGTTCCGGCTGGGTTTGCCGCGCGAAGCCGATCTGGTGTTCGACGTGCGGTTTCTGACCAACCCCCATTACGATCCGGCCCTGCGCCCGTTGACCGGGCTTGATCCCGCCGTCGCGGCGCGGGTGGCGGGCGACGCCGATTTCCCGGCCTTTTTCGCCAATCTCACCAGCCTTCTCCGCCCGCTCCTGCCCCGCTTCACCCAGGAGGGCAAGAGCTATCTGACCATCGCCATCGGCTGCACCGGCGGCAAGCACCGCTCGGTGTTCGTCGCCGAACAATTGGCGGCGTGGCTGACGGAGCTGGGCGTCCGAGTCAATCTCAGCCACCGCGACCTGACTCGTCAGAACGCCCGGCCCAACGGAACCGGATGATGCAATTTGCACCTTGACGACACAAACCCGACGAACGATCCACATGATCGAACGATCCGCAGAAGCGACACAAAATTTCCTGGGGAGGATCCAACCTTGAAGGATGTCCCATGATCGGTATGGTTCTTGTCACTCATGGGCGGCTCGCCGAAGAGTTCATCGCCGCCCTGTTTCATGTGGTCGGCGAACAGGATCAGGTGCGCGCCGTGTGCATCGGTCCCGAAGACGACATGGAGCAGCGGCGCCAGGACATCCTGAACTCGGTCGCCGAGGTGGATGACGGGTCCGGCGTGGTGGTTCTGACCGACATGTTCGGCGGCACCCCGTCCAACCTCGCCATTTCCATCATGGACAAGGCCAAGGTCGAGGTGATCGCCGGCATGAATCTGCCGATGCTCATCAAGCTCGCCAGCGTGCGCAAGACCGAAACGCTGGACAAATCGGTGATTTCCGCCCGCGACGCCGGGCAGAAATACATCAACGTCGCCTCCTCCCTGCTGTCGGACTGACCCCTGCATGAGCCATTCGGACGACACCCCCGACGGTCTGGCCCCCGACGGTTTGCCCAACGGCGAGCTTCGCCGCACCGCCACCATCACCAACCAACGCGGCCTGCACGCCCGCGCCTCGGCCAAATTCGTCAAGCTGGTCGCCACCTTCAACGCTGAAATCATGGTGCGCCGGGGCGAATCGATGGTCTCGGGCGAGTCGATCATGGGGCTGATGATGTTGGCCGCCGGTCCCGGCACCTGCGTGGAGCTGCGCGCGCAAGGCCCGCAGGCCGATGACGCGATGGCCGCTCTGCTCGACCTGATAAACCGCAAATTCGATGAAGAGTGACGCCAAGCACGACGGACCGGGAGGCCACGCCGCCACCGGCCCGAACCGTTGCCTGCGCGGTCTGGGCGTGTCGCCCGGCGTCGCCATCGGCCCCGCCCATGTGGTGGAAAGCGGATCCGTCACCATCCCCGAATACACGCTGGCCGCCGACGCGGTGGACGGCGAGGTCGCGCGCTTCAACGAGGCCGCCGCCAAGGCGCGGCGCCAGATCAAGAAGCTGAAGAGCAAGGCGCTGGTCCTTCCCGACTCGGCGTCGGAGGAGATCGGCTTCCTGCTCGACGCCCATCTGTCGATGGTGACGAACTCCCGCCTGACCCGTGGGGTGGAGCGCCGGATCAAGCAGGACCACGTCAACGCCGAGGCGGCGATCCAGGCGGAAATCGCCAGCATCGCCCAGACCTTCGCCGAGATGGACGACGCCTATCTCGCCGCCCGCATCGGCGACATCCGCGAGGTTGGGCGGCGGCTGACCCGCAATCTGCTCAAGCACGAATACCGCGCCTTCTCCACCCTGTCGCCCGGCAGCATCATTCTGGCCGAAGAGCTGACGCCCGCCGACACCGCCCTGCTTGATCCGAAGGCGGTCGGCGGCTTCGCCACCGTGCTGGGCGGGGCGGAGGGCCACACGGCGATTCTGGCCCGCTCGCTGGGGCTGCCCGCCGTGCTGGGGGCCGCCGGGCTGTTGGCCGGGGTGCGCAACGGCGTGACCGTCATCGTCGACGGCGTCCAGGGCCGCGTCGTCATCGACCCGGCGCCCGAGGTGCTGGACGAGTACCGCAACCGCCGCGCCGCGCGTGAGCGCGAGCGCGAACAGTTGAAAAGCCTGCGCAAGCTGCCCGCCGTGACCCGCGACGGCATGGCCATCACGCTGATGGCCAATCTGGAAATGCCGCGCGACCTGGAACATGCGCTGGAAAACGGCGCGCAGGGCATTGGCCTGCTGCGCACCGAATTCCTGTTCATGAACCGCGACGATCTCCCCGACGAGGAGGAGCAATACACCGTGCTCCGCGCCATGGTGGAGGGGATGGGCGGGCGCACCGTCACCGCCCGCACCATGGACGTCGGCGGGGAAAAGCTGGCGGGCTGGATGGCCGGGCGCTACGGCGAACCCGCCAACCCGGCCTTGGGCCTGCGCGCCATCCGCCTCAGCCTGCGCGAACCGAAGCTGTTGGAAACCCAGCTCGCCGCGATGCTGCGGGCGGGCGCGCACGGGCCGTTGCGCATCCTGCTGCCGATGATTTCGTCGGTGTCGGAGGTGCAGAAGGTGCGCGAGATCATGGGGCAGGTCGCCCGCCGTCTGCGCCGCCGGGGGGTGGCCATCGCCGATCCCCTGCCGCCGGTCGGCGTGATGATCGAGGTGCCGGGCGCGGCGCTCGCCGCCGACGCGCTGGCCTACGCCGCCGATTTCTTTTCCATCGGCACCAACGATCTGACGCAATACACGCTGGCCATCGACCGCGCCGACGAACAGGTGGCGACGCTGTACGATCCGCTGCACCCGGCGGTGCTGCGCCTGATCCAATTCACCATCGAAGCGGCGCTGCGCTCGCGCATTCCGGTGTCGGTGTGCGGCGAAATCGCCGGGGATCCGCGTTACACCGCCCTGCTGCTGGGGTTGGGCGTGCGGGAGTTGTCGATGTCGCCGCCGTCGGTTCCGGCGGTGAAGAAGCGCATCCGGGGCCTGGATTTGATGGAATCCAGCCGCCGCGCCCGCGTCATCATGGACCAGAGCGACACCGGGCGCATCGCCACCCTGCTGGATGATTTCAACAGCATGGCATGAGGGGGATGCGCTCGCCCCCTCCCTAACCCTCCCCCGCTGACGCGGGAGAGGGGACTGCCGCTCCTTGCCCCTCCACCGCCAAGGGCGGGGGAGGGAGGGACCCGCGAAGCGGGAGGGAGGGGGCCGTCGAAGCCGACAAGCCCCACCCCATTCACTCCCCGTCGTGGCTTTGGATGAAGCTGCGGATTTCCGGCAGGATGCTTTCGCGCCAGCGGCGGCCGTTGAAGATGCCGTAATGGCCGACGCCCTTCTGGAAATGCGTCTTGCGCATGCTGTCCGGCAGGGACGCGCAGAGACGCTGCGCCGCGATGGTCTGGCCGGGGGCGGAAATGTCGTCCAGCTCGCCTTCCACCGTCATGACCGCCGTCTTGGTGATCGCCGCCGGATCGACCTTGCGCCCGCGCGACACCCAGGTTCCATTCGGCAAAGCGTGCTTCTGGAACACCGTCTCGATGGTTTGCAGATAGAATTCCGCCGGCAGATCCATCACCGACAGATATTCGTCGTAGAAACGGCGGTGCTGTTCAGCGGAATCGCCGTCGCCGCGCACCAGATGGCGGAACAGGCCGATGTGCTCGCCGATGTGGCGGTCCAGATTCATCGACATGAAGCCCGACAACTGGATGAAACCGGGATACACGCGACGGAAAGCGCCCGGATAATAGACCGGCACCGTGGTGATGACGCTGCGCTCGAACCATTTCAGCGGGCGTTCGACCGCCAGCTTGACCGGGGTCGTCGGGTTGGCCATCGGGTCGATGGGGCCGCCCATCAGGGTCATGCTGCGGGCCTGCACCGGCTCGTTCGCCGCCGCCATCAGCGACACCGCCGCCATCACCGGAACGGCGGGCTGGCAGACGGCGACGATGTGGGTGCGTTCGCCCAGGAAGCGGACCAGCCCGGCGACCGTCTCGATGTAATCGTCCAGATCGAAGCGGCCCTTGGCGCCCGGCACCAGACGGGCGTCGATCCAGTCGGTGATGAAGACGTCGTGGTCCTGGATCAACGCCTCGACCGTGCCGCGCAGCAAGGTGGCGTGGTGGCCGGACATCGGGGCGACCAGCAACACGCGCGGCTGCCGGGGCGCGCCGTCGGGCTTGGCGAAATTCAGCAGATTGCAGAAGGGCGTCGCCGTCACGATCCGTTCGGTGATCGCCACCGTTTGGCCCTGGACCGTGGTTTCCTTCAAACCAAAACTTGGCTTGGCGAAGCGCCGGGTCGTCCGCTCCATCAACTCGGCGCCGGCGGCGACCGCGCGGCCCAGCTTGGTGTAGGACAACGGCATCAGCGGATTCTGAAAGGTGTGCTGAGCGGCTTCGGCCCAAAAACGCATCGGCCGCATGGCCGCGTGTTGCATGTCGTACAGATGGTACAGCAAATCCCGTCCTCGCGTCGTGCTGGTTCCCGGCGACCTTGGCCCTCTGGGCGTCCGGTTGATGGGCTGGCGTATTGATCGTATGACCAACTGTATCTTGCAGTGCGGTGTTCGTATAGGTCAATAGCCCCTATGATGCGCGCAAGGCTCTGTTGTGCAAAGAACATTGCGGCGCGCCATTTTGCTGGCCTGCATAAGACCTAGGGACCACCCCCTATCACCATAGGCTCATAGGGTCAAACCATACGGATCCGTCAGGTCAAAGCCAACGTGGCGCGCACCGGCAGATGGTCCGACGCCCGCCGGGTCAACGCGGTGCGGACGCTTTCAAAAGCGGGAATTTGCAAGCCCTTGGACACGTAGATCCGGTCCAGCCGCAGGGTCGGCAGGCGGGCGTGAAAGCTGCGCGGATCAGCGACGTCGGCGAAGAACTCCCCCAACGTCCGCAACCGGGGCGAGGTCGGCGTCCATTCGTTCAGATCGCCCATGAACAGGGTCGGCATGTCAGGCTCCGCCGCCACCCGCGACAAGATGATGCTGATTTGCTCGGCCCGCTCCCACGGGTCCAAACCCAGATGGGCGACGATCACCCGCAACGGACGCCCCTGCGCCTCCACCACCGCGTCGATGGCGCCGCGCGGTTCCCGCCGCCCGATGGACAAATCGACGCCGGTGAAGGACCGCACCGGCAGCCGGGTCAGCACAGCGTTGCCGTAATGGGCGCGGTCGTTGTGTTTGGTCGGCGCGGCGTAAGCCGTCAGGCCGGTGGCCCGCTCCAGATAGGCGAACTGGTCCAGCCCCGGCTCGCCGCGATGGTGCCAGCCGATTTCCTGCAAACCAATCAGATCGACGTCGAGATCGCGGATCACCTGCGCGACGCGGTCGGGCGCGAACCGCGCGTCCAGCCCAACGCAACTGTGGATGTTCCAGGTCGCGACCGAAAAGCCGATCAACCCGTCGGGAATCGGATCACAACGCCCCTCAGGGCGGCGGCCTGGACGGCGGGCGGCGGCGGCGCGCAAAGCGGAGGCGATGCGCTCGGCGCGCTCACGGCTGAATCGGATCACGGTCGATCACGTCCCTTCATCGTCGTCGTTGCGGCGGTCCGCGCCGCCCAGCGCGCCAGCCACGCCAGAATCGGCAGCAGCGCGGCCAGCGCCAAACCATAATCGCCCACCAGACGCCCCAGCCAGCGCTCGACCATGGTGACGGCGCGGAGCAGCGACGCCAGCCCGACCATGGTCGCGACGCCGTCCTCGTCCCACCCCTCGGCGTCAGTGGGGGCGGCGCCGGTGGGGGCCAGCGCCAGCAGCAAGGCCAACAGACCAAGCCCAAGGATCAACCACCGATGGCGGCGTGGAATGCGCGAAGGCAGCACCCGGCGCAGAATGTCCACCGCGTCCACCGGGCGTTCCGGGTCGAACACCCGCGCCTCGGCCACCGCCAGGGTCAGCCCGTCCAGTTCCGGTTCGACCAGCGGCTCCAGCCGCCGCCCGTCGGGACGGCGCAGCGCCTCGATGGCGGCGATCAGCGAGCCGCGACGCCCGAACTCTCCGGCGACGGTGGCCGGGGCGATCCCCAGATGCTCGGCGATCAGATCGTCGCGGCTGTGGGCGATGGCGCGGCGCAGGGCGGCGTCCGCCGGATCGTCGGGCCGCGCCTCCAACGTCAGATCGCATTCGGTGTCCAACCCCATCGAGCGGTTGTTCAGATTGGCTGAGCCGACGCGCAACAGCCGATCATCGACCACCATCACCTTGGCGTGGACGGTGATGGCGGTTCCATCGTCGGCGCGCGGGCAATAGAGGGCGAAGCGGCCATGGCGGTCCGCCGCGCGCAAGTTCTGGGTCATGGTCGCCCGCGCGCCCAGCATCACCGCGTTTTCCAGCCAACTGGTGGAGCGCGCCGGGTTGACCACCACCACCTCCGGCCCGTCGGCCTCCCCCAGCCGCGCCGCCAGCGCCTCGGCCACGGCGATGGAGGCGAAATACTGGCTTTCCAGATAGATGACCCGGCGGGCCTGGGCGATGGCGGCGAGGAACAGCGCCTCGACCTCGCGCACCTCCGCCCGCCCGTTGCAGGCGGGATCCGTGCGGCTCAGGCCGACGCGCGCGCCCGTCACCAGCGGTGCCAGACCGGGCGGCCAAGGATCGGCGGGCGTCCGACGCAGCAGAAAACGCCGGTAGGCGAAGCGACGCGGCGGCGGCAAGGGCGCGGCGGGGGGCGTCAGCTCCTCCCCCGTGGCGCGCAGCCAGCGCGCGCGGAACAGATCGCCCAAGGCGCGGGCCGCGTCGCCGTCCACCGCCATCATCACGTCGTGGAACGGTTCGTAAGGCGCGCCGTCGGGCTGGCGGCGCAACCGCTCCTGCCCCCGGTGGGCGCGGGTGTCCCAACGGTTGGCCGTCAGATCCAGCCCGCCGCAAAAGGCGAGGGAATCGTCGATCACCAGCAGCTTTTGATGATGGCAGGCCCCGGTCGGGTGGTCGCCGTCCAGCCGGTATTGCAGACGCGGATGGGTCAGCCAGTTGCGCAACAGAAAGGGATGGGTCCAACGCGCCAGATCGAACAGTTCGGCGTAGTCCCATTTCAGCACATGAATCCGCAGATCCGGGCGGCTGGTCGCCAGCCAGTTCAGCAGATGGCCCAGCCGGTCGGGGCGGTGGGCGCGGCGGTTCTGCGGCGTCAGCCGGATGCGCGCGTCGAAATCCCAGGCCGACAGATACACGCTGCGCCGCGCCCGGCGCAGCGCCGCCTTGGCGTGGAGGAAATACGCCTCGGCGTCGACGATCACCGACAGACGGTTCGTCCGCTCGATCCGCCAGCAGGTGCGCCCCGGCTCCAAAATCGCCGCCGTCTCCAGCGACGCCGCCGCAACGCCGGACCGCCCGGCGGCGTCGGGAGGCGGAGCGAGCGAGCGAGGCGGGTCAGCGGTCATCAGACGGATCCAAAGGCGGCGGCGCAGGGCATCCTGCCTCATGTGGGGGCGCGCGCTCCATCCTGCCGCCGCTTGATTGGAGAAAATTACGCTCCCGAGTCGGACCTCCGCGCCAATTTCGTTGCCCCGCTGGGGTGGGCGCGCTTACGGTTCGGCCTTGAGCAGAGTTGCGCCGGTTTGGCGACGCTTTGCCCCCTCCCTAGCCCTCCCCCGCTTGTCAGCGGGAGAGGGAAATCCGCCGCGCGCCGACAAGGCTCCAGGCTCCCTCTCCCGCCACAGGCGGGGGAGGGTCGGGGAGGGGGCAAACGAGGCCGAACCTCTGCATCTTTGCCTCGTCCCGTCCCCGCCTTTTCGGAAGATCGCCCCGCCCCCGATGCCGCGCACCGCCGCCCGCCGCCTGATCGACACGCTGCCCACCACCCTTCTGCCCATCGCCGCCGGGGTCGCCCTGGCTTCGGCGCTGGCCTGGGCGACGGGTCTGGACGCGCTGGGCGCGGCGCGTGGGCTGTTGGCGGCGCTGGGCCTCACCTTTCTGCTGATCGCCCCCGCCCTGTTCCTGGGCGCCGCCCTGGGCGCCGTCGCCGGGGCCTGGGCCGGGTTGGCCCCGCAGACGGGAAGCGGTCTGGTGGGCCGGGCCTTGATCGCCGCCGGGCCGCCGCTGCCCGGTTTTCTGTTGGCCGCCTTGGCCGCCTTGGCGGTGCGCGACGGGGCCGCCGCCGCCCCGCTCGCTTGGGCCGCGCTGGCCCTGCCCGCCGCCTGCCAAGCCGCCCGGCTCGCCCGCCCGGCGATGACGGAGGCGCTGACCAGCGACGCCCTGCGCATGGCCGAGGGCTTTGGGCTGGACGACCGCAAAATGCTGCGCCACCACGCCCTGCCCGCCGCGATGGCCCCGGTGCTGGGCGGTTTCGCCAACGCCGTGCTGGCGGCGCTGGCCGGAGGGGTGGCGCTGGAAAGCCTGCTCGACCTGCCGGGATTGGGCGGGCTGCTGATCGACGCCGCCCGCGCCGGATCCGCGTCCGGCGCGCTGCCCGCCCTGATCGCGCTGTGCGGGCTGGCCGGGTTGCTGACCGCGCTGGGAACCGCCCTTGGCGCGTGGCTCCAGCCGCTCGCCGGATCCAGCGGGATGGGCCGATGAGCGCGCGGCCCGACCCGCATGGCCGCCGCCACGGGCGGGGCGCCGCCGGGCTGGCCCTGCTGGCGGCGCTGGCCCTGGCCTGCACCGTCGCGCCGCTGTTGAGCGACGGCGCGGCTCCGCTGCGCGCCGACAGCGATCCGGTTCTGACCGCGTTGACCGACGGACGCGGCAGCCTGTCCTTCGCCCTGTTGAGCGGGTTGTTGGGCGCCGGTCTCGGCCTGGGTTGGGCCGTGCTGGCGACCGCGCTGGGGGAACGGACGGAACGCCGCCTGATGGCCGCCGCCGCCCGGTTGGCGGGCCTGCCGCTGGCGCTGCTGGCCCCGCTGGGCGCCGGGTTGATGGGCGGCGGCTTGCCGCTGCTCGCCCTGCTGGTGGCGCTCAGCGCCGCCCCCCTGGTGGCCGGGTTGGCGCATGAGGACTTGCGCGCCCTGCTGCGCCGGGAGTTTTTGATCGCCGCCCGCGCCGCCGGGCTGTCGCGGGGGGCGATCCTGCGCCATCACCTGATTCCCAACGCCGTCCGCCCCCTGTTGGCCGCCGGAGCCGTCGCCCTGCCCCGCGCGCTGGCGGTGGAAAGCTTCGCCAGCCTGCTGGGCCTTGGCCTGCCGTCGCCGGTGGGAAGTTGGGGGGCGACGATCGGCTTGGCCGCGCGGCTGGGCGACGGTCTGGCCTTGATCCCGGCGGCGCTGCTGCTGTCCTTGTCCCTGTGGGCGCTTCACGCCGTGGCGGATGAGGCGCTGAGTCTCGCCGCTGAGGGACCGCACGGCGGCGCGGCCACGGACGCCCGCGCATGACCATCATCGCCACCTCCGCCCCCGCCGCAGCCGCGACCAACCCGCCCGTCGCCGCCGATGGGCTGACCCTGTTGGCGGGCGACCGCGTGTTGATCGACCGCGCCGACCTGCGGCTGGAGGCAGGCGCGGTGCTCGCCCTGACCGGCGGGGCGGGCGCGGGAAAAACCCTGCTGCTGCGCGCCCTGGCCGGGTTGCCCCTGCCCGGAGTCGCGCAGGCCGGACAAGCCCATGTGGACGGTCGCCGCCTGCTGATCGCGCAGGGCGGACGGATGGCCCCGCAACGCCCGCTGGCCTTGCAGGCGGCGGACGTCATCGGCCATCACCTGGGGCTGGACACCAGCGCCGCGCTGCGCCGCATGGCCGACGCGCTCGACCGCATGGGGGTTCCCGCCGCCGCCCGGCGTTTCGACCTGCCGCCCGACCGCCTGCCTGACTCGCTGCGGTGGGCGGCGCTGTTCGCCTTGGCCATCGCCGTCGGCCCGGCGGTTCTGCTGACCGACGCGCCCGCCGCCGGGCTGGATCCGACCGTGCGCCTGCGCCTGCTGCACCGGCTGGCCGATTGGGCGCGCGACAGCGCCGTCGCGCTGATCCTCGCCGGGCGGCCCGAAGACGGGCTGGACGGCCCCGCCGACCAGCGGCTGGCCCTGCATGACGGGCGATTGCTGCCCACCCCCGCCGCCCCCACCCCGCTGCCCGCCCCCAACCCGACCAGCGGGCAGGCGGGAGCCGACGTGATGAGCGCGCGCGGCCTCGCCGTGTCCTTTCCGCTGGGCGTCGGCCCGACGGGGGAGGAACGGCGCCTGACCGTGGTCCACCCGTTGGATCTTGATCTGGCCGACGGCGAAACCCTGGTTCTGCTGGGCGAAACCGGCAGCGGCAAGGCGATGCTCGCCCGCGCCCTGCTGCATCTGCCGCCGCCCACCAAGGGCCAGGTCGCCTGGATGGGCCGCGATCTGGCCAAGGCCGACGCCGCCGGGATGCGGCGGATCCGCCGCGACCTGCAACCGCTGTTTCCCGACCCGGCGGCGTCCCTGGATCCGGCGATGACCGTTGGCGGCCAACTGGCGACGGTTCTGGAATCCCTGCGGCCCGAGATCCCCGCCGACCGCCGCGCCCATCGGGTGGCCGACGCCCTGCGGTCGGTGGGGTTGCCCGCCGACACGGCGGCGCGCTGGCCCGCGACCCTGAATCCACCCGAAGCCGCACGGGTCGGGCTGGCCCGCGCCCTGATTCCGGAGCCGCGCGCGCTGGTCTGCGACGAGCCGCTCGCCACCCTGTCGGCGGAAGAGCGCGCCGATTTCTGGGACGATCTGCTGACCGCGCGGGACCGGCGGCGGCTGTCCGTCATCCTGACGACGGAACGGGCCGAGGAGGGCTTGCGCCACGCCGACCGCGCGCTGGTTCTGCTGATGGGCCGGGTGGTGGAAAGCGGCGACGCCGACGCCCTGCTGCGCCACGCCCGCCACCCCTACACCCAGGCGATGCTGAGCGCGGCGCGCGGCGCGGCCCCGGCCTTGGACGGCGACGCGCCATCGGCCTTGCGCCCGCCCGCCGGCTGCGCGCTCCGCCTGCGCTGCCCCAAGGCGCGGAGCTTTTGCGCCCAGGCCGTCCCGGCTTTGGAGCCGGTCGCCCCCGGCCATCAGGTCGCCTGCCATTACTGGGACACGCCTTAAACAAACGCCGGACGTCGTTCCACGCTTCGCCCCCTCCCTAACCCTCCCCCGCTTGTCAGCGGGAGAGGGAACTCCGCCGCCCGCCGACAAGGTTCAAGGCCCCCTCTCCCGCAACGCGGGGGAGGGTTGGGGAGAGGGCAAGCGGCGCCGACCCGCGCAACGCCGCTGAAGCGCAACACCATCGCATGGCTGTTTTCCAGGCGACGACGTAGTAGGATGCCCTGACCGCTGGATTGATGGGACGCCGATGGCCTTTCCCCAGATCGAAGAGTCCGGGTGTTTGGGTCTCGACCTTTTGGCCGGGCTTGCGGTTCCTTTGTGGCTGGTTCAACCCGACGGCGGCGTCGTTTGGTTGAACGACTCGGCGCGCGGCTTGCTCGATCTGCCGGACGCCGCCGACGCGGCCTTGATCCGCCTGCGCGCCGACGCCAAGGCCAGCGCCGCTTTGACCTCTTGCCTGACCAGCGGACGGGCGACCAACGCCACCATCGCCTTCCAAACCGACGCGACGGCGCCCACCCCTGATCTCGACGTCCGCGTCACCCGCGCGCCCGCCAGCCAATTCGGTACGGCGACGCCGCTGCTGGTGATCGAGGCGACCGCCGACCATGTCGCCCGGCAAGAGCTGGCGCGGCTGACCGAGCAGCTTGTGGCGCTGTCCTACGCCTACCCCGATTTGCGGTTCGAGTTGCGGCGCGACGGCTCCATCCTGGATTTCGCCACCGCCAGCCCGACGGAGCTGAACATTCCGGCGGAGCGCTTCCTCAACGGTCGGGTGCAAGACGTTCTGCCCGATCCGGCGGGCGCCCTGGTGGCCGACGCGCTGGCCCGCCTGTCCGCTGGCGAAACTGTGGTCGGCATCGAATTCACCCTGCCCGCCCCCTCATCCAGCCAGAGCGACGCCACCTTTGAGGCGCGGCTGGTCGCCCTGATGGACGGCGACCGGGTGTTGTGCAGCGTCCGCAACGTCAGCGAACGGGTCCGCGCCGAACGGGACGCCCGGCAGGCGCACGCCCGGCTGCTCGACGCCATCGACAGCGTGGCGGAGGGTTTCGTTCTCTACGACGCCCAGGATCGGCTGGTCCTGTGCAACCAGCGTTACCGCGACCTGTTCGCCGCCAACCCGGATCTGCTCGCCCCCGGCACCCCCTTTGAAACCGTGCTGCGCGAAACCGCCCGGCGCGGCGTCTACCGGATGCCGGCCGAGGCGTTGGAATCCTGGATCGCCCAGCGGCTCGCCCTGCACCGCGACGGCGGCCCGCCGATCGAGGTGGAGTTGCAGGATGGCCGCTGGCTGCGCATCGAGGAGCGGCGGACCAGCGACGGCGGCGCCGTGGGCGTGCGCGCCGACATCACCGACCTGAAGAACCGCGCCCTGGAGTTGGCCGCCGCCCGCGACGAGGCCGAACAGGCCAACCGCCACAAATCCGACTACGTCCATCATTTGAGCCACGAGTTGCGCACCCCGCTGACCGCCGTCATGGGCTTCGCCGAGATTCTGCGGGACGAGGTGATGGGGCCGCTGGACAACCCGCGTTACCGCGACGCGGCGGCGCAGATCGCCACCGCTGGCGAATACATGCTGGAACTCATCAACAACCTGCTCGACCTCGCCCGGATCGACGCGGGCAAGATGGAGCTGTATGAGGAACCGTGCAATCTGCCGCTCATCATCGACGCCACCACCGCGATGCTGGGCGCGCGGGCGGAAGGGGCCGGGGTGGCGCTGAACAGCAGCGTGGCCGATGATTTGCCCAGCCTGTACGGCGACCCGACGCTGATCCGCCAGATGCTGACCAATCTGGTCGGCAACGCGGTGAAATTCACCCCGCCCGGCGGACGAATCGGGGTGGCCGCCAGCCTGACCGACGAAGGCGGCCTGAGCCTGTCGGTCAGCGACACCGGGCGCGGCATGACGCCGGAGCAAATCCCCCTGGCGCTGACCGCCTTTTCCCAGGCGCACGACCGGATGACGACGACCGAACACGGTTCCGGCCTTGGCCTGCCGCTGACCTGCGCCCTGCTGGCCCTGCACAACGGGCGGCTGGACATCGACAGCGCGCCAGGCCGGGGCACCACCGTGCGGCTGACCTTCCCCGCCGAACGGGTTGTGATGGAAGAGCGGGTCTGACGCCCCCGCGACGGCGCTTTATCCGGCCCGCAGCGCCGACAAAAAGCCGTCAACCTCGGCCCGCATCCGGGCGGTGTCGCCCGACACGGCGTCCACCGTGTCGACCATGACCGACGACGCCTGTTCGGAAACGGCGGCGGCGGCGGTGACGGCGGCGATGTTTCCCGACACGTCGCGGGCGCCGTCGGCGGCGTCGTGGATGTTCGCGGCGATCTCGTCAACGGCGGCGGTCTGCTGTTCAACCGCCGCCGCGACCGCGCCGGAAATTTCGTTCAGCTTGGCGATGGTGCGGGTGACGGCGTCGATGCTCTCCACCGCCGTGCCGGACGCCGCTTGAATCTCGGCGATGCGCGCCTGGATCTCGCTGGTCGCCTTGGCGGTCTGCCCGGCCAGAATCTTCACCTCCGACGCGACGACGGCGAAGCCCTTGCCAGCCTCGCCCGCGCGCGCCGCTTCGATGGTGGCGTTCAGCGCCAGCAGATTGGTTTGCCCGGCGATGCCCGAAATCAGATCGACCACCTTGCCGATTTCCGCCGCCGCGTTGGCCAGACTGCCCATCACCACCGTGCCGCGTTCGGCGTCGCGCGTCGCCGTGGCGGCGATGCCCGCCGAATCGCCGACCAATCGAACGATTTCGGCGAAGGACGCCGACAATTCCGCCGTCGCCGCCGCCACGCTGTCCACATTGGCCGAGGCCCGCTCCGACGCCGCCGACACCGCGTCGGCGTGGCTGGCGGTGTCCGCCGCGCTGGTCGCCATGCCGCTGGCCGCCGTCGCCAGACGGGCCGTGGAGTCGGTCAACGCCTCGACCAGACGCTTGACCGTCGCCTCGAAACCCTGAGCCAACCGCTGCAACTCGCGGCGACGCTCGTCGGCGGCGGCGGCCTTCAAGCGCTCCTGTTCGGTCTGGAGCCGTTCGGTTTCCAGCATGTTGTCCTTGAACACCCGCGCGGCGGCGGCCATCCGCCCGATCTCGTCGCGGCGGTCATCGTCGAACGACGCGGAGAAATCACGGGCGGCCAACCGTTCCAGCGCCGACGCCACCGCCAGAATGGGCCGCGACACGCTGCGCACCAGCGCCCAGCCAAAAGCCAGCGACAGCAGCGTGCACAGCGTCACCACGCTCAACACCAAACCATAAGCCGCCTGGTAAACCTCGGCCCCCCGGTCGGCGACCGTTCCAGCCTCTTTGATCGTGGCGTCCACCAGGGCGGTCAGCGTCTCCTGAACGCGGGCGAAGGCCACCGCGCTGGGCCGCTTGAACACGCTGGCGGCGGCTTGGCTCTGGTTGTCGCGAACCAGACTGCGCACGCGGTCGGCGGCGGACGCGTAATTTTTCCAGGCCTCGTCAAAGGCGTTCAACCGCTCCGCCGTCTCGCCGCTGGCGAACAGCGGCCCGGCGTCGGCGCGCAGACGCGCGACGTTCGTCTCGGCCGCCTTCAGGTCGGTTTCCACATGATTGATCTGCATGGCGTTGGTGGAGAGCGCGTAGGCGGCCTCGGCGATGCGGTGGCTCTGGGCCGCCGCCGCCAATTGCCCGGCCAACTGGGTGCTGGGCAGCGAACGGCCCCGCATGGTTTCCGCCGCGTTGTTTAGAATATCAAGCCGATCCAGGGTGAACAGACCAAAGCCGCCGGCCATCACCACGGTTCCGAGAACCGCCGCCATGATTTTCGCGCGGATGGTGAATCGTGAAAATGCCTGCATTTTAGCCATTCTCAAGACTCCTCCGCGCGCCCGTCAAGGCGGTGATTGTGGGAAAGATCCGATCATTCGGTGTCTAATTTTCCTACGGGATATGTTTAAAATTATCAACGCAGATCTTTCACGCAAACGCAAAACAGCCGCCGCGCCCGGCGGCGCGGCGGCTGTTCAGCAACCAAAACTATCAAAAGGCGCGAAGCGGTCAGGCCGCCGCGCGCAGAGCGGCGGATTCGCCGAACAGCTTGACCACCGCCTCGACAAACTCGGCGAGCTGGTCCTGGCCCAGCGCGCTGACGGTGATCTCATCGACCACCAGGGCCTCGTCGCTGATCTTGCCGCCAGCGGCGATCAAATTGGCGCGGTAGGCTTCCGGCGCGGCCAGCAGACGGCCACGCAGCTTGCCGGGGATGGCGAGCAGTTGGATTCCCTGGTCGATCGCGGCGATCGGCTTCCCGGCGTCCAGGAAATGGCCGATGATGCGGCGGGTGTGCGCCGACTGGCTGAGCTTGGCCACGCTGCGCTCGCCGCCCGGCAGCAGCAGCATGTCGAAATCGGCGCCCAGCGCCTCGCCCAACTGCTTGTCGACCGGGAAATAATGGCCCCAGGATTTGCCGTGCCAGCCGTTCACCAGACCCGTCTCGGTCGAAATCGTGCGCAGGGTCGCGCCGGTCTTCAGCAGAGCGCGTTGGGGTTCGGTCATCTCCGCTTCTTCAAAGCCGTTGGAGACGAGAATGGCAATGGTTTTTCCCGTGAGCGAATAATCCATACTGCACTGTCCTTTCATCATGTCGATCAGAAGCGCCGAGGCCGGAGGCGACGGAGCGGCAACCACCGGAGCAAACATCCACGCGGAAAGACGCGGGGGCGGAATCGACCGTCACGGCGCGACAGGCGTCGCGCGGAGGCGGGACCCGCCGCCGGACTCCGCGTTGGGCGCCCGGCGTGGAGGGACCGTTACGTCCCGGATCGGTTTGTTTTCAGCATGCGATGTAAGTGGTCTTGAAGCGTTCTCAAGTCAACAGGGGATTCCGCGCCGCAGCGGAAGAGATACGGACGGAACAACAACACCAAATCGGCGTTTTCCCGTGCTGTTCAAGACTTTCGGCCCCGTTTGCCGACGACCTTGAATTGAGGCCGCGCAAGGCAGCCATACCAATGGGGCGGGGCTATGACGGCGAACGGCGGGCGTTTGTCACAAAAAAGCGGCCGGAGGTTTCCCCCCGGCCGTTGAAAAGTCAAAGCATCAGCCGTTCAAAACGATCCGGCTCGCACACCGGATCACGGACCAACTCCCGATCAATGGAACTGGTCAGCCTCGGTGGAGTCCTTGTACGCGGTGGTCGAGGAGGTGCCGCCCGAGATCGCCGTGGCGACCGCGTCGAAGTAGCCGGTGCCGACTTCGCGCTGGTGCTTGGTGGCGGTGTAGCCGTCCTTCTCGGCCGCGAACTCGGCCTGTTGCAGTTCGGAGTAAGCGGCCATGCCGCGCTCGGCGTAGCCCTTGGCGAGCGTGAAGGCCGAGTAGTTCAAGGAGTGGAAGCCCGCCAGCGTGACGAACTGGAACTTGTAGCCCATGGCGCCCAGCTCCTTCTGGTACTTCGCGATGGTCGCGTCGTCCAGGTTGGCCTTCCAGTTGAAGGACGGCGAGCAGTTGTAGGCCAGCAGCTTGTTCGGGAATTCCTTCTTGATGGCTTCGGCGAACTTGCGGGCGTCGTCCAGGTTCGGCTTGGAGGTTTCCCACCACAGCAGATCGGAGTAGGGGGCGTAGGACAGGCCGCGAGCGATGCAATGCTCGACGCCGACGCCGGTCTTCAGGCGGTGGAAGCCTTCGGTGGTGCGGCCCGCCGCGAAATCGATGAAGGGATGATCGCGCTCGTCGATGTCCGAGGTGATGAGCTGCGCCGACTCCGCGTCGGTGCGGGCGATCACCAGGGTCGAGGTGCCGCTGACGTCGGCGGCCAGACGGGCGGCGTTCAGGGTGCGGATGTGCTGCTGCGTCGGGATCAGAACCTTGCCGCCGAGATGGCCGCACTTCTTTTCCGAAGCGAGCTGGTCTTCCCAGTGCACGCCCGCCGCGCCAGCCTTAATCATCGACTTCATCAGCTCGAAGGCGTTCAGCGGGCCGCCGAAACCGGCTTCGGCGTCGGCGATGATCGGCGCGAACCAATAGGTGTCGCCCTTGCCTTCGGAGGTCTGGATCTCGTCCGCGCGCTTGAACGCGTTGTTGATGCGCTCGACGACCGCCGGGACGGAGTTCACCGGGTACAGGCTCTGGTCGGGGTACATCTGACCGGCGCTGTTGGCGTCGCCGGCGACCTGCCAACCCGACAGGTAGATGGCCTTCAGGCCGGCCTTGACCGCCTGCATCGCCTGGTTGCCGGTCAGCGCGCCCAGCGTGTTGATGTACGGCTCGGTGTTCAGCAGTTCCCACAGGCGTTGCGCGCCGAGTTCGGCCAGCGTGTGTTCGATCTTGATCGAGCCGCTCAGACGCTTGACGTCCTCCTCGGTGTAGTCGCGGCGGATGCCTTCGTAACGAGCGGCGCGGAGGGCGGCCTTGGTCTTTTCGTCGAGCGCCATGATCGGTGTCCTTCTGTCCGTAAGCCCTGGTTCAGGGGGCAAGTCTAAGGATTCTCGGGGCGGGCCTTGTTCGGTCCCAACGCTCGTTTCCCAGCTTTTGGTCTGGATCGAGCCTTTTGTCTGGTGCCGTTGGCTTTACAGCGCGGCCATGGACAGAGTGTTACGCCGGGCCTCTGTGCGTTGCAATAAGCCCTTGTTTGTAAAAAGGTCCGTTTGTAAACTGTCGTCGCGAAAACTCTGTAAATCAGTAAAGTTTGTAAAGTTTACAGCCCCTGGGACGCCGGGGCCGGACGGTCGAGGGCAAGGGCATGGACAAGAAGGCGATGCTGGGGCCGAAGGTGCGGCGGCTGCGCCGCGACCAGGGTCTGACCCAGGCGCAGATGGCCGACCAGTTGGGCATTTCCCCCAGCTATCTGAACCTGATCGAGCACAACCAGCGCCCGGTGACGGTGCCGCTGCTGCTGAAGCTGGGGCAGAATTTCGGCGTCGATCTCCAGGCCTTCGCCGAGGATGAGGAAAGCCGTCTGGTCGCGGGCCTGCGCGAGGTGTTCGCCGACCCGCTGTTCAACGGATCCGACATCAAGAACCAGGATTTCCGCGAATTGGCCGCCGTCGCCCCCACCTTGGGGCAGGCGGTGGTCGCGCTCTATCGCGGCTTTCGCGGCGCGCGCGACGATCTGCAAGCGCTGTCGGAACGGGTGGCCGACCGGGAAAAGCTGCATCTGGTGCAAAGCAGCGGCTTTCCCCAGGACGAGGTGCGCGACCTGTTCCAGGCCCATTCCAACCATTTCCCGGAGTTGGAGGACGCCGCCGACGCGCTGTGGAAGGACGGCGCTCTTGAAAAGGGCGATCTCTATCGCGGGCTGGTCGATTGGCTGAACACCCAGCACAGCGTCCGCGTCCGCCTGTTGCCGTCGGAGGTCATGGGCTACGCCGTCCGTCGCTTCGACCGCCACAGCCGCCGGGTGCTGCTGTCGGAGATGCTGGCCCCGTCGGGCCGCAATTTTCAGCTCGCCTGCCAAATCGCCCTGCTGCGCCACCGCGAATTGCTGAACAGCATCGTCGAGACCGCCAACCTGTCCGACGACGAGGCGCGGCGGCTGGCCCGCATCGGGCTGGCCAACTATTTCGCCGCCGCCGTGCTGATGCCCTACCAGCGCTTCCACGAGGCCGCCACACAGGTTCGTTATGATATCGAAATATTACGAAGGCGGTTTGATGCTTCGTTTGAGCAGGTGTGCCAACGCCTGACCACCCTGCACCGCAGCGGGGCCAAGGGGGTTCCCTTCTTCTTCATGCGGGTGGACAGCGCGGGCAACGTGTCCAAACGCTTCTCCGGCGCCGGATTCCACTTCGCCCGCTTCGGCGGTGGTTGTCCGCGCTGGATCGTTTACGAAGCGTTCCGAACGCCGGGCAAGGTTCACAGCCAGGTCGCGCAGATGCCGGACGGGACCACCTGGTTCTCCATCGCCCGCACCGTGGTGAAGGCGGGCGGCGGCCACCGCAGCCCGCCGCAGCAATTCGCCATCGCGCTGGGCTGCGACGCCCACCACGCGGCGCACGTCACCTATGCGGACGGCTTTGATCTGGCCAACACCGAAGCGGCGACGCCGATCGGCGTGAATTGCCGCCTCTGCCCCCGGCTGGATTGCTCGCAACGGGCGTTTCCGCCGCTGAATCATCGGCTTATCGTCGATGAAAATCTGCGCGGCCTGTCGCCTTATCTCTTCGCCCCACCCAGCGCCGAGTGAGCGGCCATTGATCTGCGTCAATGTTCTACTTTAATTTCTGTGTTGTTTGTTGGCGGACTCGTCAGATGGACTGGTATAAAGCCGTGGCCTTCCGGCGGAATTGTTGCTAGGTTTTCGGCGTCGCGCGGCGGCAGCCTGTTCACAGCCACCGGAACGCGCCCCGAACCCGAAAGCCGGCTCTGGCATTGCTACTGTCTTTGGAATCTCCATGAGCAACCTCATTCAGGAGCGCGTTCTGCGCGTTCACCACTGGACCGACACGCTGTTCACCTTCACCACCACGCGTGACCCGTCCTTCCGCTTTCTGCCGGGCCAGTTCACGATGATCGGGCTTGAGGTGAACGGGCGCCCGCTGCTGCGCGCCTACAGCCTCGTCAGCGCGCATTACGAAGAGACGCTGGAGTTCTTCAGCATCAAGGTTCCGGACGGCCCGTTGACCTCCCGCCTTCAGCATCTGAAGGAAGGCGACACGGTTCTGGTCAACCGCAAGGCGACCGGCACCCTGATTTCCGACAATCTGCTGCCGGGCCGGAACCTCTATCTGCTCAGCACCGGGACGGGGCTGGCCCCCTTCCTCAGCATCATCAAGGATCCCGAACTGTACGAGAAGTACGAGCGGGTGATCCTGACCCACGGCACCCGCACGGTCGCCGAACTCGCCTACGACGATTTGATCCAGCACGAGCTGCCGGAGAATGAGTTCTTTGGCGAGCAGGTGAAGGAAAAGCTGCTCTATTACCCCACCGTGACGCGCGAGCCGTTCCGCAACAGCGGGCGTCTGACCACGCTGATGGAAAACGGCAAGCTCTACCGCGACCTTGGCCTGCCGGAGCTGGATCCGGCGCACGACCGCGTGATGATCTGCGGCAGCCCGGCGATGCTGACCGAAACCACCAACATGATGGACCGCAAGGGCTTCGTCATGGGCACGAACGGCGAGCCGGGCAATTACGTGATCGAAAAGGCGTTCGTCGAACGCTGATTGGGAGCGCTGATGGGAGCGCTGATGGAATAAAGCGGCGCCCGCCGCTGTTTGATCGGGGTATCCATCCTCAACCTTGCGACCGGCGCGTTTTCCATGATGGGGAACGCGCCTTTCTTTTGGTTGGCCGTCGCCTCCGGCCCCCTCCCCGACCCTCCCCCGCTCACGCGGGAGAGGGAGACGATGGTCGGGCCGCACCCGTCCCCTCTCCCGCTGACAAGCGGGGGAGGGCTAGGGAGGGGGCGACGCGAATCACCAACCCCGTTCAACCCGCCCCGCCTTTGGTGTAGACATCCCGCCCATGCGCCTGATCCCGATCCTCGCCGCGATTCTCGTCGTCGGCCTTGCGAACCTCGCCGTGTGGTCCTTGCCGAACCGGCCGGTTCCCCTTGAACCGCCGCCCGGCGGCAAGCTGCGAAGCGTGTCCTTCGCCCCCTTCCGCGACGGGCAAAGCCCGTTGACGCAGATCTTCCCCAGCCCGGCGGAGATTGAGGAGGATTTGGCCGCGCTCGCCCCGCAGGTCGCCGGAATCCGCACCTACACGTCGCTGGAAGGCTTGCAAATCGTGCCGGAGCTGGCGCGCAAGCATGGGCTTCAGGTGACGATGGGGGCGTGGCTGTCGTCGAAGCCGGAAAAGAACGAGGCGGAAATCGCCTCGCTGATCGATCTGGCCAACCGCTTTCCCGACACCATCACCCGCGTCATCGTCGGCAACGAGGTGCTGTTGCGCCGCGAGCTGACGCCCGATCAGGTCGCCGGTTACATCGACCGGGTCAAGGCGGCGGTCAAACAGCCGGTGTCCTACGCCGACGTCTGGGAATGGTGGCTGAAATACCCGCAGATCGCCGATCACGTCGATTACCTGACCATCCATCTGCTGCCCTATTGGGAGGACGTCCCCGCCGGGGTCGCGGGCGCGACGGAACGCATCCGCTCCTCCTACCACACCATCGCGAAGCGTTTTCCGGGCAAGCCGATCCTGGTCGGCGAAACCGGCTGGCCGACGGCGGGCCGTTCGCGCGGGGCCGCCGTGCCGGGGCTGGTCAACAAGGCGACCTTCGTCAACGGCTTCGTCCGCATGGCCGCGCAGGAGGGCTTTGACTACAACGTCATCGAAGCCTTCGATCAGGATTGGAAAGCCAAGCTGGAGGGCACCGTCGGCGGCCATTGGGGCCTGTATGGCGCCGACCGCGTGGCGAAATTCTCGCTGGCCGGGCCGGTGGTGGAAAACCGCGACTGGCCGCGCCTTTACGCCGTCTCCGGCGGCCTCGCCCTGCTTCTGCTGGCCGGTCTGGCGCTGCGCGGCGGGCGTCTGACCAACGGCGGTTGGACCGGCTTGATCCTGTTGACGCAAGCGCTGTCCACTTTGTTCGTCCAGGCCGTTCACGCGGCGCTTCACGGGAAACATTACTGGCACGACACCGCCCTGGCGGGCGTCATGCTGGCGTTGACGGCGGCGCTGTCGCTGGCCGTTCTGCTGACCGCGCAACGGACGCTGGCGGGCGGCGGGCTGGCGCGGGAGCCGCTGGCGGGCCTGCGGGTCAACCGCCCGTCCCTGTCCGCCGTCGAGTCGGTTGGCCGCTGGTCGGCGTTGGCCTTGACCGGGCTGGCTCTGATCTGGGCGGCCTTGATCGTTTGGGATGGCCGTTACCGCGACTTCCCCAACCCCTATTTCATGATCCCGGTGGTTGGGCTGCTGGGGCTGGGCATGGTCCGCGCCGCCCGCCGCCCGGTCGGGGCCACGCGGGGCGCGGCCAGCGCCATCGCCGGTCTGTTCCGCCCCGCCGTGCCGATGACCGACGCGCCCGCCCGCCGCCTGTGCCGGGCCGCGCGCCGCCTGCCCGTCGAGTCGCTGCTCGCCGCCGGGCTGCTGCTGACCGCCCTGCTGACCGTGCTGGCCGAGGGTTTCGTGCCGCTGGAATCACTGATTTACGGCCAGCTTCCCTTCCGCGAGGCGCTGCATGAGGTCGATTGGTCGCTGCCCAATTGGGAGGCTCTGGCCTGGGCCGCCCTGCAAGCCCTGCTCGCCCTTCCTTACGCCGCCGGGGTGTTCAGCGCAAAACGCTGAACGCGCCGCCGACACGCAACGCCGCTGTTGCGCGTCAATTCGCGGCAAGGATTAATAGACGGGTCCACCCCGCTCTCCGCAAGGATCCGTCCAATGTCCCTGGAACTCTGGCTGGCCTTCGCCGCCGCCTCGACCGTCATGCTGATGATACCGGGGCCGACGGTGCTGATTGTCGTGTCCTACGCCTTGGGCCATGGCCGTCGATCCGCGATGGCGACCGTCGCCGGGGTGGCGTTGGGCGATTTCACCGCGATGACCGCCTCGATGCTGGGGTTGGGCGTGTTGCTGTCCGCCTCCGCCGCGCTGTTCACCGGGCTGAAATGGGTCGGCGCCGCTTATCTGATCTATCTTGGCGTCAAGCTGTGGCGGGCGCCAATCACCGTTGGTTCCGAGTCCGCCGACGAGCCGGACGTCAAACCGCTGCGGATGCTGTTGCACACCTACGCCGTCACGGCGCTTAATCCCAAAAGCCTTGTCTTCTTCGTCGCCTTCCTGCCGCAGTTCCTCGACGCCGCGCAGCCACTGGTCGGCCAGATGGCGACGATGGAGGCGACCTTTCTGGTTCTGGCGACGCTGAACGCCGCGCTCTACGCCCTGTTGGCGTCCGCCGCGCGCAAGGCGGTGCGCACCCCGTCGGTGCAGCGCGCGGTCAACCGAACCGGCGGCTCCCTGCTGATCGGGGCTGGCTTGCTGACCGCCGCCTGGAAGAAGGCGGCGGCCTGATCCCATCACCCTGACCCGGCGCGTTGAGGGTTGGACGGCGTTGACAACATTCTGTTGCTAATCCGAAGATTGCGCCGACTTTTCACGCTCACCGCGTGACGTGGTTTTCGTTCGACGAGACGGCGCGGCTTCGCGCCCGGAGGAAGCAGGGGCGATGGCGGACTTGGCAGCGGCGGAAAACGCCAGCGACGATCTGCTGTTCGCTGATGAAAACACCGACGAAGACGCTTTGGCCGTCCGGCGCAACCCGCCCTGGCGGATCCTGATCGTCGATGACGACCACGAGGTCCACGCCATCACCCGCGTGGTGTTGGGCGACGCCAGTTTTGAAAAGCGCCAGTTGCGCTTCCTCTCGGCCTATTCGGCCAAGCAGGCCCGCGCCCTGCTGGACGAGCATCGGGACATCGCCGTCATTCTGCTGGATGTGGTGATGGAAACCGACGACGCCGGGCTGACCCTGGTCCGTCACATCCGCGAAACGCTGGGCAACCAACAGGTGCGCATCATCCTGCGCACCGGCCAACCCGGACAGGCCCCCGAACGCGCGATCATCGCCGCCTATGACATCAACGATTACAAAGCCAAGAGCGAACTGACCGCGCAAAAACTGTTCACCGCGACCGTCGCCGCCCTGCGATCCTACCAGCACATCACGCTGATCGAGCGTGGACGCCAAGGGGTTGAAGCGGTGATGGAGGCCGCCGATCATCTGCTCGAACAGCCGAGTCGCGCCGCTTTTCTCCGCGCCCTGACCGAACGGATGGCCGATCTGTTGCCCGTTTCCGGCTCGGTCCTGCTCTGCGCCGCCTCCCCCGACGGCGAACCGCGCGTGCTGTCCGCCGCCAGCGCGGGCGACGGACCGCTGGACGCGACCCTGCCCGATGAGGTGATGCCGGACATCCGCGCGACGCTGGACGATGGCCGCTCCCGCTGGGGCGACCGGCACGGCGTCGCCCGGCTGCGCAGCCGCAGCCAAGCGCCGCACGCGCTGTGCGTCCGCGCCGACGGCCCGTTGCCCGAGGTGGAGCAGCGCCTGATCGAGCTGTTTTGCGCCAAGGCCGGAACCGGCTTCGACAATCTGCATCTGGTCGAGCGGCTGCAAGAGGCGCAGATCGCCACCGTCCACGCGCTGGGCAAGCTGGCCGAATACAAGGACGAAGTCACCGGCGACCATGTGAAGCGGCTGGGCCGCTGGGCCACCGCCATCGCGCGCGAACTGCGCGCCCGCGACCTGTTCCCCGACGAGTTGGATGAAGAATTCTGCGGCATGATCGGGTTGGCCAGCGTCCTGCACGACGTCGGCAAGGTCGCCATCCCCGACGCCATTCTGCGCAAGCCCGGACGGCTGGACGCGGAGGAAATGCGCCACATGCGCGAACACGCCGCCATCGGCGGCGCCATCCTGCGCGACGCCGGGGGCGAGGGGCCGCGCAACTGCCTGTCGATGGGCGCCCAAATCGCCGAAAGCCATCATGAGAGGTTCGACGGCGGCGGCTACCCCCACGGCTTGAGCGGCGACGCCATCCCGCTGTCGGGCCGCATCGTCGCCGTCGCCGACGTCTTCGACGCCCTGCTCCACCGCCGCCCTTACAAAAAGGCGTGGGAGATGGAGGAGGTGTTGGACCTGCTGCGCGCCGAGTCGGGCCGACATTTCGACCCGCGCGTGATCGACGCCTTCCTGGCCGTTCTGGCGCGCGACGGGTTGCCGCTGGTCGCCTGACCGTCAACCGTTCCTATGCGGAGGCCGGAGGGTGGTTAGCGTTTTGCCCCCTCCCTAGCCCTCCCCCGCCTGTGGCGGGAGAGGGAACTCCGCCGCACGCCGACAACCGCGCGCCAACAAGGCTCCAGGCCCCCTCTCCCGCAAAGCGGGGGAGGGTTGGGGAGGGGGCCAGCGGCGCCGAACCAGCGCAATAGGGCTTGGAAAACGGTTACAGCCCCAGCACGTCCTTCATGCTGTAAAGGCCCGGCGTCTTGTCGCGCGCCCACAGGGCGGCGCGCACGGCGCCCTTGGCGTAGATTTGGCGGCCCGATCCCTTGTGGGTCAGCTCGATCCGCTCGCCGTCGCCCGCGAACATGACGACGTGATCGCCGATGACGTCGCCGCCGCGCAGGGTGGCGAAGCCGATCTCGCCGCGCGGACGGACGCCGGTGATGCCGTCGCGGGTCTTTTGCCAGACATCCTCCAGCGCCACGCCCCGCCCCGCCGCCGCCGCGCGGCCCAACCCCAGCGCGGTGCCGGACGGCGCGTCCACCTTGTTGCGGTGGTGCATCTCCAGGATTTCAATGTCGTAGGCGTCGTCCAACTTGCTGGCGACCTGCTCGACCAGCGCCAGCAGCAGATTGACGCCCAGCGACATGTTGGGCGATTGCAGAATCGCCGTGTGGGTCGCCGCCTGGGCGATGGCCGCCTGCTGCGACGGGTTTAGGCCGGTGGTGCCGATGACCAGCACGGTTTCCGCCTGGGCGGCCAACGCGGCGTGACGCTCCGTCGCTTCAGGGTTGGAGAAGTCGATCACCGCGTCGGCCTGGGCGAAGAGCGCCACCGGATCGTCGATGGCGACGACGCCCAGCGCGTCCAGACCGGCCAGCAGCCCCAGATCCTTGCCGATGGCCTCGCCGCCGACCTTGTCGGTGCCGCCGATCAGCGTGCAACCCGCCGTCGCCGTGATTTCCCGCACCAACATCTGGCCCATGCGCCCCGCGCAGCCGATGACACCGATCTTCATGACGCCTCACTCCCTGACCAAACAGCCGGACCTTCTCATCAAGCCTTTAGCACAGGGAGGCGGTTGGCTTAAGCGCCAAGACAGCCGCGCAGCGAGGCGGCCAGATTGCGCAGCAGAGTCGGGTAGAGCGCCGGGCCTTCCGCCAAATCAGCGCCCTCGGGGTCCAAGATTCCCGTCTTGGCCTTGGTTCCCTCCGCCACCGTGCGAACCAGCGCCGGTTCAAACTGCGGCTCGGCGAAGACGCAAGCGGCGTCCAGACCGGCGATCTTGGCGCGCACCGCCGACAGGCGCTTGGCCGAGGGGCGACGGTCCGGGCTGACGGTGATCGAGCCGACCGCCGACAGGCCGTAACGATCCTCGAAATACTGATAGGCGTCGTGGAAGACGACGAAGGGCTTGCCCGCCACCGGGGCCAGCGCCGCTTTCAGCTCCGCGTCGAGCGCGTCGATGGATCCAAGCGTCTTGTCGGCGTTGGTCCGGTAGGCTTCGGCGTTGGCCGGATCCTTGGCGGCCAGCGCCTCGGCGGTCAGGGCGACGATGCGGCGGGCGTTGGCCGGATCGAGCCAGATGTGGGTGTTCACCTCGTCATGGTCATGCTCGTCATGGTGATCGTGCTTGGCGTCGTGGCCTTTGGCCTCATGCTTGTGGGCGTCGCCCTTATGCTCATGGCCATGATCGTGCGCCTCCCAGGCCCCGCCCTCGCGCGCGTCCAGAAGGTGGAGGCCCTGGGCGTCCATCAAGGTCAGGATTTTCGCCTTGCGGGCGTTGCTGGAGAGCGGCTTTTCCAGAAAGCCTTCCATCTCCGGCCCGACCCAGACCACCAGATCGGCGGTGGACAGGCTTTTGGCGTCCGACGGCTTCAGCGTGTAGGTGTGGGGCGAGGCGCCGCCGCGCACCAGCAACGCCGGTTCGCCAACCCCCTGCATCACCGACGCCACCAGGGAATGGATCGGCTTGATCGACACGACCACCTTCGGCGCGTCGGCCAAAGCCGGGGCGACCGCCAGCATCAGGGTGACGGCGACCGCCGGGAAACACGCGATACGGCGCATGGGTGCAATCCTTATTGTCATTCTGGACAGGATGAAGCTTTGAGAGCATACGGATGAACCGGCCTTCATTTGTCACGTTATAACATAACATGTCAATCACCCACCCACACGCTCCCCCCGCGTCCACTGCGCCCGCGCCCGCTCCCGATCCGCTGGTGTGGACCGAGAATCTGTCCGTGCGTCTGGGCGGACGGCCGGTGCTGAGCGGCGTCACCATGGCCGTCAACCCTGGCGAGGTGGTGACTCTGATTGGTCCCAACGGGGCGGGAAAGACCACGCTGGCCCGCGCCGTTCTGGGGCTGGTCCGCCCGTCGGATGGTCGGGTGGCGCGGCGCCCTGGTCTGCGCGTCGGCTACATGCCGCAGAAATTGGCGGTGGACGCGACGTTGCCGCTGACCGTTCGCCGCTTTCTGACCTTGTGGCGCCCAACCACGCCCGACCAGATCACAGCGGCGCTGGAGGAGGCGGGCGTCGCCCGGCTGGCGAACGCGGCGGTGCAAACCCTGTCGGGCGGCGAGATGCAACGGGTGCTGCTGGCCCGCGCCCTGCTGAGCGACCCCGATCTGCTGGTGCTGGACGAACCCGACCAGGCGGTGGACGTCCATGGCCAGGCCGAACTGTTCGCCCGCATCGAGCATGTCCGCCGTCATCACCGCTGCGGCATCCTGCTGGTCAGCCATGATCTGCACACGGTGATGGCGCGCACCGACCGGGTGATCTGCCTGAACGGCCATGTCTGTTGCCACGGGCGGCCCGAGGACGTCAGCCGCCACCCGGAATACCACGCGCTGTTTGGCCGCCACGCGGCGGAGCTGGCGGTCTATCTGCACCATCACGACCACGCGCACGACCCGGAGCGCGGCGTCGTCAAGAGTCAGGACGGGGGCTGTTGCCATGGATGATTTTTTGATCCGCGCGCTGGCCGCCGGTTGCGGCATCGCCGCGTTGGCCGGGCCGCTGGGATCCTTCGTGGTCTGGCGGCGCATGGCCTATTTCGGCGACACCCTGTCCCATTCGGCCCTGTTGGGGGTGACTCTGGGCTTTCTGCTGGGCGTCAACCCGATGATCGGGGTGATGGTGGTCTGCGTCGCGCTGGCGCTGGCGCTGGTCGGGTTGCAACGGCGGCGCACGCTGGCCGCCGACACCGTGCTGGGCATCCTGTCGCACGGCTCGCTGTCGCTGGGGCTGGTGGCGTTGGCCTTTCTGGAGACGCTGCGCGTCGATCTGATGGCCTATCTGTTCGGCGACATCCTGTCGGTGACGGCCAATGATCTGGTCTGGATCTACAGCGGCGGCGCGGTGGCGCTGACCGGGCTGGCGCTGCTGTGGCGGCGTCTGCTGGCCGTGACGGTGGACGAGGATCTGGCGCGGGTGGAGGGCATGCCGGTGGACGCCCTGCGTCTGGCCTTCATGCTGCTGATCGCGCTGGTGATCGCCATCGCCATGAAGATCGTCGGCATCCTGCTGATTACGTCGCTGCTCATCATCCCGGCGGCGGCGGCCCGCCGTTTCACCCGCACGCCCGAAAGCATGGCGGCCTTGGCCTCGGTCTTTGGCGTGGTCGCCGTGGTCGCCGGGCTGCTGGCCTCGCTGACCTGGGATTTGCCGGGCGGCCCCAGCGTGGTCGTGGCGGCGGCCAGTCTGTTCCTGGTCGGATCGCTGGTTCCGCTGCGGGGGTGACGCGCGCGGGCGACATCCGCTGGTGGAACACAATTGTATTTTTGCACTTTTTTGTCAAAATCACCCGGCGGACGCGATGGCGGACTGGCCGCCATCGCCGCCGCACTACCGGGAGGTGCTGAGGATGGAAAAGATCCTCGCTCTCCTGATCCTGGTGCTGGAGATCGTCAAGCGGTTGCTTGACCTTCTGCACTAAGATCGGGCGGGCGGGCAGGGGAAAGCAGCCCCTGCCCGCCTACCCCCAATATTGGTGAGCGGACCGGCGGTTGTCAATCCGCGCTCCAACGACTCACTCGTCGATGTTGCGGGCGAGAACCTCGCGTTTGCCCGAATGGTTGGGCTTGCTGACCACGCCCTCCGTCTCCATCCGCTCGATCAGGCGGGCGGCGGAGTTGTAGCCGATGCGCAATTGGCGCTGGATGAAGCTGGTGGACGCCTTGCGCTCGCGGCAGACCACGGCGACCGCCTTGTCGTAGAGATCATCGCCCGACCCGCCGCCGTTGGCGGCCAGCGCCCCGCCGTCGTCAAAGCTGGCGTCGCCGTCCTCATCCTCGGTGATCGAGTCGACGTAGTTCGGTTCGCCCTGCGACTTGAGAAAACGGACGATCTGCTCGACCTCATGGTCGGAGACGAAGGGGCCATGAACGCGGGTGATGCGCCCACCGCCCGCCATGTAGAGCATGTCGCCCTGCCCCAAAAGCTGCTCGGCCCCCTGCTCGCCCAGAATGGTGCGGCTGTCGATCTTGCTCGTCACCTGGAAGCTGATGCGGGTGGGGAAATTCGCCTTGATGGTGCCGGTGATGACGTCCACCGAGGGGCGTTGCGTCGCCATAATCAAATGGATGCCCGCCGCGCGCGCCATCTGGGCCAGGCGTTGGATCGCCGCCTCGATGTCCTTGCCCGCCACCAGCATCAGATCGGCCATCTCATCGACGATGACGACGATGTAGGGCAGTTCGGTGAGGTCGAGCGGCTGTTCCTCGAACAGCGGTTTGCCGGTGTCGGGATCGAAGCCGGTCTGCACCCGGCGGGTCAGCGACTCGCCATCCTCGCGGGCTTCGCGCAGGCGGGCGTTGTAGCCCTCGATGTTGCGGACGCCCAGCTTGGACATGTTGCGGTAACGGTCTTCCATCTCGCGCACCGCCCATTTCAGGGCGACCACCGCCTTTTTCGGGTCGGTGACGACCGGCGTCAGCAGATGCGGGATGCCTTCATAGACCGACAGCTCCAACATCTTGGGATCGACCATGATGAAGCGGCAGCGTTCCGGCGGCAGCCGGTAGAGCAGCGACAGGATCATCGTGTTGATCGCCACCGACTTGCCCGATCCGGTGGTTCCGGCGACCAGCAGATGGGGGAAGCGGGCCAGATCGGCGACCACCGGGTGCCCGCCGATGTCCTTGCCCAGCGCCAGCGCCAGCTTGGCCCCGCTCTTGTCGAAGCTGTCGGACGCCATCAGCTCGCGCAGCAGCACGGTTTCGCGCCGGGCGTTGGGCAGTTCGATGCCGATGACGTTGCGCCCGGACACCACGGCGACGCGCACCGAAACCGCGCTCATCGAACGGGCGATGTCGTCGGCCAGACCGATGACGCGGGATGATTTGGTGCCGGGGGCGGGTTCCAGCTCATACAGGGTGACGACCGGGCCGGGATGAACCTTCTGCACCGCGCCGCGCACGCCGAAATCGCCGAACACCTCTTCCAACTGGGCGGCGTTGCGCCGCAACTGGCCTTCATCGACCTGCTCGCCGCGCACGCCCTGCGGCGGCGGCTGCAACAGATCGAGCGGCGGCAGCTCGTAACTCTCCTCCTCGTCCTCCTCGACCATCTCCAACGGCAGGGCGCGTTGGGCGGGGAGCGGCCCGTCGTCGTCCGGCTTGCGGGCGACGACCGGAATCGGGCGCAACGGCTTGGCCTCCGCCGCGCCGTGGGGCGGGTGGCCATGGGGCGGGTGATGGAGGATCGGCGCGGCGTCCAGCCCGGCGGGGTGGACCTGCGAGGGGCCATGCGCGCCCGAGTCGAAACGCGGCGCGTCGTCAAAGCTCGGCACGGCGCGGCCCCGGCGGTCGACGCCCGGCGTCCGCCGCAGCAGCGCGTCGTCCACCGCGCCGCTGGCGGTTTGGGCGGCGGCTTGCGCCGCGTTGCGGGCGGCGATGACGCCGCGACGGCCCACCGTGTTGACGGCGTAGTGGGCGCCGCGAACGGCGAAGCGCGTCGCCGTGACGCTGCCCGACCCCAGCGCCTTGAAGCCCGTGACCCATTCGGCGATGGACAGACCGGCGGCGAGGAACAGAACGAAACCGCCGGAAAAGGCGGCGACCGTCGCCACCATCGGGGTGCCGCCGAACAGATTGCTGACGCCACGCAACATGACGTCGCCGACGCTGCCGCCGGGCAAGGCCGCCAGCGGGTCCGAGGATTCGGTGGTCAGCCCGGCCAGCGCCATCGCCACCAGAATCACCCCCCACAGCGCCAGCACGGTGCGGAACATCGGGTTGCCCAGGCTGCGCTGGGCGCCCAACCGCCAGCCCCAGAACATCGGCACCAGCGCGATGACGAAGGACGCCCAGCCCAGCGACTGGATCAACAGGTCGGCGAGGTAGGCGCCGGGAAAACCGAACAGATTGCGCGTCTTGTCCGCGTTGGCGGGAACCGAGTTCCATGAGGGATCCGCCGGATCGTAACTGCCCAACAGAACCATCAGCATCAAGCCGAACAAACCCAGCACGAAGCCCATGGCCTCGCGCGCGCGGGCCACCACCAACCGCCGCGTGGCGGGCGAAAAGAAGGGCGGCTTTTCCTGGCGCGCGGTGGGCGGACGGACCCGGTCCTTGCCCGTGTCCTTGCCGGTGATCTTTTCCTCGCGCGCGCCAAGGCGCCCCTTTTCCTCGCGCGCGCCAAGGCGCGCGGCGGCGGTCCGTCCCAGACTGGGCCGGGGGCGCGCGGAAGGGGGACCGGCGGGTCGGGCCATGGGTCGAAACCTCGTTCTCGGTCCGCCCCGGAAGCGGGGCGGAGGCGGCGGTCAGAAAAGCTCAGCCAAGGATGCGGACGATGGCGGCGCAGGCCTGGCCGACGGTTTCGGCGTCCTGCACCAGCGCCACCCGGATGAAGGCGGCGCCGGGGTTGGGTTCCCCCGGCACGGAATGGGCCAGATAGCCGCCGGGCAGCACGCGCACGGCGCCGTCGGCCCACAGGCGCTTGGCCGCCTCCTCGCCGTCGCCAACCTCCAGCCACAGGAAGAAGCCGCCGTCGGGGCGGTAATAGCCGTAACGGCCCTGCAACTCGGCCTCGGCGGCGGCGAATTTGGCGCGGTAGAGGCGGCGGTTTTCCTCGACATGCGCCTCGTCCCGCCACAAGGCTGTGCTGGCGGCGACCACCGGCAGCGGCATGCCCGCGTTGGCGTAGCTGCGCAGCCGGGAAAAGCGCCCGATCAACGCCGGATCCCCGGCGACGAAACCCGACCGCAAGCCCGCCGCGCTCGACCGCTTGGACAGGGAATGGAAGACCAGCAGATTGGACCAAGGCGCGCCGCCGTGCGGCAGGGAGGCCGCGACCTCAAGCGCGCCGATGGGCGGGCGGTCCAGGTAAATTTCGGCGTAGCATTCATCGACCGCCAGCACGAAACCATAGTCCCGCGCCAGCCCGATGGCCTTGGCCAGATAGGCGGCGGACGCGGCGGCCCCCTGCGGGTTGGCCGGGGTGCAGAGATAGAACAGCGCCGTCCGCTCCAGCAGCTCCGGCGTCAGCGCGTCCAGATCGGGCAGGAAGCCGGTGGCGCGCGTGCCGGGCAGGAAGACCGGCTCCGCCCCCGCCATCACCGCCGCCCCCTCATAGGGCGCGTAAAAGGGGTTGGGCATCAGCACGGCGGGCTGCTTGCCCGCCTTCTGCGGCGGAACCGCCAGCAAGGCCAGCATGAACAGCGCCTCCCGCGTGCCCGACACCGGCAGCAGCGAGGATTCGGCGTGGAACAGCCCGGCGGGCAGCCCATAGCGGCGGGTCAGCCAGTCACCGGCGGCGGCGCGGAACTCCGGGGTTCCGCCGACCGGCGGGTATTTGCCCCATCCGGCGGTGTTGGCGCGCAACGTCTCGTCGATCAGGGCGGGGGGCGTGTGCTGCGGTTCGCCGACCGTCAGCACGACGGGGGCGACGTTGGCGCGCGGCGTGACGCCCGCCAGCAAATTCGCCAATCGCGTGAACGGGTAATCGCTGAGCCGGTCAAGCCGGTCGTTGCCAATCGCCGCGCTGAACGCCGCGCCGGAGTGAACGCTGAAATCGGCAGACACCATAACGCCCCGCACCTTCCCCATTAGCCAATCCGGCCCATCACCGACGGACCGCGCCCGCTCAAAATCAGCGATGATCCTATCGGCGGAACAAGGAGGGTACAAGCGCGCAAAGCCGGTTCACGGCGTTGGCCGTCAACCGGACCAACTCAACCGGACAAACACGGAAAAGCGACGACGCCGACCGGAAACCGCCCCAATTCCGGGCAATCCCCAGCGGGACGCGCCGTCCGGGTCCGTCCCCCGCAGAGACGAACCCGGACCAAGGCCGGAACCCCCCGCCCGGACGAACCGGGAGGGGCGGTGGTCAGAGCGCCTCGCCGTTGGTCTCGCCGGTGCGGATGCGCACGGCTTGGGCAATCTCCAGAACGAAGATCTTGCCGTCGCCGATGCGGCCGGTGTTGGCGGCCTTCTGGATCGCCTCGACCACCTGCTCGAACTGGTCGTCGGACACGGCGACCTCGACCTTCACCTTGGGCAGGAAGCTCACCGAATATTCGGCGCCGCGATAGATTTCCGTCTGGCCCTTCTGCCGACCGAAACCCTTGACCTCGCTGACGGTCAAGCCCTGAATCCCAAGCGACGTCAGCGCCTCGCGCACTTCGTCCAGCTTGAACGGCTTGATGATGGCCATAACCAGTTTCATGTGGCTTCCCCTAAAAAGCGTTGTTCCGGTCTTGGCCGATCAGATCGACCCTTCGCGGTTCTTCCCCGTCGCCGGGTTGACGATGGGGATCCCGTTCGGGTTCAAGCCTGTTCGTCTCGACCGCAAAAATCAATGACTTCAAGAATCGTGCCGGTTGATTTCTACCGCAACCGCGAGGGTATGCCTGCGGATTGGGCGCTTAAAACGGCAGCATGTGCCTATTTATTGTTCAGCGACAATCTGTCCGTCGCCGAAGCGGCGCGGCGACACTGGACATCGGCCCGGCGGAGGACAATTGTCCATCGCGACCCCGGCGGCGGCGACCCGTCGCCGGGCAGGATTGCGAAGCGAAGGACAGCGCATCATGGCCGAATCGGGCAACCCGACCGCGAACACGCCCCCCTCCACCGCCACCAGCGGCGACCTCGCCACCGAGGTGGCGATCCTGGGCGGCGGTCTGGCCGGACTTTCCATGGCGGCGGCGCTGGCGACGGCGGGCGTTCCCGTGGTCTGCATCGACCAGGACAGCCCCGACCGGCAGGCCGACGACGGATTCGACATCCGCACCACCGCCATCGCCTACGCCTCGATGAAGGTGCTGGAAGGGGCCGGGGTGTGGAAGCACATGGCGGACAAGGCCGGGCCGATGCTCGACATCCGCATCGCCGACCAGTTTTCGCCGTTGTTCGTCCATTACGACCACACCGAATTGGCGGTGGACGGCCAGCACCGGCCCTTCGGCTGGATCCTCGACAACAAGGACATGCGCCGCGCCCTGTTCGCCCGCGTGGCCGAGCTGCCCGGCCTGATCCATCTGGCCCCGGCCAAGGCCACAGCCATCACCCGCAACCGCAACGGCGCGTCGGTGACGCTGGCCGACGGCCGGGTGGTGCGGGCCAAGCTGGTGATCGGCGCCGATGGCCGAAAGTCGCTGGCGCGCGAGGGGGCGGGCATCAAGGTGCGGCGCTGGTCCTACGACCAGAGCGCCATCATCTGCACGATCCATCATTCCGAACCGAACAAGGGAATCGCCGTCGAGCATTTCATGCCGAACGGCCCCTTCGCCGTCCTGCCGATGACCGAGAACCGCTGCTCCATCATCTGGAGCGAAAAGCGGTCGCTGGTGCAAACCTACCTCGATCTGCCCGACGACCAGTTCATCGAGGAGCTGTCGCGGCGGTCGGGCGGTTATCTGGGCGAGATCACGCTGGCCACCCGGCGCGAGGCGTGGCCGCTGTCGGTGCTGCTGGCCGAACGCTTCATCGCCGAACGCCTCGCCCTGATCGGCGAGGCCGCCCACGCCATCCACCCCATCGCCGGGCAGGGCCTGAATCTGGGGCTGCGCGACGTCGCCGCCCTGGCCGAGGTGATCGTCGACGCCCACCGTCTGGGGCTGGACGTCGGCGGGCCGGAGGTGCTGGCCCGCTTCCAACGCTGGCGCCGCTTCGACACCGTGCTGTTGGCGGCGGTGTGCGACGGGCTGGTGCATCTGTTCTCCAACAACATCCCGCCGATCCGGCTGGCCCGCGATCTGGGCATGGGCTTGGTCAACCGCCTGCCGCCGGTCAAACGCTTTTTCATGAAGCACGCCATGGGCATCGTCGGCGACCTGCCCCGGATGATTCGCGGGCAACCGCTGTAAAGCCGCGCGCGGCAAAGGCGGGGCAATGCCACGCCCCGCTTTCCCCTTTGGCTTTCCCTCTTGGCTTTCCCTCTTGGATTTTCTGGGCATCCGCCTTATGTCCGCCACAACGCCCGGTTATGACGGTCGGGTTCACTCTGTCCAGGGATGACGCCCGTGCTTGCCCGTATTTTCGCCACCCTTCTGTTGACCGCCGCCGCGCTGACCATCGCCCCGCCCGACGCTGGCGCCGCGCCCGCCGCCGCGCCCCTGTCGGCCCAGGACAAGGCCACCATCGCCCAGGTCGAGCAGTATCTGAACGGCGTGCAGAGCCTTCAGTCGAAGTTCATTCAGGTGGCCCCCGACGGGCGGCAAGCGTCCGGCACCTTCTATCTGTCGCGCCCCGGCAAGATGCGGCTGGAATATGACAAGCCGATCAAGGATTTCGTCGTCGCCGACGGCAGTTTCATCTTTTATTGGGACGGCGAGATGCGCCAGCAGTCGAGCACGCCCATCGGCACGACGCTGGCCGATTTCATTTTGCGCAAGACGATCCGTTTGTCGGGCGACGTGACCGTGACCACCGTGTTCCAGACCCCCGGCGTCATCGAAGTCAGTCTTGTCGAAACCAAGGACGCCGGCAAAGGCACGATGACCCTGGTGTTCGAGGATCACCCCTTTCAACTGCGCAAATGGCGCGTGCTGGACGCCCAAGGGCTGACGACCGAGGTCGCCCTGCTCAACCCGCGCGCCGACGTGACGTTCGACTCGAATCTGTTCTATTTCAAGGAACCAAAGACCGGATCGGACTTCGGCAAGGACAACTGATCCATCGGTCTTCACCGCCCTTTGGGCTGCCGTCGCCCTCTGGGCAAGAGCGTGGCGAGCGCGCAGAATGGCGACGGGTCCGCGCACCGGAGGTCATCCATGATGCAAAAGCCATTGATCGGCATCCCCGCCTGCACCCGCCCCATTGGCGAGCATCCCTTTCACGTCTGCGGCGACAAATATGTGCGCGCCGTGTCCGACGGGGCTGGCGGCGTGCCGTTGCTGATTCCGGCGTTGGGCGGAAGCCTCGACATCGACGATCTGGTCGGGCGCCTCGACGGCCTGCTCATCACCGGCAGCCCGTCCAACGTGGAGCCGCAGCGTTACGGCGGCGAGCCGAGCGAGCCTGGAACCCTGCACGACCCCGCCCGCGACGCCACCACCCTGCCGATGATCCTCGCCGCGCTGGACATGGGGGTGCCGCTGCTGGGCATCTGCCGGGGGTTTCAGGAGTTGAACGTCGCGCTGGGCGGGTCGCTGCACCAGCGGGTGCATGAACTCCCCGGCTACACCAACCACCGCGAGGACAAATCCGCGCCCCTGACCGTCCAGTACGGCCCATCGCACCGCGTCCATCTGACGCCGGGCGGAATTCTCGCCGGGTTGGCCAACGGCGCCGACTCGGTGGCGGTCAACTCGCTGCACGCCCAGGGGCTGAACCGGCTGGCCGACGGCCTGACCGTGGAGGCGCGGGCCGAGGATGGGTTGGTCGAAGCCGTGCGGGTGACGGCGGCCCCGGCCTTCGCGCTCGCCGTCCAATGGCACCCGGAATGGCGGTTTTGGGAGGATCCGCTGTCGGCGGCCCTGCTGCACGCCTTTGGCGCCGCCGCCGCCGCGCACGCGCAACGCCGTCTGCGCTGAATCCGCTGGACATCAACCCGGCACAAACACAAACAGGGGACCGCGCGCGTCGCCCGGTCCCCTTGTGCGTCAACACTCAAGGTGCGTCAACACTCAAGTCTGGCCCTAAGCCCAGACCAATCCACCTTACTTCGCGCGGGAAACCCGACGGAGGAAGTCGATGAACTGGACCTGTTCTTCCGGGGTCAGATCCTTGACCATTCCCTGATCGTGCGCCTGAACGCGGGGAATCAGGTCATCCATCATGGCCTGACCTTCCGGCGACAGGCGCAGGGCGTAGGACCGGCGGTCGTTCGGCGAGGGGGCGCGAACCACCAAGCCACGCGACTCCAGACGGTCGATCACCGCGACCATGGTCGAACGGTCGATGCCGACCGCCGTGCCCAGATCGGATTGCGACAGCCCTTCGTTTTCCCGAATCATGATGAGGACGCCGAACTGGCCGGGCGTCACATCCTGCGGAGAAACCGCGTTCTGGAAGCTCTGGAACAGCGCGACCTGAGCCTTGCGCAGGTTGTAGCCCACGAGGTCAGGAAGAGGCCCAAGGGCGAGCTTGCCGTTTTTGCCAGGACGCAGGCGCGAACGCCGGTCGGCGGGGGTGGAACGCTCGTTGTCAGTCACCGCGAATGCCGTAGTTGAATGATACTGTGGGATGAACGGATAAAATGGGGCCGAAGAGTCGCTTTGTCAGCAAGAACCGCACGCTCCACAGTCAACGCATATCAATCATGCGTTTTTCACATTGGTTGCGCATCAAACAAACGCCAATTTGATGAATCAAGAAGCGATCAGCCCCGGTTTCGGCAATGATCGCCCGCCCTGCGGTTTCCCCTGCCGCCTGCGGGTTCTGGAAACGGAGCTTCCGACGCCCGGTTCCCCCAGACCGGGCGTCTTCATGTCCGCCCTCCCGCCCGTCGAGTCGGCTTTCCGGGGCGCGGGTTGGGGGCTTGGTCCGCCGTCCAGTTTCGGGTACCTGTGGATGGCATCCGCGTGACCAACCCCCACCGCAAGAGCCGCCCCATGGCCTACGCCGTTCCCCTGTGGTCCCAGCCGACCGTTCCCGTGACGGGCGGCGATCCGTTCCCCGTCCGCCGCATCTATTGCGTGGGCCGCAACTACGCCGCCCACGCCCGCGAGATGGGGGCCGACCCGACCCGCGAGCCGCCTTTTTTCTTCATGAAGCCCGCCGACGCGGTGGTTCCCGACGGCGCGACCATCCCCTACCCGCCCAAAACCGCCAACCTGCACCATGAGATCGAGCTGGTGGTCGCCATCGGCGGCGGCGGGCGGGACATCCCGGTGGATCAGGCGCTGGAGCATGTGTTCGGCTACGCCGTCGGTCTCGACATGACCCGCCGCGACCTGCAAAACGCCGCCAAGAAGGAAGGCAAGCCCTGGGACATGGGCAAGGGCTTTGACCAGTCCGCCCCCTGCGGCGCCATCCGCAAGGCCGCCGACATCGGCCACCCGGACAAGGGCGCGATCACCGTCGCGGTCAACGGCGCGCTGCGGCAGAGCGGCGACCTGTCCGATCTGATCTGGTCGGTGGCTGAAACGATTTCCTACCTGTCCGGTCTGGTCGCGCTGCAACCGGGCGACCTGATCTACACCGGCACGCCCGAGGGCGTCGGCCCGGTGGTCAGCGGCGACGTGCTGACCGGCGCGGTCGAGGGCGTGGGCGCCCTGACCATCACCATAGCCTGAGCGGCGGCACGATGCGCATCGCAACCTGGAACATCAATTCGGTCCGCATGCGTCTGGACCTCCTCCTCCGCCTGATCGCGGAGGAGGCGCCGGATGTGATCTGCCTTCAGGAAACCAAGGTGGTGGACGCCGATTTCCCGCTGGCCCCGCTGGTCGCGCAGGGCTACGTCCACACCCACATCCACGGGATGAAGAGCTACAACGGCGTCGCCATCCTGTCGCGCCTGCCCTTCGCCGCGCAGGACGTGCGGCATTGGTGCGGCAAGGAAGACCGCCGCCACGCGCACGCCACGCTGGCGAACGGGATCGAGTTGCATTGCGTCTACATCCCGGCGGGCGGCGACGTCCCCGACCCGGCGGTGAACGACAAATTCGCCCACAAACTCCAGTTCCTCGACGAGATGACGGCGTGGCTGGGCGGCCAGCGCGCGGCGGATCAAAAGATGGTGCTGGTCGGCGACCTGAACATCGCCCCGCTGGAACAGGATGTGTGGAGCCACAAGGAGTTGCTCTCCATCGTCTCCCACACGCCGATCGAGGTGGAAAAGCTGGCCGCGATGCAGGCGTCGCTGGGCTGGGTGGACGCCATGCGCCATTTCGTGCCGCCGGACGAAAAGCTTTACACTTGGTGGAGTTATCGGGCGAAGGATTGGGCGGCGTCGAACCGGGGCCGCCGCCTGGATCATGTCTGGGTGACGCCGCCGTTGAAGGACGCCTTGCGCGGTCATCGCGTGCTGCGCGACGTCCGGGGCTGGGAGCCGAAACCGTCCGACCATGTGCCGGTTCTGGTCGATCTGGACACCTGATTTTGGGGATGAGGAAGCGGCGGGGGCGGCTCTTGCCCCGTCGCTTTCCCCAGCCCTTGCGACTGTGGCTTCTACGACTGCGGCTTCTTCTTCACCGCCGCCGGTTTCGGCTGTTCCTTCAGTTGGGCGAGCACCGCCCGCACCCGGACCAGATCGGGCGGAACCGGGGGCTTGGCGACCGCCCCCTTGCCAAGCGCTGGTTTTGTCCCCGCCGTCGCCTTGATCGGGGCGACCCGCGCCGGGGGCGGGTTCGCCGCCAGAATGTCGGGCGGCAGGACAATCGGCCCGGTGGGCAACGGACGGTGTGGAACCGGCGACGCGTCGGCCAACACGATCCGTTCCGGCGCCTTCGGCGGCGCCTGTTCCGGCGCTCTGGCCTCTTGCAGGACCGGGGCGACGCGCGGCTCCCCGCCGCCGCCCTTCGGCGTCCAGGTGCGGAACGGGCCGGTGTCGACATGGACATGGCCGGTGCTGGGGTACATCGCGTAGCCGCCGCGCCGCATCGCCGCCGCCTCTTCGGCCAAACGGGCCGGAGGAACGCCGGGAATCGAGAAATCCGCCGCCTGACCACGCATGTGATAGGAATTGTCGGCGACGTTCGCGTTGGTCCGCGCCAACAGCGCGTTGCTGGCGGGCGAACGGTAGCCGGAGGTCAGACGGATCGGGGCTTCGGGCGGCGCGCCCGCGCGTTGACGCAACTCCACCAGCATGTCGATCAACGCCGGATCGACCGGGATGACCTCGCCGCTGCGGCGGTCGCGAAACAGCATGGAAATCTCACGCAGCGCGTCGGCGTCATACCCGCCGCCGGGCCGCCAATAGGTGACGGCGACGGTCTCGCCGCTGGGGTGATTCAGCACGACGGAGCGCGGCCCATCCCCCAATCCGGTCGGTTGGGAGGCGCAGCCCGCCAGACCAGCGGCGACCAACAGAAGCGGCGCGAAGACCCGAACGGCACAAGCCCGCTTCACAGCGGCACGCAGCATGATCCGCATCGCTTCCCCCGGAGCGTCGCCGCGCGGCCCCACCCGCATCATCCCGCACGGACGTGATGAGTCGGTTCTACCAGAATTGTCACAGGCTGAAACTGTGACATCGACTCCCGATCAAGGGGTTGGAGGCAAAAAGCTGAGAAAGCCAAGCCGTCGGCCAGCCGGTCAAACCGTCAATTCCATGCCTTCGCGCGCGACCAGGGAACCGGGGCGCGTCGCCTCGGCGGCGGCGGCGATGACGTCCAGTTCGGCGTCGGTGCGGGCCGGGTCATGGTGGAAGATCACCGCGCGGCCAACCCCGGCGGCTTCGGCCAGCCGCAGGCACTCCTGCCACGTCGAATGCCCCCAGCCGACGCGCGTCGGGTATTCGGCGTCGGTGTAGGTGCTGTCGTAGATCATCAGATCGGCGCCGCGCAGCAGTTCCAGAATGATCGGGTCGCGGCCCTGCGCCGGGTGTTCGGTGTCGGTCAGCACGCACAGGCTGCGCCCGCCGAACTCCACCCGGTAGCCGGTGGCGCCGTCGGGGTGGTTCAGCGGCGCGGTGCGGACGATCACGCCGGGTTTCGGCTCCAGCGTTTCCCCGGCGGCGAAATCGCGGAACGAGCAATCGGCGCGGAAAATCTCGACCGGCACCGGAAACAGCGGCGCGCTCATCATGCCCGACAGCACGGTGCGGAAGGGCCGCTCCGGCGGCAAATGCCCGGCCCAAAAGCGCAACCGGCTGTCCGGGTGAAAGGCCGGGGCGAAAAAGGGCAGCCCGCAAATATGGTCGAGATGGCTGTGGGTCAGCAGCAGATCGATGTCCACCGGCCCGCCGCGCGCCAGCGACTCGCCCAGCGGGCGGATGCCGGTGCCGCAATCAAAAACGACGTGGCAATCGCCGCAACGAACCTCGATGCAGGCGGTGTTGCCGCCATAGCGCACCGTGTCCGGGCCGGGAGACGCAATGCTGCCTCGGACGCCCCAGAACCGGACGGTGAAGGGCGCGGGGGCCTGGGCGGGGGTGGGCGCGGATCCGGCGGTCATGGCTCGGTCATGTTGGCGACGCCCGAAGCCCAAGTCGAGAAATTTTCCATCCCCCGCCCCGCCCGGTTCCCACGAATTGCCGGGCTTCCCCCAATGATGGGAATGTGGTGAAGCCTATAAGATGTGGTAGCGTGCCGCACATCGCGCACAGCGCGGCTTCCCGTTCGCCACCACCCTTGCGATGGTGAGACCAACGGACTTGACGACGGACCTGACGACGGATGGATCCAGACAAACTCGCCAAAGTCCTGGCCATGGCCGAGTCGGAGCATCAGGGAGAGGCGCTGTCCGCCCTGCGCGCCGCCCGCATCATGCTGTCGCGCGCCGGTCTGACCTTCCGCGATCTGGCCGAACGGGCGCGGCACGACCAGCCGCCGCCCGAACCGCCGCCCACCGTCGTCACCCCGACCACCCCGGCCCAACCGCCGCCGCCCGACGAGCTGGTCCACGGCCTGCGCCGTCAAGTGAAGGATCTGGAGCTGGAGCTGGCGACCCTGCGCCGCCAGCTCGACAAGACCGCCAGCGATCTGGACCGCCACAAGGACGAGGCCGAACGTTGGCGCACCCTGGCGCGCGAGACGGCGGAAAAGCTGTGGGACGTCGGCAAGGCGCTGGAGCGCAAACACTCCCGTCACACCGACACCGACAAACGGCGCGCCGCGCTGGATCTGTTGCAGGATCCGGCCAGCGCCCTGCTGTCGGATCAGGAGATCGCCCGGCGGATCGGCCTGTCGGCCCACATCGTCGCCCATTGGCGGCGGCGGCTGGCCATCGTCGGGCGCAAGCTGCGTCTGTTGCCGGTGGTGTCGCGCGGGCGGGGCCTGTGGGGCTTGCCGGGCAAAAAGCCGCTGGCGCTTGACCGCGCGCGGCAACGCTGGCCCGCCGTCACCGCCCAGATCACCATCGCCGGGCGCGGCGGCCAGACCAACGCCCGCAGCGGCGGTTCGCCTTACGGCACCAAGCGGTAGCCGCCGGGTTCCGTCACCAGAATTTCCGCGCAGGATGGATCGCTTTCGATCTTCTGGCGCAGCCGGTAGACGTGGGTTTCCAGGGTGTGGGTGGTGACGTCGGCGTTGTAGCCCCACACCTCGCCCAACAGAATGTCGCGCCCGACCACCTGATCGCCCGCCCGATAGAGATATTTCAAGATCGCCGTTTCCTTTTCGGTCAGGCGGATCTTGCGGTTCTTCGCTTCGTCCAGCAGCAGCTTGGCGGCGGGGCGGAAGCTGTAGGGACCGATGGCGAACACCGCGTCCTCGGTCTGTTCAAACTGGCGGAGCTGCGCGCGCAGCCGGGCCAGCAGCACCCCCAACCGGAACGGCTTGGCGACATAGTCGTTGGCCCCGGATTCCAGCCCCAAGATGGTGTCGGAATCGGTGGCCGAGGCCGTCAGCATGATGATCGGGCAACGCACGCCGTCGCGGCGCAACAGCTTGCAGACGTCGCGCCCGTCCATGTCGGGCAGCCCAACGTCCAGAAGAATGGCGGAAAAGCCGCCTTCGCGCGCCGCCGCCAGCGCCCCGGCCCCATCGCCCTCCTCCACCGTCTCGAACTCCTCCAGCAGGCGGAGCTGTTCGGCCAGCGACTGGCGCAGCGCGATGTCGTCATCGACCAGAAGAATGCGTTTGAAAGACGTCATGAGCGGACGAAACCATGCCGGGAAAATCGCCCGGACCTTATCATGAGCCGAGACTCCTTGTCGTCGGCCCCGTTAGAGCGGCCCCGTCAGAGCGGCGTCGTCAGAGCGGGGGCGCTTCATCGGCCATCGCCAACCCGACGACCTCGGGCAGACGGGCGAGCAACGCCCGCGCGCCCGCTTCGTCCCCCGCCGCGCGCAGCACGGCGTCGGGCGTCACCCCCAGCGCGCTCACCTCGGCGGCGACGGCGGCGGTCGGCGCGACGATCGCCCGCATCAAGGCCAACGCGCCCTGTTCGATGTGGCGGTGGGCCGCCGCCGCCTGCGCGCTCAACCCCGGTTCGGTCCAGCGCAGGCGCTCCACCAGAGCGACCAGACGCAAACGCCGGTCGTCGAGCGACAGCGCGGCGGCCAGATTGGGCAGCGTCGTTCCGTCGATCAACACCACCGCGCCATCGGGCAACCGCGACACCAGCAGCTCGGCGGCGAAGATGGCCGACGGATCAAGCTGCGCATGGGGACCGGGCAGCCGGTGCAAGGTCGCCGTCGTTCCCACAACGCGCGCCAGCGCCGCGATCATCCGCAAGGCGTAGGAATCGCTGGAAGGCGCGTTGGGGATCACGGCATGGAAAGACACGAAACAGGCTCCTTGGGCTGAGTTGGCGCCATCTTAATCGGTTGCGCCGCAGCAGGCCCCTGCCCATTGGTCGCAGGTCCGCCCGCACCGTTGCGGCCACAGCAACGGTCTGGCGCGCGGGAAACGCTGGACAGGGGCGCGCCACCTGCGCTTTGCTTCGCCCGCCCCGCGCACCATCTTTCGCTTTTGCCACGAAGTATTCCGACAATGCACGCCGAACGCCGCCCTGACAGCATCCCCCCGATTGACGAAGCCGCCGTGCGCGCCGTGGACCGCGCGCTCGCCGCGCTGCGCCGGGGCGAGGTGGTCGCCATCGAAAACACCGACGGCTCCATCGGCGCCGCCGTGTCGGTGGAATCGGTGCCGCTCGACGCGGTGCAGCGGCTGAAAAGCCTGACCGGCGGCGCGCCCAGCCTGGCCGTCACCCGCCGCCGCGCCATCGTCCTTGGCCTGCTGGCCGAGGGGGAGGACGATTCCCCCGCCCTGTCCGGCAGCGTCGTCGCCCTTGGCTGCGTCGGCGGGCTGACCGCCGACCAGGCGCACGCTCTGGCCGACCCGGAACAGCGCGCCCCTGAAGCCGCCCTGCCTTCCGGTCTGACCGTCACCCTGATGGACGCGCACAGCCGCGACGCGGCGGCGGTCGATCTCGCCCGCTTGGCCCGCCTGCTGCCCGCCGCGATCACGGCGGCGGTGGTTGGCGCCAACCGCGACGCCGCCGATTGGGCCGCCGAGCATGATCTGTTGCTGGTGCGCGCCCGCGACGTCGCCGATTACCGGGCGCATGTGGTGCGCACGCTGCGCCGCGTCGCCGACGCGCGGGTGCCGCTGAGCGGGGCGGAGAACACGCGGATCTTTGCCTTCCGCCCCGCCGACGGCGGGCCGGAGCATCTGGCCATCGTCATCGGCGATCCCGATCCCAACCAACCGGTGCTGGCCCGCCTGCATTCGGAATGCTTCACCGGCGATCTGCTGGGATCGCTGCGCTGCGATTGCGGCGACCAACTGCGCGGGGCCATCGCCGAAATCGCCCGCCAGGGCGACGGCGTTCTGCTGTATCTGGCCCAGGAAGGGCGCGGCATCGGGCTGGTCAACAAGCTGCGCGCCTACCGCATCCAGGACCAGGGATTCGACACGGTGGACGCCAACGAGATTTTGGGCTTTGAGGCCGACGAGCGGGTCTATCTGCCCGCCGCCGAGATGTTGCGTCAACTGGGCTACGACTCCGTGCGGCTGATGACCAACAACCCGGAGAAGCTGCGCCAGCTCGCCCGCTGCGGCATCGCCGTGGTCGAGCGGGTCGCCCACATCTTCCCAGCCAACGGCCACAACGAGGCTTATCTGCGCACCAAGGCCGAACGCAGCGGCCACATGTTCTGATTCCACAGGTTCGGGGCAGGAATCGCCCCCAACGCCCGGCAGTTCTTGCCGCCCCGCGTCCACGGGGGAATCCGATTCCGGGTGAATCGGCGCAAAGATGGCTTTCAGAGCTGGCACATTGTTTGCTTCTGTCTGAAATGACCTTCGTGCCGGGAGAGCGCCCATGGCCATCGACGCCACCTCATATGAGAACACCGCCACGGCGCGCCCGGTTGTCGCCCGCGAGCGTGACTCGTCGCCGGTCGGAAGCTATGGGCGCGACGATGGGCGCGAGGGCGGGATTCCCGAACAAAGCGGCGAGATGTCCTTTTGGGACTTTCTCGACGTCATCAACCCGCTGCAACACATTCCCATCGTCAACACGCTCTACCGCAACATAACCGGCGACACCATTCAGCCAGCGGCCCGCGTCATGGGCGGCATTCTCTATGGCGGCGTGGTCGGCGGCGTGGCCGCCATCGCCAACGCGGTGGCTGAACAGACCAGCGGCCAGGATCTTGGCGATCAAACCCTGGCGGCGCTTGGCTTCGGAGAGGACGCCCATCCCGCCGCCTCCGTCGCCACGGCGGCGAACGCGGGGGGAGCGGCGACCGCCGCGTCCCCCGCCCAGCCCGCAACGCCCCAGGCCGCTCCCGCTCTGGCGGCGGCCAACCCCTCCAGCGTCGCCAGCGCGGCGGTCGCCAACGCGAATCAATCCAATGTGGGCGCGCCGATCAAACTCACCGCCGCGTCGATGGCCCGCCCACCCATCGGCGCCCCGGCAAACACCGCCGCAACCGCCTCCTTGATGGCCGCCAACCCGCAATCCTCCAACGCGGCGACCATCGCCGCCAGCAAGATGCCGGCGCGCGACACCCCGCTGGCCAGCTCGACCCTGGTCAAGCACGCCGCGCCGAAATACGCCGCGCCAATGCCCGGCTCGATCCCGGTCAACGCTCAGGCGGCGCCCAACGTGAACGGATCGCCGGAAGCCTTGTCGGAAACGATGATGCGCAACCTTGCGAAATACGAGCAATCCCGCAAAGCCGCGCAATCCGCCGCCCCGACCATGCGGGTGTCCAGTTGAGCGGACCAATGGAAATCGCCGTCCACCCCGATGGCCATCTGACCTGGACGGACCTGACGTCGGCTGACCAGACGTCGCTCGGCAAACCGGTCCGCTGCGCGTTGGGCCGTGGCGGCATTCGCGCGGACAAGCGCGAAGGCGACGGGGCCACGCCCGTTGGCCGTTTTCCATTGCGCCGGGTGCTGTGGCGCGCGGATCGCCTGCCCCGCCCCGACACCGACCTGCCCACCCAGCCCATCACGCCCGACGATGGCTGGTGCGACGCGCCGAGCGATCCCGCCTACAACCAGCCCGTCCGACGCCCGCACCCGTCCAGCCACGAGTCGCTGTGGCGGGAGGATGGCGTCTATGACGTGATCGTGGTGATCGGCCACAACGACGACCCCATCGTTCCCGGACTGGGCAGCGCCGTGTTTTTGCACGTCGCCCGCCCGGATTGGCGGCCGACGGCGGGTTGCGTCGCCTTGGCGCTGACCGATCTTCTGGATCTTCTGAAAGAGTGCGGACCGGGCAGCGCCGTGACCATCCCCAATCCGCAAACGGCGTCGGCTCAACCCGCCGGATAGGGCCGCGACCCAAAAATGGCCGTTCCGACCCGGACATGGGTGGCGCCGAAACGGAGGGCCGTTTCAAAATCGCCGCTCATCCCCATGCTGACCTCGGCCAAACCAAGGCGTCGGGCCAGATCGGCGAGCAGAGCGAAATGCATCGCCGCTTCTTCGTCCACCGGCGGAATGCACATCAATCCGGTGACGGGAAGCCCAAGCCGATCCCGGCAGTCCGCCAGAAACGACTCGACCTCAACGGGGGACACGCCCGCCTTTTGCGGTTCCTCGCCGGTGTTGACCTCGATCAGACAGCGGGGACGACGCCCGGATTTCGCCATCTCCTCGGCCAAGACTTCGGCCAATTTGGGACGATCCAGCGTTTGAATGACGTCGAACAGCGCCACCGCGTCCTTGACCTTGTTGGTCTGGAGCGGGCCAATCAGATGCAGCTCCAAATCGGGAAAGCGGGCCTTCAGGTCCGGAAACTTGCCCTTGGCCTCCTGCACCCGGTTTTCGCCGAACACGCGCTGGCCGACGGCCAACGCCTCTTCCACGGCCTCCGCCGGATGGGTCTTCGACACCGCGATCAGCGTCGCCGGACGAGACGATCCCTTCGAGTCGCCAGCCTGCGCCGCCATGACGCGGTCACGAACCGCGATCAAGCGTGACGCGATGGTTCCATCGGCATCGGGGGAGGAATCCATGCCCTGCGCGCGCGCCATGGCGTGTCCTTTCTGGTCGGTGGGGTGTACAGACGCCCGTCCGGCGTGGTAGCGGACAGCCTGTCGAAACGCAAGCATCCCTAAGGAGACCACGCATGCGGAAACGGTTGCACATGGCGGCCCGCTCGGCAGCCGCCGCCATTCTGGCGATGGTTGTTCTGACCAGCGCGTCGGGCGTCCAGGCCGAAACCAAAGCCGCGCCTCAAGGGCTGTCCCTCCAGGCCCAACCTGAGAACGCCCCAAAAGCCACGTCGCGCACCATGGCTGGTTCTCCGCTGGCGCAGATTCCCTTTGCGATCCCCGCCTTTCCGCTCACCGACGACGGCACCTACCGCGCCTATCTGAGCAAGATCGCCGCTGACGCCGGTCGCAAATGCGGCAAGCAGGAACAGTTCGGCTGGGAGTTCGCAAAGGACGATCAAGCCTCGCTCGACCGGCTCTTCGCCTCAACGCAAGCGGCTTTGACCAAGAACAGCTACAAGCTCACCGCGTCAACCTCGCCCGCCATCACCGACAAGGAAACGGTCGCCCAATTTGCCGACAAGGACAAGCGCCACGTCCTGATGGTCTGGGTTCCCTTGCAGGAGGCCGCCATGCTGATCCTTTGCGAAACCACAACGGCCAAAAAGACCAAGTGATTTCCGGAAGGCCAGCGTCAGAATTCCCCGCGCCCGACCCACAAGCGACTCCAAGAAAAAAGGCGGCGGGTTTCCCCGCCGCCCTTTCACTCAACAGAACAACGTTGATCAGAACGCGACGCGCGTGTCGATCAGAACGATGTTGGCGTCGTTGTTGACGCTGCCAACCTTGTTGTCGAGGAAGCTGTATTCCAGGCTGGTCGTCAGGCCGGGCGCGATGGCGTAGGTGACGCCGGCCTGCCACAGGTGAGCCTTGGCGTTGGTGGTGGCGGCGAAGCTCTCGACGCCGCCCTTGGCGTCGGTGTAGGTGCCCGCGAAGGTGAGCGCGCCGACCGCGTACTGAGCGCCCAGGATCCAGACCTGGTTCTTGTCGAGGTTGGTCGCCGTGTTCGCGTGGCCGCTCTTGCCGCTGTAGGCGTAGCTGCCGCCAAACTTGAAGGCGCCGTAGCCGAGCGTCAGACCAGCGTGGCCCGAGCTGAGGTTCTTGACGCTCGACACGCCAGCCTTGCCGAAGCTGTATTCAGCGCTGGCGTCAACCGTCACGTCGCCAAAAGCGCCCTTGTAGAAAGCGCCCAGTTCGCCCGCGTCGAAGTAGTTGGTGGTGTTCTTGGTCCGGTTGACCGAGGTGTAATAGTCGCCGGTGCGCGGGGTGTAGGCGGCGCCAAACTGCAAGCCCGAGAAGACCGGGGTCAGGTAAACCAGCTTGGTGGCGTTGTCCGCCGAATCCTGCGTGCGCAGGTTGCCCAGAGCGTAGGGCAGGCTGCCCGCGTAGAAGTTCAGGGCGTTGCCGTCCGGCGTGCCGCCGACGCCATCGGCGTTCGGGCCGATGTTGCCGTACTCGTCGCCCAGGCCGTTGATGACGCCCGCTTGGATGGTGCCGAAGGCGCCGTTGGCGAACAGGAAGCCACGATCCGCGTCAACCGTGCGGTTGGCGTTGGCGGCGCGCAGACGCACGCGGGCGCCGTATTCCAGGCCGTTGTCAGCCTTGGCCGTCGGCGTGAAGTGGATGCGGAAGCGGTTGCTGAACTCAGTCGACCGCAGGTTCGTGTCAATGTCTTCCTTGGCGTAGGCGGCCAGGAAATAAGCGTCGCCACCAACCAGGATGTCGAACTTCGACTTCGTCTGAGCCGACGCGGCGCCAGCGGCGCCGACGATGGCGGAAACGGCGCAGCCGATGAGGAGAGTACGCTTCATGATCGTGTTGTCCTTCTTATTAAAGCCCCGTCCCCCGGGGGAGTTGTCCGACTTAGCCCTGTTGTCTTTTTCCAGACAAGCCCGAAAATGACTTCCCATTGTAATCCTTTTATCAAGTTGCACATTCGACACAGACCAATCAGTAAGAGACCAAAACAATCCGGTTCTGGCTTGAATTTTAAGCATCGCGTCGCCTGCTTTTTGCGCTATTTGCAAAAATTTTGGACTCTCTCCCGTTGATTGGAAAATGCTTGAACAGTCGCGAATACGGACACAATGAAGAAACGTTCCTTTGGACCCGAAACGGAGTCGAAACGGAGGAGTTCGCAATGTTTCTGTTGCGCCGCACACCTCAAACTCAAGGTCAAAGGAATCCGCCGCCCTATCTCTTCCATGAAGATTTCATGGCGCAGGGCCGCGACAGCTTGCGCTGAATCAGGCGATGGGATCGGGCGCCTGCAAAATTGTGCTAAACTTGCCACACTGTTCCATCAACGCTGCGCTCATCGCGTTTCCCGCTTGTCGCTCGCATCGGCTGTGCGTACCACTGGGCATGGCCACGGAACAAACCGGGCTGTATGAATTTGTTGCCAGGATGGAGACAACACCATGAACCGTAATCTTCTGGCCGGCGCTGCCGCCATTGCGCTGGCGCTGGGCGCCGGCTCGGCCAACGCCCAGGCGAAGTTTGATCTCAAGATCGGTGGCGACGCGTTCTTCCAGGCCGGCTTTGTCGACCAGGACCGCGACACCAACCGTCGTTCGACCGAATTCAACAACCGCTTCCGCCTGAACATCGTCGCTTCGGCCAAGGCCGACAACGGCCTTGAGTACGGCGCTCGTCTGCGTCTGCGCAACAACACCAACGACCGCGTCACCGAAGCGGATCGTGGTTACATGTTCCTGAACGGCAGCTTCGGCCATGTCCGTCTGGGCGTGTCGAACAGCTACAGCGACGATCTGGGCGCGGTGTTCCGTCCGATCGACTACTCGTTCCTGGGCTTCTGGGACGAGCCGGTCAACTGGGCCTCGACCGGCAACGGCACGGGCATCAACACCGCCATGGCCGACCTGACGCTGACCGACAACAGCCGTGGCACCAAGGTGTTCTACGCCTCGCCGCGCTTCTCGGGCTTCCAGATCGGTGGTTCGTTCACCCCGCAGCCCAGCAGCAACTTCACCGACATTGACCGCGTGAAGAACACCACCGCCGGCTACCAGGACATCTGGGAACTGGGCGTCAACTACACCGAGACCTTCTCGGGCGTTGGCGTCAAGGCTGGCGTTGGTTACACCGGCGGCCGCAACGAGCTGTCGACCGTTGAAGGTCTGTCGGCTGTCCAGGCTGGCCTGTCGATCGACTACGCCGGCTTCACGCTGGGCGGCGGCTACATCAACAAGTACGACTCCGGCCTGACCAAGTCCTCGGCCAACAAGTCGAACTTCCAGGTCTGGAACATCGGCGCCCAGTACGTCACTGGCCCGATCACCGCTGGCATCGGCTACACCCACGGTTCGGGTGAAGGCAGCCAGGCCATCGCCGGCAAGGACAAGCAGGACTACTACTCGATCGGCGCGAACTACAAGGTCGCCCCCGGTCTGGTGGTCGGCGCCGAGTACGCCTACGTCAAGTTCGACGACGAGACCAACCTCGCCGCGAACGACGACAAGGCGAACGTCGTCATTCTGCGCAGCTGGATCTCCTTCTAATAGGGATCAACCGATCTCTGTTGGATGGTTCCAGGAAAGCGGCAGCCTTCGGGCTGCCGCTTTTTTTTGCCTCGGCTTTCCCGGCGCGACGCCTCTCTCCCCTGTTGCGCCCGGTCGGGCTTTTATGGTCTTTTCAGCGGCACCTGTGCACGGCATCGTGCGCACATCCCCATTCTTGACGTTGGGTTTCCAATCATGCGCCGTGTCCATGCCTTGAAGCTCTTCTCCGTCCTCGTCGTCGGGTCGCTCGCGACCGCCGGCTGCTCCAGTTGGGGCGGCAAGACCGAGACGATGGAAGAGCAAATGAAGAAGGATTATAAGTACGGCAGCATCCTCGGCACCGAGGGTGGCTTCAACCTGTTCGGCAAGAACAAACGCGGCAGCGGCGAGCAGGACAACGCCAGCGGTCTTGGCGTCAACAGCTTCCTGTGGCGCGCCTCGCTCGACACCCTGTCCTTCATGCCCATCGCGTCCGCCGATCCGTTTGGCGGCGTCATCCTGACCGACTGGTACACCGCGCCGGAAACGCCCAATGAACGTTTCAAGGTGAATCTCTACATTCTGGACAAGCAACTGCGCGCCGACGGCGTGCGGGTGTCGGTGTTCAAGCAGCAGCGCAATGGATCGGACTGGCGCGACAGCAACGTCGGCGCCGAAACCGCCAGCACGCTGGAAGACGCGGTTCTGACCCGCGCCCGCCAGTTGCGCGTCGCCGCGCAAGCCGCCGCGCGCTAAGGCTTTCGCGCGCCACAGGCCAAGACCGGCGGGGGGTGGCCGACACGCCCCCGCCTCCTTCTCTGCAAGCTGATCGATTCAACGGGAAACGGCGTCCTCCTCATGTCGCGTTACAATGTCAAGGAAACCGAAGCGAAGTGGCAGAGCGCGTGGGAGAGCCAAGGCTGCTTCACCGCGCGTGAGGACGCGTCCCGTCCGAAATACTATGTGTTGGAGATGTTCCCCTATCCGTCGGGGCGCATCCACATGGGCCACGTCCGCAACTACACCATCGGCGACGTGATCGCCCGTTTCAAACGGGCCAAGGGCTTCAACGTCCTGCACCCGATGGGATGGGACGCCTTCGGCCTGCCCGCCGAAAACGCCGCGCTTGAAAAGAAGACCCACCCGGCGGCCTGGACGCGCGAAAACATCGCGACCATGCGCGGCCAGTTGAAAACGATGGGCCTGTCCATCGACTGGGACCGCGAGATCGCCACCTGCGACGTGGAATATTACCGCCACGAGCAGAAAATGTTCCTGGATTTCCTGAAGGCGGGCCTCGCCTACCGCAAGGAAAGCTGGGTCAATTGGGATCCGGTCGACAACACCGTGCTGGCCAACGAACAGGTGATCGACGGGCGCGGCTGGCGCACCGGCGCGCTGGTCGAAAAGCGCAAGCTGTCCCAGTGGTTCCTGAAAATCACCGCCTTCGCCGAGGATCTGCTGAAGGGCCTGGAGACGCTGGACCGTTGGCCCGAGCGCGTCCGCGTCATGCAGGAAAACTGGATCGGCAAATCGACCGGCGTCCGTTTCCGCTTCGCGCTGAAGGACCGCGCCGACACGCTGGAGGTCTTCACCACCCGGCCCGACACCCTGTTCGGCGCCTCCTTCGCCGCGATTTCGCCCAACCACCCGCTGGCCGCCGAACTCGCCGCATCGAACCCGGAACTGGCCGACTTCATCGCCGAATGCAACCGGCTGGGCACCAGCGAGGAAGCCATCGAAACGGCGGAAAAGCGCGGTTTCGACACCGGCCTGAAGGTCGTTCACCCCTTCGACTCGGGGTGGGAGCTGCCGGTTTACGTCGCCAACTTCGTGTTGATGGAATACGGCACGGGCGCGATCTTCGCCTGCCCGGCCCATGACCAGCGCGATCTGGACTTCGCCCGCAAATACGGCCTGCCGGTGCTGCCGGTGGTCGTTCCCGCCGACGCCGACCCGGCGACCTTCACGGTGGGGACCGAGGCCTACACCGGCCCCGGCCTGCTGCGCAACTCGCGCTTCCTCGACGGACTCGACACCGAGTCGGGCAAGCAAGAGGTCGGCAAAAGGCTGGAAGAGGCGGGTCAAGGCGAACGCACCACCCAGTACCGCCTGCGCGACTGGGGCGTGTCGCGTCAGCGCTATTGGGGCTGCCCGATTCCGGTCATTCATTGCGACTCCTGCGGCATCGTCCCGGTTCCCGCCGACCAGTTGCCGGTCGTGCTGCCCGAAGACGTGACCTTCGACAAGCCGGGCAACCCGCTGTCGCACCACCCGACGTGGAAGCACACGACCTGCCCCGATTGCGGCAAACCGGCGCTGCGCGAAACCGACACCTTCGACACCTTCATCGAGTCGTCGTGGTATTTCGCCCGCTTCTGCTCGCCCAAGGAAGATTCCACCGGCTTCACCCGCGAGTCGGTCGATTACTGGCTGGGCGTTGACCAGTACATCGGCGGCATCGAACACGCGGTCCTGCATCTGCTCTATTCGCGCTTCTGGACCCGCGCGCTGAAGACCTGCGGCTATCTGAACCTGGACGAGCCGTTCACCGGCCTGTTCACCCAGGGCATGGTCAACCACGAGACCTACAAGGACGCCGACAGCGGCGCCTGGCTCGCCCCGACCGATCTGGAAAAGGACGACAAGGGCCAGTGGGTCCGCGCCGACAGCAAGGTCCCGGTCACGGTTGGCCGCGTCGAAAAGATGTCGAAGTCCAAGAAGAACGTGGTGGATCCGGCCCACATCATCGGCACCTACGGCGCCGACGCCGCCCGCCTGTTCATGCTGTCCGACAGCCCGCCGGAACGCGATCTGGAATGGACCGAATCCGGCATCGACGGGGCGTGGCGCTACATCAACCGCCTGTGGCGGATGATGACCGAAACGCCGGTCGCCCTGCCCGCCCCCGGATCGCCCAAGCCCGTCGCCTTCAGCGCCAAGGCCGAAGCCGCCCGCCGCCTGGTCCATAAGACCATCGCCGGAATGTCGGAGGATCTCGACAAATTCCGCTTCAACAAGGCGGTCGCCCGCGTTCGTGAACTGTCCAACACCCTTGGCGAGCTGGACGGCGCCGGAGAGGGCGAAGCCTGGGTTCTGCGCGAAGGTTTCGAGTCGGTCGTCCGCCTGATCGGCCCGATGATGCCGCATCTGGCCGAAGAGCTGTGGATCGAGTTGGGCCACAGCGGCCTGCTGGCCGACCAGCCTTGGCCCGAGGCCGACCCCGCCCTGGTGGTGGAGGACAGCGTCACCATGGCCGTTCAGGTCAACGGCAAGCTGCGCGCCACGCTGGAGTTGCCGCGCGACATGGCCAAGGACGCCGCCGAACAGGTTGCTCTGGCGGACGCCAACGTGCAACGTGCGTTGGAGGGCAAGCCCGTCCGCAAAGTCATCGTCGTCCCGAACCGGGTGATTAATGTCGTCGTCTGACCTCAACAGTGTCCGCCGCGCCTTGGCGCCCGCCCTGCGGGGCGGGCTTCTGGCTTTCGCCCTCGTCCTCCTGTCCGCCTGCGGTTTCCAGCCGCTGTACGGCGACAAAAGCTATGGGGCGGGGGCGACGGAAAAGCTGAGCGAGGTCGACATCGGCCCCATCCCCGACCGGGAAGGGCAAAAGCTGCGCAACCTGCTGATCGACCGTTTCTACCCGTCGAGTCGGCCCAGCAGCACGCGCTACCGTCTGGAGGTTTCCCTGACCGCCAGCGAGCAGAAACTGGCCTTGCAGAAAGACGCCTCTGCGGTGCGCGCCCAGCTCAACGTGACGGCGCCCTACCGGTTGATCGACACCACCAACGGCGCGGTGGTGTTCAAATCCAGCTCCCGGACGATCATCAGCTACAATGTTCTTGAGCAGCATTACGCGGGCGTGCTGACGGTCGAAAACGCCTATGATCGGGCGTTGCTGGACATCTCGAACGACATCACCACCCGCGTCGCCATGCATCTTGGCCGTCAACCGTAAGCGCCTCCGCCTGCGGGGCGGCCACAAGGACGCCGTTTGTGAAGCTGCAAGCCAGGGCGATTGACGGTTTTCTGCGCAACCCGGACCCCAAGGTCCGGGCTGTGTTGCTGTATGGCCCCGACGGCGGGCTGGTGCGCGACCGCGCCCAGCAGTTGGGCCACAAGATCGTCACCGACCTGTCCGATCCCTTCCGCGTCGCCGAATTTCTCGGGCGGGCGCTTGCCGACGATCCCGCCCGGCTGGTGGACGAGGCCGCCGCCCTGTCCTTCACCGGCGGGCGCCGCCTGATCCGGGTGCGCGAGGCCGAAGACAACGCCGCCGCCGCCTTCGCCGCCTTTTTCGACCCGCTCCCCCCCGGCGACAGTCTGATCGTCGTCGAGTCGAGCGACCTCGGCGCCCGCTCCAAACTGCGCCTGCTGTTCGAGGGGGCCGAAGGCGGCGTCGCCATTCCCTGTTACGTCGAGGATGAAGCGTCGCTGGGGCGGGTCATCGCCGATCTTCTGCACGGTCATGGCCTGAGCGCCGATCCCGACGCGCTGGAGTTTCTCAGCGCCCACCTCGTCGGCGACCGCATGGTGGCGCGCGGCGAGGTGGAAAAACTGGCGATCTACATCGGCGACGCCAAGCGGGTGCGGTTGGAAGACGTCCAGGCCTGCGTCGGCGACAGCGCCGCCCTGTCGATGGACGAACCCGTCTGGGCGGCGGCGGAGGGCGATTTCGCCACGCTCGACCGCTCGCTCGCCCGGCTGTTCGCCGAAGGAACCTCGCCGGTGCCAATTTTGCGCGGGGCGCAGCGCCATTTCCAGCGGCTGCATCTGATCGGCGGCCAGATCGCGGCGGGAAAATCCGCTGAAGCCGCCGTCGAGTCGATCCGCCCGCCGGTCTTCTTCAAGCTGAAATCCCGCCTGATCGCCCAGACCCGCCGCTGGTCGCCCAACCTCGCCCGTCAGGCGTTGGAACGGCTGGTGGACGCCGAGGCCGATTGCAAAAAGACCCACATGCCCGACGAAACCATCTGCGCGCGAGTGCTGTTTCAGTTGGCGTCCCTGGCCCGACGGTAAAGCGTCGGCGTCGCGGCCCCCTCCCCATCCCTCCCCCGCGTTGCGGGAGAGGGGGCCGGAGTTTTGTCAGGCTTCTGTTTTGTCGGGGTTCAGAGGAGTCCCCTCTCCCGCAAAGCGGGGGAGGGTTAGGGAGGGGGAAAAGGTTGCGGCGGCGACAATGTGAGAAACCCGCCCCTCACTGCCCCAGAACGTCAAAGCTCGGCGGGGCCGGGTCGACGACGCGGGCGCCGGTTGGGGCGACCTCCAGAACCGCCAAACCACGCTCCACCAAACCGTTGGCGCGCAGGCGGAACAGACCGTCCAGCCCCTCGAATCCGCTTGGGTTGGTCATCGCCTTGCGGTCCATCGCCCCGCCCGCGCGGCTCAGCACGGCGGCGATCGACGTCGCGTCATAGGCCAGCGTGGCGATGCGCGGCGGCTTGCGGCCATAGGTCTGCTCGAACTTCGACTCGAAAGCGGCGCGCGCCTGCGGCGTCGGGGCGGCGTACCAGCCACCGACCAACGCCGGTTCCTGGCCCAGCGCCGCCGTTCCCTGCTGCGCGTCGTCCCACAGGCCGGTGCCGAGGAATTTGACCTGCTGCGGCGACACGCCGTTCGCCGCCAGCGCGGCGGCCAACCCCTGGGCGCGGTTGCCGCCCTCGGCCAACAGAACCGCTTGCGGCTGGCCCGCGCCCTGCGCCACCTGCTTGGCCGGACCCGACAGATCGGTGACGGCGGCGTCGTAGCGCTCGACCTGCGCCACCGCGCCCAACCGCTCGGTCGCGCCCTGCATGGCGCTGACCACGGCGTCGCCGTAGGGCGTGCGCGGGGCCAGCACGACGAAACGGCTGACGCCGCGTGATTTGGCGAAGCCCGCGACCCGCCCGACCTGATCGCCGGGAACGAAGCCCATCACGAAGGCGCCGTTGCCAGCCTGCGTCCAATCGTTGGTGAAGGCCAACACGTCGACTCCGGCGTTCTGCGCCACCGGCTTGACCGCCGCGACGTCCGCCGCGAAGAGCGGGCCAAGAATGAGTCGCGCGCCCTCGGCCAACACCTGCCGCGCCGCCTCGGCGGCTCCGGCGGGGGTGCCCTTGGTGTCGCGGGGCAACAGCTCGAAATGGTCGCCCGCCATGTCGAACAAAGCGAGTTGGGCGGCGTCGAGCATTGATTGGCCGATGCTGGCGCTTGGCCCGGTCAACGGCAGCAGAATCGCCACCTTGACCGTTTGCGACGCGTCGGCGGACGGCGCCGCCGAAATGGCGCCCGGTTGCGGCCCTTGTGCCACGGGCGGCGGGGCCGTTACAGTCGAGCACGCCGACACACCGCCGGCGATCAGCAAGGCCGCCACGCCGTGACGTTTCAGACCCAGTGAGAAAGCTGTTGCCAAGCGTGCCACCGATTGTCTCCACATCCGCTACGGCTCAAACCGAAGCCCAAGGTAGCGGCACGGAGTCTGTAAGTAAACTCGCGCCCGGTCTGTATGTCGTGGCGACCCCCATCGGGAACGCCGCCGACATCACCCTGCGCGCGCTGGACACCCTGACCCGCGCCACGGCGATCGCCTGCGAAGACACCCGCGTGACGGCGAAGCTGATGGGGATGCACGGCATCCACACGCCCTTCGTCTCCTACCACGAGCACAACGCCGCCAAAATGCGCCCGATTTTGATCGAGCGGATGACGGCGGGCGACTCCATCGCGCTCGTCACCGACGCCGGAACGCCCCTGGTCTCCGACCCTGGCTACAAGCTGGTGCGCGAATGCGTCGCGGCGGGAGTGGCCGTCACCACCCTGCCCGGCGCTTCCGCTCCGCTGGCGGCGCTGGTGCTGTCCGGCCTGCCGACCGACCGCTTCCTGTTCGCTGGTTTCCTGCCGAACAAGAGCAGCGCGCGCCGCGCTGCGGCGGGCGAGTTGAAGGGCGTTCCCGCCACCCTGGTCTTCTTTGAATCGCCGCAGCGCCTGCCGGAATCGCTGGCCGATCTGGCCGAGATTCTGGGGCCGCGCGAGGCCGCCGTCGCCCGCGAGCTGACCAAATTCTACGAAGAGGTGCGGCGCGGAACCCTGCCCGAGTTGGCCGCCCATTACGCCGAGGCCGGGCCGCCCAAGGGCGAAGTGGTGCTGGTCATCGGCCCGCCCGGCGAAGAGGCCACCCCCAGCGAGGCCGACGTGGACAGCCTGCTGCGCGAGGCGCTGACCCGGCTGTCGGTGCGCGACGCGGCGGCGGACGTCGCCGCCCGCACCGGCCAGCCCAAGCGCGCCGTCTACGCCCGCGCCTTGGAGTTGGCGCGGGACGAGGGAAAAGGCCATGTCTGACCCCGACGCGATGCGCCGACACGCCGAGAGTTTCGGGCGCTTCGCCGAGGAACTCTGCCGCTGGACCTTGCGCCTGAAGGGCTACCGCATCCTCGCCAACCGGCTGCGCACGCCGCTGGGCGAAATCGACATCGTGGCCCGGCGCGGCCAGACCATCGCCGTGGTCGAGGTGAAGGCGCGCCGCGACTGGGATTCCGCCAACGAGGCGGTCAACGCCCGCCAGCGCGGTCGGTTGGCCCGCGCCGCGCATGTCTATCTGGCGGCCAACCCACAATATGCGGGCTATGTCTTGCGCTTCGACGTGATGCTCGTTACGCCTTGGTCCTGGCCCCGCCACCTGATCGACGCGTGGCGGCTCTGACCACGGGACAGAGACAGCCCCCTCCCCCTTGGAAGGACAGAAGGACAGGCCTTTGACCAGCCACGCCGAAGCCCGCGAGATTCTGCGCCAGATCGGCGACCAGCCCGACGACGCCATTGATCTGGCCGAAGCCGCTTTGGCGCTCGCCGCGCTGGACTTGCCCACCGCCGACCTCGGCGGTTATCGCCGCCACATCCAGGCCATCGTCGCCGATCTGGCCGAACGGGTTGACGACGGCTTTCGGGAGTCCGACAGCCTGGAGGCCCGCATCGCCCTGCTGCGTCAGGTGATCGGCGAGCGCCACGGTTATTCCGGCGATCACGACACCTACGACGATCTGCAAAACGCCAACATGATCCGGGTGATCGACCGGCGGCGCGGCCTGCCGGTGGCGCTGGGCATCCTCTACATGCACGCGGCGCGTTCTCAGGGCTGGTCCATCGTCGGGCTGAATTTTCCCGGCCATTTCCTGGTCCGCGTCGATCTGGGATCGGCCCGCGCCATCATCGACCCGTTCAACGAGGGGCAGGTCCGCAACGTCGTCGATCTGCGCGACCTGTTGAAGGCCACGGCGGGCAGCGCCGCCGAATTGACGCCCGACCATTACCAGCCGGTGGCCAACCGCGACGTGCTGCTGCGCCTGCAAAACAACATCAAACTGCGCCACCTGTCGGCCCACGACATCCCCAAGGCGCTGGAGATTCTGGCGGGCATGCGCCTGTTCGCCCCGCATGAACCGGCCCTGTGGCGGGAAACCGGCCTTTTGGAAGCCCACACCGGCAAGCTGGCCGACGCCATCGCCGCGCTGGAGACCTTCATGGCGCTGAGCGGCGACGAGCACCAGCGTCACCAGACCGCCTCGTTGATCCAGACCTTGAAAAAGCGTTTGAACTGAACAGGTCTTTCGCGCCGAACACCCGAACCAACCGACCAAGCAATCCCTAGGGCCGTTTGAAGGCCGGAGATCCGCCATGAGCCTTGCCGTCGCGTTCCAGATGGACCCCATCGAGTCGATCAACATCGACACCGATTCCAGTTTCATGATGGCGCTGGAGGCGCAAAAGCGCGGCCATCGCCTGTACCACTACCACCCGCGCGACCTGATCCTGACCGGCAACCGCCTGACCGCCCGCGTCCGCGAACTGACCGTCGTCCGCCAGCGCGGCGCCCATTACACGCTGGGCGAGCCGGTGATGACCGATTTGTCGACGCTGGACGTCATCCTGCTGCGGCAGGATCCGCCCTTCGACATGGCCTACATCACCTCGACCCATCTGCTGGAGCATGTACAGCCCAAGGTTCTGGTGCTGAACGACCCGGCGGAGGTCCGCAACGCCCCGGAAAAGCTGTTCATCACCCGCTTCCCCGACCTGATGCCGCCGACGCTCATCACCAGCGACAAGCAGGCGATCCTGGATTTCCGGGCCGAGCACAAGGACATCATCGTCAAGCCGCTGTTCGGCAACGGCGGGGCCGGGGTGTTCCACCTGAAGCCGGACGACGAAAATCTCGGCTCCCTGCTGGAGATGTTCACGCAGTTGTACCGCGAGCCGGTGATCGTCCAGCGCTACCTGCCGGAAATCCGCCAGGGCGACAAGCGCATCATCCTGATCGACGGCGAACCGGCGGGCGCGGTCAGCCGCATGCCGCAGGACGGCGAGGCGCGCGCCAACTTCCACGCCGGGGGCAGCGCCAAGAAAACCGAACTGACTGAGCGCGAACGCGCCATGTGCGCCGCCATCGGCCCGGTGCTGCGCGAAAAGGGGCTGGTCTTCGTCGGCATCGACGTCATCGGCGACTACATGACGGAGATCAACGTCACCTCCCCCACCGGCATCCAGGAGATCAACCGCCTGGATGGCGTTCAGTTGGAATCCCTGCTGTGGGACGCCATCGAACGCCGCCGCGCGGCGGCCTGACGCCTGGGTTTCTGCAATCTTATCGTGCGTTTGGCGGTGTCCCCCTCTTGCGGTCAGGCGGGCGTCGTCTTATCTTCGGGATCAAGGGGACGGCGTGGCTAGACGCCGTCCCCCCGGTCCGGTCCTTAGCCGAGAAGGTCAAGCAGTCGCTTGATGACTTCCAGGATCAGGACCAGAAGGGTCAGGATGTCGCGCATCCTCAACTCCTCCTCGTGTGGCGGGGGCGGCCTGTCCGCCCCCTCCCGACCACACGGATTGGCGGTAGCACACGACGGCATGCGGCACAACCGAAACAAATCATCTTCCGGTTGTTGAATTCTGCATTTTTACACTCGCAGGCCACCCCGCTTTTTCGCGCCGCGCCTTGACCATCGAACCGCAGGGGGCGATAACGTCGGCCTCCCAGAGTTTTCGAGCGAGACCACCCGTGAACCGCATTTTCTCCGGCATGCAGCCGACCCGGCAGCTTCACCTCGGCAACTATCTGGGGGCGCTGCGCAATTGGGTGGAGTTGCAGAACAGCTACGAATGCATTTTCTGCGTCGTCGATCTGCACGCCCTGACCATCGACCAGGATCCCGAGGTTCTGCGCAACAACATCCGCGAGGTCGCGGCGGCCTACATCGCCGCCGGCATCGACCCGGACAAGAACATCCTGTTCAACCAATCCTATGTTTCGGCGCACGCCGAACTGGGCTGGATCCTGTCCTGCCACACGCCGCTCGGCTGGCTGAACCGGATGACCCAGTTCAAGGAAAAGGCTGGCAAGCAAAAGGACATGGCCAATCTGGGCCTGTACGCCTACCCCACCCTGATGGCCGCCGACATCCTGCTGTACAAGGCGACCCATGTTCCGGTCGGCGAGGACCAGAAGCAGCATCTGGAACTGGCCCGCGACATCGCCGGGGCCTTCAACCGCCGCTATGAGACCGAGTTTTTCCCGCAGCCCGAGCCGCAGATCCTGGGCGAAGCCACCCGCGTGATGAGCCTGCGCGACGGCAAAAAGAAGATGTCGAAGTCGGACGAGTCCGAATATTCGCGCATCAACATGACCGACGACGCCGACACCATCGCCCAGAAGATCCGCAAGGCCAAGACCGACCCGGAACCCCTGCCCGACACCGTCACCGAACTGGAAGCCCGGCCCGAGGCCGACAACCTCGTCACCATCTATTCGGCGCTGTCCAGCCAGACCCGCGAGCAGACGTTGGCCCAGTTCGCCGGGGCGCAATTCTCCGGCTTCAAGGCGGCGCTGGTCGATCTGTCGGTCGCCAAGCTGGCGCCGATGACAACCCGGATGAAAGAGCTTCTGTCCGACAAGGGCGAAATTGACCGGCTGCTGCGCCAGGGCGGCGAGCGCGCCGCCGCCATCGCGGAAAAGAACCTGAACGACGTCAAGGACATCATCGGCCTGCTGCGGCCATAAGGGGAAAGACCCGCGCGATGACGCCGCCGATCCTGCTCACCGGCTTCCAGCCCATGAACGATGACGCGGTCGATCCGACCGCCATCCTGATGGACCGGCTGGCCGGGGAGCCGGGGGTGGTCGCCGCCCTGCTGCCCCCCGTCTATGACGCCTGCGGCGACGCCTTTGTCGCCCTGTTGAACGAGCACCGCCCGCTGGCCGCCCTGTGCTTCGCCGCCTCGGCGCGCAGCGACAGCGTCCAGATCGAACGGCTGGCCTGGAACCGCGACGAAAGCGAACAGGCCGACGCGGCGGGAACCATCCGCCTCGACCAACCCATCCTCGCCGACGGGCCGACCGCCTACGGCTCCACCCTGCCGCTGCCGCGTGTGATGCGGGAGTTGGCGATGGCCGGGGTTCCCGTCACCTTCAGCGATTTTGCCGGGGGGTTTCTCGGCAACCACCTGTTCTACCGCGCCCGCCACGCCATCGAACGCGCCAATCTGGACGCGCCCATGGGCTTTTTCCACATGCCCTTGCTGCCCGGACAGGCGCAAGCGGTTCCGGGGCGGCGCGGGATGGGTTTGGAACGTCAGGAATTGGCCGTGCGCACGCTGGCGACGATGCTGCGGCGGGCGTTGGTCCCGACCGCTTAAAACCACACAACGATCAAGCGGATTTGACGGCGGCGGCCCGGCGGTTGTCCGGCGGGTTCACGATGACGCGCAGCTCCGCCAGAAAGGCGCGACCCTGGTCGGTCAGCGTCACGATCTTGCGGCGGCGTTCGCGCGGGTCTTCCTGCGCCTGGACCAGATCCAGCCCGGCCTTGCCGAAGCTGTGCCAGCGGCTGAGCGCGGCGACGTTGCGCGAGGCCGAGGATTGGGCGATGGCCAAACGTTCCGCCAGCTCGCCGATGGAAATGCCGTCGCTCTGCGCGATGGTCATGAAACTCAGCGCGTATTGAATCGGCAGGTCGGGGTCGAGCTTGCGGAACGCCTCAAGCACCTGGACGACGGTGGCGACCTCGTCATGACGAACATGGTTCGGCATCAGATCGCCCTCGCGACGTCCGTCGCCACGTCAGATCCGCTGTCCAGCGCTACGCGGAGCGCGACGGTGGTCCCCAACGGGCCGGTGTGTAGATGACGTTCAAACGTCCAAGCCATAGGATGACTTCCCCGTTTTCCCGCCGCAGGTCGAACGACCCGGTCGGCGATGCCCAAAGGGCGTGTTCAACGAAGAGACGATGGCCGCAAAAGCCCAGAAAGACACTCATAGGATCCTCTCGATGTCCGAAAATCGCGTTCGCTCAAAGGTTCGGGGGCGGCGTGATATTGGCGATTTGGCGTTGCGGCGTGATTGGCCGGACCGCCGGTTCGGCAAGTCCAAGTGGCGGGTACGACGGTTTTCATCGTGGTTCTCCAAGGGTTGAACAGAATTGAGAGTTGATGGGAGACCGGCGCGTCAGCGCGCCAGCAGGTCGGGTATCGCCGTTCAGCGTTGCGCTTGCAACGCCAAAAAGCTCCGCGCGTCGGTCAGGCTGCGGTCGCGGAGGGGCGTGGGGGTCTGGAACCGCTGGTCTTCGCGGGGCAGCCCGATGTCGCGCCGCAGATGCTCGTTCAAATGGTCAAATCCAGTCAAACGATCCATCCCGGCGCCGCCGTCGGAATCGAGCCAGCGACTCCGCAAGGCCGTCCACAGGGTCGGCATGATGATGCTCCTTTCATGAGCGTGGGAGACGACCGGGGTCGGTCGCCTCCTGCTCACGAAATAATTCCGCAGTCGGATGTGTTGCGTCAAGCAGCGATCCGCCGTCCACCGTGTTTTCCAGACGATTTTGCGACAGGTGTGTGTTTCAGAGCGCGGCAGGGCCGAACCGACGGGCCAACGCCGCGTCCAGCGACCAGGAACCGGCGCCGCGCGCGATCAGCAACAGAAAGCAGGTCGCCCACACGCCGTGAGTCGGCCAAGCCGCCGGATAAACGAACAGTTGGATGACGGCGGTCATCGCCAACAGCGCCAAGGCCGACAGGCGGGTGGCGAAACCAACCACCAGCAGCAGAGGAAACACATGCTCGGCCAGCGCCGCCAAATGCGCGGCGACAACCGGGTCGATCAGCGGCAGCCGGTAGTCCTCTTCAAACAGGAACAGGGCGTTGTCCGACAGCCGCCACCCTTCCATCTTGGTGCGTCCCGACTGCCAGAACACCGCCGCCGGAAACAGGCGGGCCGCCAGCAGAAGGACCGCGTCGGGAATATATGAGGCTTGCGCCGTGGCGCGGGTCAGGCTGGTGAGAACGGTCATGACGACTCCCCAGAGCGCGGTCAGGTCAGGCCGGACGCTTCACGGGATCCAGCGATCCCGGCCCATAGGGCGTGGAGATGCTGGTGCAGCTTCCCTTTGGCGTCAGTTTCCAGGCGTCGCCCTGGTAATCCACCTTCGAGGTTCCGGCGCAGCTTGTGCCCGGCGTGGCGCAATCATTCTGACCGGCCAGCGAGACGCCGTAGCACTTCTCTTTGCCGCTGTTGGTTCCCGCCTGCGACGGCAGCGCGGCGAGGGCGAGCGTGCTGGCGATCGACACCGCCAGCGCCAGTTGGAAATCACGACGATTCATGAGGGATCCCTTTCGATAAGGATGTTCAGCCCATTGGAAGCAAGGCCGAGTGGAAGCAAGGCCGGGGCGGGCGGGATCAACGCCCGCCCGCCGCCAGCCGTTGATCGCCTCAGTTCAGATCCTTCGGCGCCTTGGCCTTGATGTCGGGCCAATTGGTTTCGGCCTTGGCGATGTTGCCGGAAACGTCGCGGCTCCAGACTTTTTGAACGTCGGCGTTGACGTTCAGGAACAGCTTGCCGTCCACCACCCGGAACAGTTCGGGGTCGCCGTCCAGCTTCTTTTCCAGGGCGACGCCCATGGCGCAGAAACCGCCATAGGCCGGTTCGTATTTCGCCGGGTTGGCCTTGAACAGATCACGGTTGGCCGCCGAAGCGAACTGATAGGTGGCGCCGTTGTGGGCAGCCGAATATTGGGCCATCCCCTTCACCGCCTTGTTTTGAGTCTGATAGGCGACGGCGTCGTAGCCGCGCAGAATCAGCGTGTCCTTGTCGATGTTGATCGTCGCGGTGGACGCCGGGTCATAGGCGAAGCTGGGCGACGGCGCGACGGCGACCGCCAGTCCGGCGACGGTCAAACCAACCAACGCGGCGCGGCGGAGAAAAGACACAGTGGTCACGGGCATGATGGCTCTCTCTTGCGGGGTTCGTATCGGCGACGGTCAGACCGACAGCGGGCGGGCCGCCGGGAAATCGATGGCCGTTTCGGCGATGTGGTTGGCGTAGTTGGTCAGGATGTTCAGGACGACGTTGGCCAGAACCTCCAAAACCTCGCCGTCGTTCAGGCCGCCGGCGCGGGCGGCGTGCAGGTCGGCGTCCGACAGCTTGCCGTGATCGGCGACGATGGCGCGGGCCAGACGGACCAAAGCCAAACCGCGCGGCTCGGCGGCTTCGCCCTTGCGGGCGGCGTCGATCTCGTCCGGGGTGAGACCGGCGCCCTTGCCGATCAGGCTGTGGGCGGCGAGGCAATAGTCGCAGCCGTTGGCCTCGGCGACCGCCAGCGCGACGCGCTCACGGTCGGGCGCGGAGAGCAGGCCAGCGCCGACGGTCTCGGCCAGACCGAGATAGGCGTTGAGCGCGACCGGCGACTGGCCCAGCGTGGCGACCAGATTCGGCACCATGCCCAGCTTGCCCTTGACGGCGGCGAATTGCGGGGCGACGGAGGCCGGGGGAGCGTTGCGGTCCAGGGGAAGAATGCGCGGCATCGGGAAAATCCTTGGTGCAAGGTCGCAGGGTCTGCGGTGGGGGGGAGAGCGGAGCGCCGCTCGACACAGGACGGAGAGTGCCGTACCGTTGAAAACAAATCGTCCTGATGAGATTGCAGATCGTCCAAATGACCACGCCCCCGATCAGCGCCTCCGATCAATTGGCCGCCGTCTTCAGCCGGGTCCGCTTGACCGCGCGGGTGTTCCACACCGGGGTGCTGTGCCAGCGCGTCGATTTCCCGGCGGGCGGGGCCGGGCATCTGCATCTGTTCCGATCCGGCCAGTTGGCGGTGCATGGCCCAGGCGCGGCGCGGTTGACGCTGGATAGCCCGACCGCCCTGTTCCTGCCCCGCCCGGAGGATCACCGCTTCATCGTCGGCGACGAGGGCGCCGATCTGGTCTGCGCCGAGATTGATCTGGGCGGGCAGGGCAACCCGCTGGAAAGCGCCCTGCCCGCAATGATCGCCCTGCCGCTCGACCCGTCGGACATGCTCAGCGGTTCGCTCGGCCTGCTGTTCGGCGAAGCGATGGGGCATGGCAGCGGGCGCCAGGTGGCCTTGGATCGTCTGGCGGAGGTGGTGTTGATCCACCTGCTGCGCCGCTTGATGGAAACCGGAGAAAGCGACGTCGGCCTGTTGGCCGGAATGGCGCACCCGGCGCTGTCCCGCGTTCTGGCCGGTCTGCACGCCAACCCCGCCGGATCCTGGACGTTGGAGCGGATGGCCGACGAGGCGGGCATGTCGCGCAGCGCCTTCGCCGAAACCTTCCGCAGCGTCGTCGGAACCACGCCCGGCGATTATCTGCGCGAATGGCGGCTGCAACTGGCGCGAACCGGCATCGCCGCCGGTCAACCGCTGAAGCGCGTGGCGGCGGAGGTCGGTTACGCCAGCCCCGCCGCCCTGTCGCGCGCCTTGGGGGACAGCCCCAGCGGCTCCCTGCGGGTTCTCCGTCGCCTTTGGCAGGAATAGCCGACGGCGCCGATCCTCAATCCTGTGGCGGGCGGCGCGACTGTGGCAATTTCGCATCGCTGTGACGGCGTTTTCCCGCGCGCGCACCCGCGACCCGGCACATCTGGACAAGCGGCGGCGGCTCGGTCAAACAGTCCGAAGCCGTTTTGGCCTTGTTCCCATCCTTGATCTCGCCAGCGAGCCTGTCACCGTGCCTGTCCGCGCCACCTCCGCGCCGCTCCGGCGGTCGTCAATCGGTCGATTGGGTCCGACGGCGCGCTTGGTCGCCGCTGCTTTTGGAGTCGTCGTCGGCGTGGCCGCGTTGGTTTGGTCGCCGCCGTCGCGGGCCGAACCGCGCTTCACCCCCGGCCCCTGCTGGTTCACCGTGCCGGACGGCGAGGCCGCGCTGTGCGGCGCCGTCGCCGTGCCGGAGCGGCGCGACCGCGCCGGGTCCGGCAGCTTCCGCCTGCCCGTCGCCGTGCTGTTGAGCACCGCCCGCCAGCCCGCCGCCGATCCGGTCCTGTTTCTGGAGGGCGGCCCCGGCGCCTCCCCCTTCGGCGTCGGCGAGGCGACGGAAGAAAGGATGGAGGTGTGGTGGGAGCTGTCCGCCCCCTTCCGCCGGTCGCGCAACGTCATCCTGTTCGACCCGCGCGGGGTGGGCCGGGCCGAACCCGACACCGATTGCCCGGAACTGGACAGCGTCGGCGCCTCGCCGCGCGCGCACCCCGTCACCCGCGAACAGCGGGCGGCGGCGGAACGCGCCGCCGTCACCACCTGCGCCAACCGTTTCAAGGCCACCGGGCTGAGCGGCGCCCTGTTCTCCACCCCCATCGCCGCCGACGACGCGCTGGACGTGGCGACCGCGCTGGGGGCGCAGCGGGTCAATCTGTTCGCCGTGTCCTATGGCACCCGCGTGGCGCTGGAGATCCTGCGCCGCCAGGGCAACCGGGTGCGCAGCGCCGTGCTGGATTCGGTCTACCCGCCCGACGTGAACGCGCAAGAGGAAGCGCCGTGGCTGGCCCAACGGGCCTTTCGGCGGTTGTTTGACGATTGCGCCGCCAACCGCGCCTGCCGCGCCGCCTATCCCGATCTGGAAAAACGCTTCCTCGCCATGGTCGAGCGGCTGGACCAAAACCCGGTCGATCTGGTGGTTGGCGAGTTTGAGTCGCGGCGCGCCTTGCGGTTGACCGGCGCGGCGGTGATCGCCGCCGGTCTGGAAGCCATGTCCACCGGCGAGGCGTTGGCCAGCGTCCCGGCGATGCTCGACCGCGCCGCCCGTGGCCGCTACGACGCGGTGGCGGAATGGGCGCCGACCAGTTGGCTGGGCGATCCCGACATCGCCGACGGTCTGGCCTTTTCCACCGAATGCCGCGAGACGGTCAACCCCGCCGACCCGATCAAGCAGGCGGAAAGCGCCCGCCGTTATTCCCCCTATGGCTCCGTCGTCGCCGACGATCCGGGCCAACGGGTGTGTCGCCTATGGCCCGCCGGGCAGCAAGAGCCGTCCGAACGCCTGCCGGTCGCCAGCCCGGCGCCGGTCCTGCTGCTGTCGGGCGCCTATGACCCGGTGACGCCGCCGGAGTGGGGCGAGCGCGCCGCCTCCACCCTGCCGAAAAGCCGCCACCTCGTCTTCCGCAGCGCCGGACACATCGTCACCGCGAACGAGGATTGCGCGATGACCGCCGCCGTCACCTTCCTGGACAGCGAAACCCTGCCCGCCAACGCCTGCCCCGGCGCGGCCAAGCCGCCGCAGTTCGACAAGCCGTAACTGGATCCCGCCATGCCGTTTTCCCAGGAAGAGCGTGACAGCCTGTTGCGGGTCAAGGGGGTCGGCCCGAAGGTCGTCGAACGGCTTGAGCAACTGGGCATCGACAGCTTCGCCACGCTGGCCCGGCAAGACGCCGCCGCCGTGTGCAGCGCCGCCGCCGCCGCGCTGGGCAGCTCCTGTTGGAAAAACAGCCCGCAGGCGCGGAAGGCCATCGAAGCGGCCATCGCCCGAGCCATCCATTCACTCTGACCGGCGCCGTCACCGCCCCGGCGCAATCCGTCGGTAGCTGAGCGCCTCGGCGATGTGGCGGCGGCGGACGCCGTCCAGCCCGTCCAGATCGGCGAGCGTGCGCGCCACCCGCATCACGCGGTGATAGCCGCGCGCCGACAGCTTCATCCGTTCCGCCGCCTCGGTCAGCAGGCTGCGCCCGGCGGCGTCGGGGGCGGCGATTTTTTCCAGCAACTCGCCGTCGGCCTCGGCGTTGGTGCGCGCCGCCGCGACGCTTCCCGACCCGGCGAGCGCGGCGAAACGCTCCGTCTGGATGGCGCGGGCGACGGCGACGCGGACCGCCACCTCGGCGCTGCCCTCGGCGGGGGGCGGCAGGCTGAGATCGGCGGGGCTGACGGCGGGCACGTCGATGTGCAAATCAATCCGGTCGAACAAGGGGCCGCTGATCTTTGACTGGTAGTCGGCGGCGCATTTCGGCGCGCGGGCGCAGGCGAGCGAGGCGTCGTCCAGATAACCGCAACGGCAGGGATTCATCGCCGCGATCAACTGGACCCGCGCCGGGTAGGTGACGTGGTGGTTGGCCCGGCTGACCACCGCCTTGCCGGTTTCCAGCGGCTGGCGCAACGCCTCCAGCAACGGGCGGGGGAACTCCGGCAGCTCGTCCAGAAACAACACGCCTTGATGGGCCAAGGAGATTTCCCCCGGCTTGGCCCGCGTGCCGCCGCCGACCAGGGCCGGCAGGCTGGCCGACTGGTGCGGCGCGCGGTAGGGGCGTTGACGCAGCAGCTTGCCGTCCTCCAGCAACCCGCCGACGCTGTGGATCATCGACACCTCCAGCGCCTCCGCCGGGTCGAGCGGCGGCAGCAGGCCGGGCAAGCGGGCGGCCAGCATCGACTTGCCCGAACCGGGCGGGCCGATCATCAGCAGGTTGTGCGACCCGGCGGCGGCGACCTCCAAGGCGCGTTTGGCGGTTTCGTTGCCCTTGACGTCGCGCAGGTCGAGCGGCGGCGGTCCCGCCTCTTGCAGGCGCGGCTTGGGCGGGGTCAGCACTTGGCTGCCCTTGAAATGGTTGATGAGCGCCAGAAGATTGGCTGGGGCCAGCACGTCCAGATCCGGCCCGGCCCAGGCCGCTTCGCCGCCGCAGGCCGCCGGGCAGATCAGGCCCCGGTCGTGGGCCAGCGCGTCGATGGCGGCGGGCAGCACCCCCGCCACCGGCGTGAGCGCGCCGTCCAAGGCCAACTCGCCCAAGGCGACGTAGCGGGCCATTTCGGCGTCGGGCAGCACGCCCATGACGGTCAGCAGCGCCAGCGCGATGGGCAGATCGAAATGGCTGCCCTCCTTCAACACGTCGGCGGGGGCGAGGTTGACGGTGATGCGCTTGGCGGGCAGCGCCAACCCCAGCGCGTGCAGCGAGGCGCGCACCCGTTCCCGGCTTTCCCCCACCGCCTTGTCGGGCAGGCCGACCACGGTGAAGGCGACGATGCCGCCCGACATCTGGACCTGCACGTCGATGCCCAGCACCTCGATGCCCTGAAACGCGACGGTGTTGATGCGGGCGACCAAGGGCGGAGCCTCGTTGCAAAGCCAAATGGAACACCTGTGTATGGCGGGAGGATCGCGCTTTGGTCAATCCCGATCCGCGAGGTTCCGTTCAATCCATGACGCCACAGGTGGTGACGACCGCAACGGTCGTCACTTGCGCGCTCGACAAAACGCATTACATTAGAGATTGGTTATGCAATAGATGGCGCGTTGACGAGGCGCCCCACAGGGCGACGAAGCGAGGTGACGTGATGGCGGGTCCAATTGAGGCTTTGATCGGCGGCGCGTTGATTGGCGCGGCGGCGGCGGGAATGTTGTTGGTGAATGGGCGGGTCGCCGGAATCAGCGGCATTCTGGCCCGCGCCGTCCGTCCGGGCGGCGCGCCCTGGCAATGGGCCTTTGTCGGCGGCCTGGTCGCCGCCGGGTTGGCCGCGCGGCTGTGGGGGGTTCCAACCCCGGAGGCCTTCGCGCTGCATCCGGCGGCGCTGTTGATCGCCGCCGGGTTGATCGTCGGGGTCGGCACGCGGATCGGGTCGGGCTGCACCAGCGGGCATGGCGTCTGCGGCATGGCCAATTTGTCGCCGCGTTCGCTGACCGCCACCCTGGTGTTCATGGCCGTCGCCGCCGCGACGGTCTTCGTCATGCGCCATGTGTTGTAAGGGCCATGTGTTGTAAGGGCCATCTTCTGTAAGGAGCGTGATGATGCGCAGCCTCACCGCCGGGCTTTTCGGCTTTCTCTTTGGAATCGGCTTGATCGTCGCCGGGATGACCGATCCGGCCCGCGTTCTGGCCTTTCTCGACGTCGCCGGGGCTTGGGATCCGACCCTGGCCTTCGTCATGATCGGGGCCATCGCCGTGGCCGCCCCCGCCTTCGCCCTCGCCCGCCGCCAGCCGGTCGCCCTGTTGGGCGAGACGATCAGCCTGCCCGACACCAAGCGGATCGACGCGCGGTTGATCGGCGGCTCCGCCCTGTTCGGACTGGGCTGGGGGCTGGCCGGGATCTGCCCCGGCCCGGCGCTGGTTCTGCTGGGCGCCGACGGCCTGTCAGCCCTGCTGTTCGTCGCCGCCCTGCTGGCCGGGGGCTGGATCGCCGATTTGGCGTTGCGGCCCTGGAACGGCGTTCACCGCAAGGCCCATCATACGGCGTAAGCGTCCGCCGCATGGCGCCCCCCACGCCGAGCGGGGTTGGTCGGAAAAACCCGCCGTCCTATGCTGGCGGGACCAATCACCCCGGCGGGAAGGGACCACCGTGCAACTGCATCTGAGCACCTGGATCGAGGTCGAATCCTATCTGACGACGTCCAAGGGCGTCATCATGCCCATCGGTTCGACCGAGCAGCACGGGCCGAACGGTCTGGTCGGCACCGACGCCATTTGCGCCGAGGTTCTGGCGCGCGGCGTCGGCGACGCTGTCGGCGCTTTGGTCGGTCCGACGATTCCGGTCGGCATGGCGGTTCATCACATGGAATTTCCCGGCTCCATGACGCTGAAGCCGTCCACCCTGATCGCCGTGATCCGCGATTACGTCAGCTCGCTGGCCGAACATGGTTTCGAGCGTTTCTTCTTCATCAACGGCCATGGCGGCAACATCCCGTCGATCCGCGCCGCCTTTTACGAAGTGTACGCCGAACAGCGCGCCTTGAAGGGCCGCGCCGCCCCGGATCTGCGCTGCGCCCTGGTCAATTGGTGGGAAAGCCCGGAGATTGGCCGCCTGTCGCGCGAGTTCTACCACGGCAAGGAAGGCTCGCACGCCACCCCCAGCGAGGTCTCCTTGACGCAATACGCCTATCCTGAGGCGATCAAGCGCGCGACGATGGAGCCGGAACAGGCCCCCGCCGGTGGTTTCCACGACGCCCGCGATTTCCGCCGCCGCTACCCCGACGGGCGCATCGGCTCCGCCCCCGGTCTGGCCAGCCCGGAGGACGGCAAGCGCCTGTATGACGCCGCCGTGGCCGCCATCGCCGCCCAATACAGCGCCTTTGTCGCCGACGCGTGAGGAAGCTTGCGCCCCGCACGTTGATTCAGCGGTCGGACCTGCCTAAATTCGGACGGCGTTGACGCCTTCGCCCAACGCCGTCCAACCTGTCCAGGCCATGATTACCGAGTTGAACCTGCGGTCGCGCGAAATTTTCCGGTTGATCGTCGACGCCTATGTGGCGTCGGGCGAGCCGGTGGGGTCGCGCACGATTTCGCGGCGGCTTGGCATGAGCCTGTCGCCCGCCACCATCCGCAACGTCATGGCGGATCTGGAAGAGCAAGGGTTGCTTTACGCCCCGCACGCCTCGGCGGGCCGCATCCCGACCGACGCGGGGTTGCGCATGTTCGTCAACGGCCTGCTGGAGATCGGCTCGCTGAGCGAAGACGAACGGGTGTCGATCGAGGCGCAATGCGCCGTGTCGGGCCGCGCCCTGTCCGACGTGCTGTTGGAGGCCACCGGCATGCTGTCGGGCCTGTCGCACTGCGCCGGGCTGGTGCTGGCCCCCAAAACCGACCGACCGCTGAAACACATCGAATTCGTCTCGCTGGGGCCGGGCCGCGCGCTGGTCGTGCTGGTCAACGAAGACGGGCTGGTGGAAAACCGCGTCATCGAGGTGCCGCTCGGCCTGCCCGCCTCCACCCTGCAACTGGTGTCCAACTATCTCAGCGCCCGGCTGGTCGGCCGCACGCTGGACGAGGCCCGCCAGAGCGTCCTGACCGAAATTCAGGAGCAACAGACCGAACTGGACGAATTGTCGCGTCGCGTCGTCGCCGCCGGTCTGGCCACCTGGTCGGGCAGCGCCGGGTCGAACGCCGGACAACTCATCGTGCGCGGCCAGTCCAAGCTGTTGGAGGACGTCACCGCCCTGTCCGACCTGGAGCGCGTGCGCGCCCTGTTCGAGGCGCTGGAGACCAAGGAAGCCATGCTGCGCATGCTCGACGCCACCGGACAGGGCGACGGCGTGCAGATTTTCATCGGGGCGGAGAATGTCCTGTTCAACCACAGCGGTTGCACCATGATTATCTCGCCCTTCCAAAACAGCCGCGAACAGGTGATCGGGGCCATCGGCGTCATCGGCCCGACCCGCATCAATTACGCCCGCATCATCCCGCTGGTGGATTATACCGCCAAGGTCATCAGCCGCCTTGTCGGCTGAGCGGCCAAGGCCCACAACCAGCATCACGCAACCCGCCTCAATCGACCGAACCAAGAAGCCGAGAATCCCATGAGCGAAGAGCAGAACAAGCCCGCCGACGCCGAGATCGACCAGACCGCCGCCCCCGAAGCCGCCGAGGATCGCGTCGCCACGCTGGAGGCCGAGGTCGCCAGCCTGAAGGATCAGCTTCTGCGCGCCGTGGCGGAAACCGAAAACACCCGCCGCCGCGCCCAGCGCGACCGCGAGGACGCCAGCAAATACGCGGTGTCGAGCTTCGCCAAGGAGCTGGTGACGGTGGCCGACAATCTGCGCCGCGCCCTGGACGCCGTTCCGGCGGACGGCCGCGAGCAGGACGAGATGCTGAAAAGCCTGGCCGTCGGCGTCGAGGCGACCGAACGCCAGCTCTTCGCCGCCTTCGACCGCGCCGGGATCAAGCGCATCGACCCGACCGGCGACATGTTCGACCCGAATTTCCATCAGGTGATGTTCGAGATCGAGAACACCGGCAAGGCGGCGGGCACCGTCGTCCAGGTGCTCCAGCCCGGCTACACCATCCATGGCCGCCTGCTGCGCGAAGCCATGGTCGGCGTCGCCAAGGCCGGGGCCAACGACGCTGGCGGCCAGCACGTCAACACCACGGCGTGACGACGACGCCCTGTGACAGGGCGGCGGCGGAAAATGACCGCCGCCGCCTTCCTGTTGACGCTACCGACAAAATTGCCTAGGGCTTCGGCATGACCAACGGCCCGGATCAGCGGCGGACAACAACCAAGTCCCCGATTTTTGGGCCGATCCCGAGGAAACGATCCCCATGGCCAAAAGCGTTCTGACCGTTGATGATTCCAAGACCATCCGCGACATGGTCGGTTTCACCTTGCAGAAGGCCGGTTACACCGTGGCCGAAGCCTCGGACGGCAACGCGGCGATGCTGCTGGTCAACCGGCAAAAATTCGACTGCATCATCACCGACCTGAACATGCCCGGCATGGATGGTCTGGCCTTGACCAAGGCCATCCGGGCCAGCGCCAGCAACCGCGCCACCCCGGTGCTGCTGCTGACCACCGAAGCCGACCCGGCCAAAAAGACCGCCGGGCGCGAGGCCGGGGCCACCGGCTGGCTGGTCAAGCCCTTCAACCCGGAAAAGCTGGTCGAAACCGTCAAGAAGGTCTGCCCGTAACCGGGCGCGGGACCAGAAACGCATCCGTCGGGTCATGCCGGGCGAAGCGCCGTCGCGCCGCCGCCCGGTCGGCCACGGCGTAGCAATAGACGCAGCCGTGCGGGCAACTGTCGTAATCGCCGATGTCGCGGCTTTCCGCGCACAGACAGCCGGGCCGGTTGCCCTTTTCCCGCGCCGCCAGGGGGCGCCCGGCGACGTCCGACAAACGCCCGGCGTCCACGCAGCGCGCCGCTGACAGGCCGGGCGCGTCAACCAACTCCGGCTGCGCGCACAGGGTCAGGCTCATCCCTTCCTGCGCCGCGATTTCCGCCAGATCGACCAACAACGCCTGTTTTTCCTCCCGGTCGGGATCGCGCCAGCCAATTCCGGCGGCGGCCAGATTGCGCGCCGTCTTGCGGTAGGGCTGAAGGAAGGACGCCGTCACCTCGTCCGTCACCCCGCGCAGCGCCTGGGCCAGCGCCGCGAAGGTCGCCCGGTGCCAGGACGCGGGCGTGGCGTCGGTGAGGATGATGGGGTCATAGCGCCACACCGCCGCGCGCGGCCCCCAACGGTCGCGCACCCCCGCCAGATGGCCGACCGTCACCCGCCAATCCGGCACCGAGCGCTCCAACCCGCCGGGCAAGCCGGTGACGCTGTGCTGCACGACAAAGGGAAAGCCCCGCTCCGCCACCTCGTCGAGCGCGCCGAGGAACGGCCCGAGATTCTTGGTCCAGAAGACGAAGCCGTCCACCGCCGGGCGCGTCAGATCCACCCGCAGGCTTTTCCCGCTGTAGGGATTGACCATCATGCAGAACCCGGCGTCGAGCCGGTTGAGAAACCAACGACCGTAAAAGGCGGGAATGTCGGTCTTGTAGCTGGCGGAGACGATCATCGGCCAAGGATGGCCCGCCCGCCGGACGGCGGCAAGCCCGACCGTCCGTCGTCGCCCCCTCGCGCGCGATTCCGCTTGAGGGATTGGATCGCGCTCTTGGTCCGCCTACAGTGCCGCTCCCCCAAGGACCACGACACCAAGGACCATGCGATGAGCGGCGCGCAAATCCCGAACGGCGACGGCGAAGCCGAAGGCCGGATGATCGGCTGGAACGACACCGTCCGTTTCCGCCTGCCCCCCAACTGGGCCGCCGAGGTGGAGGAGCATGAGGGCCAGCCCGTCGCCACCTTCCGCCCGCCGCCGCCCGCTGGCGGCACGCTGCGCTTGGTCACGGACCGGGTGACGCCAAAGCCGGACTCCGGCGGCGTCGCCGGAACCTTGCAGGAAATGGCCTTGCGCTTTGTTCGCCCCCACGATCAACGGGCGGGCGACCGCACGGTGGAATCCCGCCCCGACGGCGGCGTGATCGCCCAGGCGATGATGCGGACCGACGAGGATGGCCGGGCCGAAACCCATTATCTGTGGCTGATCGGCGCCGACCGCGACGGCGTCGCCGCCGTCGCCATGTTCAGCGTCGCCCTGCCCGCGATTTTGGATGGGGATGAATCCTGCGCCGCCATGCTTGGCCAAATTGACGACGCGATCCGCGCCGCGCGGATTCTCTAAACGACCCGTGTTCTTTGAAGCGGATTCTCTGAACCGGCGCGACCATCCCCGGCAACCTCCCGCGTCGCCGGGCGAGGCGCCGTCAGCAATGACCGGCGTCGTTCGCCATCAGAACCTTCAGGCGCGCCGCCTGCGGGTCATGGGCGGCCACCGCGTCTTCCGCCGCCAAAACCGCCAGACTGATGAAATGCGCGAGATCGCCCAAGTCGCAGCGCGCGGCGTCGCTCATCAGGCTGTCCAGGCAAGACTTGATGGCCAAGGCCACATCGCGTCGTTCATCCATCATCGCGCTTCCCCTTTACGCTGAGCTGTCCTTAAAGCGCAACGCCGCCAGCGATCCCAAATCGCAAACACCCCACAATCGCGCAAACTGGAGCGCAATTGGCAAGGCGGCGGCCAGCAACGCCATCGTGCATGAAAAGGAGATAGCACAATCCTTTGTCAAGTTCACTCAAAGAATCCCAAAACCGCCAATAAAAATGACAACTCCGAATTGATTTCCTTCTATTAATCACTCGGATGCTTGTTAATGAAAAGTTAAGATTGACTGAGCCTTTTGGTGTTCTTGATGAAAGACTTGTAACATCTGCTACAATTTGTCTCATCATCATTGAATACCCCGGTATATAACCGTCTGTGCTTGAATACTCGGGTATTCTATTCCGGTCGGTCGGCCGGATCGAAAACGATGGAATCCACCACCAGGGCGGATTTCCTGGAATTTGCGACAGGATCTGTTCAGCGCACCGTTGCAGCCCGAAACACACCCGCCTATATCTCGCCCAGCAGTGATCCACGCGAAACCGTTCCACCGACCCCAAGGGGATCGCGGCGGCGCCGGACTTGACGGGCCGCCACGCATCTGCCGAACACAAGAGGCTGAACATGAGCAAAGTCATCGGTATCGATCTCGGCACCACCAACTCCTGCGTCGCCGTGATGGAAGGCGGGACCGCCAAAGTCATCGAAAACGCGGAAGGCGCGCGCACGACGCCGTCGATGGTCGCCTTCACCCAGGGCGGCGAGCGTCTGGTCGGCCAGCCCGCCAAGCGTCAGGCCGTGACCAACCCGGAAAACACCCTCTTCGCGATCAAGCGTTTGATCGGTCGTCGCTACGACGATCCGCTGACCAAGAAGGATCAGGGTCTGGTTCCCTACAAGATCATCTCCGGTGACAACGGCGACGCCTGGACCGAATCCCATGGCAAGAAATACAGCCCCAGCCAGATCAGCGCCTTCATTCTGGGCAAGATGAAGGAGACGGCGGAAAATTATCTGGGTGAGAAGGTCAGCCAGGCCGTCATCACCGTTCCCGCCTATTTCAACGACAGCCAGCGCCAGGCGACCAAGGACGCGGGCAAGATCGCCGGGCTGGAAGTCCTGCGCATCATCAACGAGCCGACGGCCGCCGCGCTCGCCTATGGCATGGAGAAGAAGGGCAGCGGCATCGTCGCGGTCTATGATCTCGGCGGCGGCACCTTCGACATCTCCGTCCTGGAAATCGGCGACGGCGTGTTCGAGGTGAAGTCCACCAACGGCGACACCTTCCTGGGCGGCGAGGATTTCGACGCCCGCATCATCGAGTTCCTGGCCGACGAGTTCCACAAGGAGCAGGGCATCGACCTGCGCAAGGACAAGCTCGCCCTTCAACGTCTGAAGGAAGCCGCCGAAAAGGCGAAGATCGAGCTGTCCTCGACCACGCAGACCGAAGTCAACCTGCCCTTCATCACCGCCGACCAGACCGGGCCGAAGCACCTGAACATCAAGGTGACGCGCGCCAAGCTGGAAGCGTTGGTCGATGATCTGGTCCAGCGCACGATCGAGCCGTGCAAGGCCGCGTTGAAAGACGCTGGTCTGAAGGCTGCCGAAATCGACGAGGTGATCCTGGTCGGCGGCATGACCCGCATGCCGCGCGTCATCGACGCGGTGAAGCAGTTCTTCGGGCGCGAGCCGCACCGTGGCGTGAACCCGGACGAGGTGGTCGCCATCGGCGCCGCCATCCAGGGCGGCGTGCTGAAGGGCGAGGTCAAGGACGTCCTGCTGCTCGACGTCACCCCGCTCAGCTTGGGCATCGAGACGCTGGGCGGGGTCTTCACCCGCCTGATCGACCGCAACACCACCGTGCCGACCAAGAAGGGCCAGACCTTCTCGACCGCCGAGGACAATCAGAACGCGGTGACGATCCGCGTGTTCCAGGGCGAGCGCGAGATGGCCGCCGACAACAAGCCGCTGGGTCAGTTCGATCTGGTCGGCATCCCGCCCGCCCCGCGCGGCGTGCCGCAGATCGAGGTGATCTTCGACATCGACGCCAACGGCATCGTCAGCGTCACCGCCAAGGACAAGGCGACCGGCAAGGAGCAGCAGATCCGCATCCAGGCGTCGGGCGGCCTGTCGGACGCCGACATCCAGAAGATGGTGAAGGACGCCGAAGCCCACTCCGCCGACGACAAGAAGCGTCGTGAGCTGGTGGACGCCCGCAACCACGCCGACGCGCTGATCCACACGACCGAACGCACCATCAAGGAGAACGCGGACAAGATCCCCGCCTCCGACAAGACCGCCGCCGAAGCCGCCGTGGCCGAGCTGAAGGGCGTGATGGACAGCGAGGATCTGGAGACGGTGAAGGCGAAGACCGAGGCTCTGGCCCAGGTCTCGATGAAGCTGGGCGAGGCGATGTACAAGGCCGGTCAGGCCGAGGGCGCCGGCGAGGCCGCCGCCCCGCAGCAGCCCAAGGAAGCCGGCGTCGTTGACGCCGACTTTGAAGAGGTCCATGACGACAAGAAGAAGTCGGCCTAAGTCAGCCGTTTCTTTTTGATCGGAATGTGATGCGAGCATCGTTGGCCCGCCGCCTTTGACCGGCGGCGGGCCTTCGGTATGCTGGGGTCAAGGTCCAGCGTGACCCGGACCCAGAACGATGTGAAGGCGGTCGGACCCCCATGGCGAAACAGGATTATTACGAGCTGCTCGGTGTGGAAAAAGGCGCCAGCGCGGACGAGCTGAAAAAGGCTTACCGCAAGATGGCGATGCAGTACCACCCGGACCGCAACCAGGGTGACAAGGACGCCGAGCACAAGTTCAAGGAAGTCAGCGAAGCCTATGAAGTCCTGAAGGACGATCAAAAGCGCGCGGCTTACGACCGTTTCGGCCACGCCGCCTTTGAAAATGGCGGTGGGCGCGGCGGGCCGGGGGCGGGCGGCGGCGGCTTCAACTTTGATTTCGGCGGCTCGGGCGGTTTCGCCGACATCTTCGACGAGATGTTCGGCGAATTCATGGGCGGACGTCGGGGCGGCGGCGGCGGGTCCGCCGGGCGCGGCCAGGATCTGCGCTACAACCTGGAAATCGGCCTGGAAGAGGCGTTCAAGGGCACGCAAACCAACGTGCGCGTCCCGACCTCGGTCCAGTGCGACGGCTGCAACGGCAACGGCGCGGCGGCGGGCACCCAGCCGATCACCTGCCCGACCTGCCAGGGCCACGGCAAGGTGCGCGCCCAGCAGGGTTTCTTCACCATCGAACGCACCTGCCCCGGCTGCCACGGCGCCGGCAAGGTCATCAAGGACGCCTGCAAGACCTGCGGCGGCGCCGGACGGCTGCGCAAGGAAAAGACCCTTCAGGTCAACATTCCGGCGGGCGTCGAGGACGGCACCCGCATCCGCTTGGCGGGCGAGGGCGAGGCGGGCTTGCGCGGGGCGCCGGCGGGGGATCTCTACATCTTCCTCGCCATCGCGCCGCACCCGATCTTCCAGCGCGACGGGGCCAACATCCATTGCCGGGTGCCGATCCCGATGACCACGGCGGCCCTGGGCGGCGCGGTCGAGGTGCCGACCATCGACGGCACCCGCACCAAGGTGACGGTGCCGCCCGGCACCCAATCCGGCCACCAGTTCCGCATCAAGGGCAAGGGCATGTCAGTGCTGCGCAGCCCGCAGCGCGGCGACATGTACATTCAGGCCGTGGTGGAAACCCCGGTCAATCTGACCAAGCGCCAGCAGGAATTGCTGCGCGAGTTCGAGAGCGGCGGGAAAGAAGGATCGAATCCGCAATCGGAAGGATTCTTCGCCAAGGTGAAGGAACTGTGGTCTGACTTGAAAGATTGACGCGTTCAGTTTGTGTCCTTGCGACGAAAGAAGCGGCGAAAGCCGCTTCTTTTCGTTTTGGCGCGCTTTGTCGCAGCCGCAACCGCCCGACACCCGGTCCATTCTGGCGAAATACGTTGCCGGGCTTTGAATGCCCGTGTAATCAGCCCAGATCATGTTCACTTCGGCTGTTGCTGGGAAAATCCCGCGTGATGCTCAGTAAATTGTTCCTCACGGACCTTGTTCGTGGCGACCAGCTTCGTGACCTGATCCGTCCCGACCGCCACACGCCGATCTTGAGCCGACGCCGGGCCGCGATGATCCAATCGCGCATCCGCATGGTGGCGTTGGTCTTCGGCCTGCTGACGCCGCTGTGGATCATCATCGACGTCAGCGTCTTCCGTTGGCCGCTGTCGGGGCAGTTGATGGCCTTGCGGCTGACCGCCAGCGCCGCCTTCCTCGCCCTGGCCCTGGATCCCCGCCCCTGCGAGGACATTCAGAACGCTTGGCTGCGGTTGAGCGCCCTGCTGGCCATCCCCACCCTGTTCTTCACCATCTCCCACCCCCTGCTCTACGACGAAGGGATGGATGATCTGCGCGTCGCCGTGACGGCGGGGTATGGCTATCTGCCCTTCGTCATGGTCGCGGGCCTCAGCGTCTTTCCGTTGACCGCCGTTGAGGGCGCCTTGTTCGCCGCGCCCATGCTGGCGGCGCATCTGGGGGCCGGGTTCTACGGCTCGCTGGTGCTGCCCTTCCCGTCTTATCTCAGCGCCTTGTGGCTGCTCGTGCTGATCGCCGTGGTGGCGACGCTGGCGGCGATGAGCCAGTTGCATTTCATGATCGCGCTGTTGGAACAAGCGGCGCACGACGTGTTGACCGGCGCCTTTTCCCGCCGCATCGGCGAGGAGTTGTTGAAGCTCCAGGTCGCCAACGCGCAACGCTCGCATCAACCACTGTCCACCGTCTTCGTCGATCTTGATGATTTCAAGACGGTCAACGACCGCTTCGGCCATGACGAGGGCGACCGGGTGCTGCGCCACGCCGCCACGACGATCCGCAGCATGCTGCGGGAATCCGACGCGCTGGTGCGCTGGGGCGGCGAAGAGTTCCTGCTGATTATGCCGGACACGTCGGCCAGCGGGGCGATGATCGCCATCGAACGGATGCGGCTGGCCGGTTTCGGCAAGCGCCCCGACGGCAGTCCTCAAACCGCCAGCGTCGGCCTCGCCGAGCAAGGCGCCGACCGCCTGTTCGATTGGGAAGCTCTGGTGGAACTGGCCGACCAGCGCATGTATCAGGCCAAACAGGCGGGCAAGAACCGGGTGGTCGGCGTCGAAACGAAAGAGACGTCACCCGCCGATTGAGCGACCGCGTGAGACGATGGTTGCCGCCGCATGCTAAGATGCGCGCGCGCCCATCGTCGGAGACTCCACCTGTGCCGTTCAGCAGCATTCTCGGCAAATCACTGGCCGTTCTGACCGCCGACCGGCTCAACGCGCGCAAGGCGCTGACCCAACTGGTGGATGTCGGGCCGGGTTTGGGAACCTACGGGCGGCTTCTGCGCCCGATCCTGCCGCAAGCCCGTTTCATCGCCGTCGAGATCTGGGCGCCCTATGTCAAAGAGTTCGGACTGACCGAGATCTATGACGAGGTCCACATCGCCGACGCCCGCGTCTTCGATTACCGGCGGCTGCCCACCGGCGGTTTGGCCGTGCTGGGCGACATGCTGGAGCACATGACCAAGGACGAGGCCCAGGCGGTGGTGCTCGCCCTGCTCGACCGCTGCGACGCCGTCCTGCTGTCGATCCCCATCGGCCATTGGCCGCAGGATGAGTTCATGGGCAACCCGTGGGAGGCCCATGTCGCCAGCTATGGCCCCGGCGACGTCCGCCGGGTGTTTCCCTACAGCATCGCCGAAATGACCTTCAACATGAGCGAGGACAGCGGCATCGGCGTCTTCGTCCTGTCGCAGCGGCTCGACTTGCAGGATCAAATTTCCGCCTGCTTCATGGAATCGGTCGAACTCATCAAGGCGAACAGCGGCTTGGTCTTTTGCGGCCTGCAACATTTGTCGGACCTGTCCGACCCGGCCAACGCCCAGCGCTTTTTCCAGGAACTGACGCCCTTCCTGACCAACCCGCCCGCCTGATTCACCCATCTTAGAGTCGGCGCAAACGAAAACCGCCCGGAAGCGGGGCGCTTCCGGGCGGTTTGAAGGCTTGGCGCCAAGACGGCGGGTTACTCGTCGCGCTGCCCCAGGAACTGCAACAGGAACTGGAACAGGTTGATGAAGTCGAGATACAGCGTCAGCGCGCCCATCAGAGCCAGCTTGCCGTTGCTCTCGCGGTCGTAACCCTCGGCGTAGCTTTCCTTGATCGACTGGGTGTCATAGGCGGTCAGGCCCGTGAAGATCACCACGCCGATGGCCGAGATCGCGAAATGCAGGGCCGGCGACTGGAAGAAGATGTTCGCCAGACCGGCGATCACGATGCCCAGCACGCCCATCATCAGGAACGACCCCATCTTCGTCAGGTCGGCCTTGGTCGTGTAGCCGTAGAGGCTCATCGACAGGAAGGTCGCGGCGGTGACGAAGAAGGTCAGCGCGATGGAGGCGCCGGTGAAGACCATGAAGATGGAGGCCATCGACAGGCCCATCGACGCGCAATAGCCCCAGAAGACGAGCTGAGCGGTGGCGAAGGACAGCCGGTTGATGCCGAACGACAGCACCATGACGAAGGCCAGCGGCGCCAGCATCACCACCCATTTCAGGGGCGTGCCGAAAATGGCGGCCATCAGGGCGACGTTGGTGGACACCAACGCGGCGATCAGGCCGGTCAACACCAGACCCGCGCCCATGTAATTGTAGACGCGCAGCATGTGCTGGCGCAGGCCTTCGTCGAAGTATCCCCGATCTGTCGCGCGGCCCATGGTCGCGAAGCGGTTAAAGGTCGGGTCAGCCATGGTTCAATCCTCGGTCATAGTAGGTGGTCCCGGTGCTCTGACATATTGGCGAGTCCTCCCAACGGTTCAATAGGAATCGAAAGAGGATTCGTCCGATAAAAAAGACGTCATGATTCGGCGTCTGTGAAACTCCTTTGGACGCACCGCACGTTCATGGTCATTCGTTGCGCAGCAGCGGGGCCGACGGCTGGCCCAGCGCCCGCCATGTCCCGTAAAAGCCAAAGGCGAGCGTGATCGCCGTGCTGAGCAGAACGGTCGTCAGCACCGCCGACGGCTGAAAGTCCCAATCCCACCGCATCAGGAAGCGCAGAACCGCCCAGGCGGTCAGCGTGCCGACCGCCCCGGCGATGATCGCCGTCAGCAGCCCCAACAGGCCGTATTCCAGCAGGAAGGCGCGCAGCACGTCGGCCCGCGTCGCCCCCAGAACCTTCAGCACCACGGCGTCATAGACCCGGCGGCGATGCCCGGCGGCGACCGCCCCGGCCAACACCAGCGTTCCCGCCGCCAGCGTGATGAGGGCGACGACGCGCACCGCCGCGCCGATGTGACCCAGCATGTCGCCCACGGTGTCGAGCGCGTCCTTGACCCGCACCAGGGTGATGTTGGGGAAACGACCCAGCACCGCCTTTTGCACCGCGCCTTCGGCCTCGGGCGTGGCGCGGACGGTGGCGATCCAGGTTTGCGGCGCGCCTTCCAGCGTGCCGGGGGCGAACACCATGGTGAAGTTGATCGCCATGGAGCTGAATTCGGCGGCGCGCACGCTGGCGACCGTCGCCTCGATTCCGCGCCCCAGAATGTTGACGGTCAGCTTGGCCCCAGGCCCGATGTTGAAGGCGTCGGCGACGCTCTGGTGAATCGACAGCAGGGGCGGCCCGCGATAATCCGCCGCCCACCAGTCGCCCGTGATGATCTGCGAATGCTCCGGCAGGGTCGCGGAATAGGTGATGCCCCGGTCGCCCGCCAGGATCCAGGCCTGTTCGGGATTGACCAGCGCCTTTTCCGCCTCCACCCCGTTCACCCGCTCGATCCGCCCGCGCAGGCTGGGCACCGCCTCGAAGGCGCTGGTTCCGGGAACCCCGGTCACGGTGTCGCGCAGGGCGGCGAACTGGTCGCGCTGGATGTCCACGAAGAAAAAGGCCGGGGCGTCCTTCGGGATGGTTTCCGACACCCGGCGGGAGAAATTCGCCTCGATCTGCGCGACCGCCACCAGCACGGTCAGACCCAGCCCCAGCGACAGCACCACCGCCGCCGTCGGGTTGCCGGGTCGGTGCAGATTGGCCAGCGCCAGCCGCAAGCCCGGATGACGCACGCGCCCGACCCGCGCCGCCGCCAGCGTGATGAGCGCCGCCGCCCCGCGAAAGGTCGCAAAGGTGGCGATGGAGCCGCCGACGAACCACAGGGCGAACAGCTTGTTGTCCGCCGTCGCCACCGCCAAACCGGCCAGCGCCAGCGCCGCCAGCGCCAGGGCGATCCGATAGGGCGCGCGCGGGCGGCCCTGCGCCGGGGCGATCACGTCGCGGAACAGCGCGCCCGCCGGAACCTCGCGCGCCCGGCCCAGCGGCCACAGGGAAAAGGTCAGGGCCGTCAGCAGCCCATAGAGCGCCGCCAACGCCAGCGCGCCGGGATAGACCCCGATGTGGGCCGACACCGGCAACACCCCCTCCAGCACACGGCCCAGCGCCAAGGGGGCGACCGCCCCCAAGACCAGCCCGGCGAGTATGCCCAGCAGCGCCAACGCCAGAATTTGCGCCAGATAGAGCTGAAACACCAACGCGCCCGGCGCGCCGACGCATTTCAACGTGGCGATGCTGCGGGCGCGGGAATCGAGATGGCTGCGCACCGCGTTGCCGACCCCGACGCCGCCGACCAGCAGCGCGGTCAAACCGACCAGCGTCAAAAACAGCGTCATCCGCTCGATGAAGCGTTCGACCTGCGGCGAAGCGTTGGCGACGTCGCGCATCGTCCAGGGCGCGGTCGGGAAGCGGGCCTTCACCTCTTTTTGCCAGGCCCGCGCGTCGGTCCCCGGCGGCAGGGCGATCTTGGCGCTCCACCAGGTCAGGCTGCCCGGTTGCAACAGCCCGGTCGCCTCCAGCGACGGCAAGGCGACCATCAGGCGCGGCCCCAGGGAAAAGGCGTTGGACGAGGCGCGGTCCGGTTCGCGGTCCAGAACGCCCGCCACCCGATAGACGCTGTCGCCGACCCGGATCGGATCGCCCAGCGCCACGCCCAGCCGGTCCATCAGGCTGGCTTCGACCACCGCGCCCCATTGGCCGTCGCGGCGGGCCAGCGCGCTTTTCAGATCGACGCCGTCGCGCAAGCTCAAGGCGCCATAGAGCGGGTAAAGATCGTCAACCGCCTTCAACTCGACCAGCGACGCCTTGCCCTCGTCCAGCGCCCGCGCCATGCCGCGCATTTCGGCGGCGGTGGACACGCGCCCGGCCCCGGTCAGGAAGGCCGTCTGTTCGGCGGTCGGCGGGGTGTAAAGCTGGCGGATCGCCACGTCGCCGCCGAGAATGGCTTGCCCATCCTGGTTCAGCCCGGCGAGCAGGCCGCTCGACACCGATTGCACGGCGGCGATGGCGGCGACGCCCAGCGTCAGGCAGCCCAGAAAAATCCAGAAGCCCTTCAAGCCGCCGCGCAGCTCGCGACGGGCCAAGCGCAGGGCGAGCCGCAAGGTGAAAAAGGGCGAGGGCGTCGCGTCTCCGCTCATCGCCCTTACTCCCCGACCAGCGCGGGCCGCGCCCGGCGGCTGGCCAAACCGTCGTCGGCGATCCGCCCGTCGGCCAGCCGCACCGTGCGGTCGCAGCGCGCCGCCAGCGCCGGATCGTGGGTGATGAGCACCAGCGTCGTGCCGCGCCGCTCGGCCAGATCGAACAGCAGTTTGACGATGGTCGCGCCGGTGTCGATGTCGAGATTCCCCGTCGGCTCGTCGGCCAGCAACAGCGACGGTTCGGTGACGAAGGCGCGGGCCAGCGCCGTGCGCTGCTGCTCGCCGCCCGACAATTGCCCCGGATAATGGTGGACGCGGTGGCCCAGCCCGACCGACTCCAACCCGGTCTGCGCCCGCGCGAAGGCGTCGCGGACCCCGGCGAACTCCAGCGGGATCGCCACATTTTCCAACGCCGTCATCGTCGGCACCAGATGGAACGCCTGAAAGACGATGCCGACATGGTCGCGGCGGAAGCGCGCCAGACCGTCTTCGTTCAGCCGGGCCAGATCCTGCCCGGCCACCCGGATCCGGCCCGAACTGGCGCGCTCCAGCCCCGCCATCACCATCATCATGGTGGATTTTCCCGAACCGCTGGGACCGACGACGCCGACCCGCTCGCCGCGCTCGACGTGAAGATTGACGCCCCGCAGGATGTTGACGGGTCCGGCCCCGCTGTCCAATCTCAGATGGACGTCGTCAAGATCGACGATGGTGTCGGACGGCGTTGCGTTGGAGTGAACCCTGGACATGCGTCTCTCGATCATGCGGAAAGGACGTTCGCCATATGGCATGGACCGCCGCGCTTTCAACGGGCGCGCGCTGGTCGCCGCCGCCGCCCTGCTGCTGGGCGTCGGCGTCGTGACCCCGCCCGCGCCCGCTTTTGCCGCGCCCGCCTCCGCCGCCTCGCCGGTCAAGCTGCTGGCCTTCGGCGACAGCCTGACCGCCGGTTACGGATTGCCCGAGGCGCAGGGCTTCACCAGCCAGTTGCAACGGGCGCTGATCGCCAAGGGCTACGCCGTCACCATCGTCAACGCCGGGGTGTCCGGCGACACCACGGCGGGCGGTTTGGCCCGGCTGGATTGGGCCTTGGCCGATCCGCCCGACGCGGCCCTGGTCGGGTTTGGGGGCAACGACATGCTGCGCGGCCTTGATCCGGGCGCGGCGAAGACCAATTTGGACGCCATCCTGACCCGTCTGGGAGAGCGGAACATCCCCGTCCTGCTGCTCGGCATGCTGGCCAGCCCCAGCCTTGGCCGTTCCTACACCGAGCCGTTCAACGCGCTCTATCCCGATCTGGCGGCCCGCCACAATGTGCCGCTCTACCCCTTTTTCCTCGACGGGGTGGCGACGGATCGGGGCTTGCTTCAAGCCGACGGGCTGCACCCCAACGCCCAAGGCGTGGCGGTGATCGTCGAGCGGATGCTGCCCGCCGTCGCCCGCCTGCTGGATTCCCTGCCCAAAACCGGAGGCTGACGCCCCAATGAGAACCGCCTCCGCCCCGCCCGACCAGCCCTTTCACGCCGCCAGCGCCACCGGCGCCGATTGGGGGCTGACGACGAAAGCCTGCCTCGACCGGCTGGGGCCGGTGGCGGGCTGCAATCTGGGCCTGCTTTACATCACCGACGGGCTGGCCGAACACGCGACCAGCATCGTCACCCTGCTGCGCGGCGTCACCGGCGTGCAGGATTGGGTCGGCACCGTCGGCATCGGCGTCGTCAGCACCGACGGCGTGTTGTTCGACGAACCGGCGATGGCGGTGATGACCGTCCGTCTGCCCGAGGACAGCTTTCGCCTGTTCCCGATGCTGACCACCGACCTCGACCCGCTGCGCCGCGCGGCGGGCGGTTGGCTGGACAAGCATGGCGCGGCGCTCGCCCTGGTCCACGCCGACCCGCGTTGCCAACAGCTCGCCAGTCTGGTCGCCAACCTGTCGGACAGCGCCAGCGCCTTTCTGGTCGGCGGAACCAGCGCGTCGCGGGCGGAGTTTCCGCAATTCACCCTGACGGGCGACAACAGCGGCGGCGCCGTGGCCGACGGCGGCCTGTCCGGCGTGCTGTTCGCCCCGTCGGTCGCCGTGGCGACCGCCAAGACGCAAGGCTGCCTGCCGATCGGGCCGAAGCGGACCATCACCGCCAGCGACGACAATGTGATCCTGGAGATCGACGGACGCCCGGCGTTGGAGGTCTTCAAGGAGGACATCGGCCCGGATCTGGCCAACGATCTGCGCCGCGTCGCCGGGCTGATCTGCGCCGGGCTGCCCATCGCCGGGTCGGACACTCAGGATTATCTGGTGCGCGACCTTGTCGCCATCGACCCGCGCGCCGGGTGGCTGTCCATCGCCGAGCCGGTGACGACCGGGCAAAGCATCCTGTTCACCCGCCGCGACGGCGACAACGCCGCCGCCGACATGCGCCGGACTCTCGCCACGCTGAAAAAGCGGGTGACGTCGCCGCCCAAGGGCGCCGTCTATGTCAGTTGCATCGCCCGTGGCCCCAGCCTGTTCGGCGACCCCAACGCCGAATTGGCGATGATCCGCGAAGCCTTCGGCGACGTGCCGCTGGTCGGATTCTATGCGTCCGGCGAGATATCCCACAACCGCCTTTATGGTTACACAGGCGTATTGACCATTTTCCTGTAAGGATTGTTTCGGATGCAGTATCGTTCCCTTGGCCGCAGCGGCCTGTCGGTCAGCGCCATCGGCCTTGGCACCATGACCTGGGGCGCCCAAAACAGCGAGGCCGAAGGCCACGCCCAGATGGACGCCGCGTTGGAGCGGGGCGTCAATTTTTGGGACACGGCGGAAATGTACGCCATCCCGCCGACCGCCAGCAGCTATGGCAAGACCGAGGCGATCATCGGCTCCTGGTTCCAGTCGCGCGGCCAGCGCGACAAGGTCATCCTGGCGACCAAGGCCATCGGCGGCGGCGGCGGGTTCGCCTGGGTGCGCGACGGCAAATCCCGGCCCGACCGCGCCAACCTGTTCGCGGCGGTCGAGGCCAGCCTGTCGCGGTTGAAGACCGACTACATCGACCTTTACCAACTCCATTGGCCCGACCGCGCCACCGCGCGTTTCGGCGCCCGGCTCTACAGCCACACGCCGGAAAAGGACGGCGTGCCGATTGAAGAGACGTTGGCGGCCTTCGCCGATCTGGTGACGGCGGGCAAGATCCGCCATGTCGGCTTGTCGAACGAAACCCCGTGGGGCGTCATGCGCTTCCTGCGCGCCGCCGAGACGGTCGGGCTGCCGCGCGTCGTCTCGGTTCAGAACGCCTACAATCTGCTGAACCGGACCTATGAACAGGGGCTGTCGGAGGTTTCCCTGCGCGAGGAGGTCGGGTTGCTGGCCTATTCGCCGCTGGGGGCCGCCACCCTGACCGGCAAATACCTGAACGGCGCCGTGCCGCCCGGTTCGCGCCGCGCGCTGGATCACCGCGCCTCGCGCTACGCCACAATCAACGCCGACGCGGCGACGGAGGCTTACCTGGACATCGCCCAGCGTCATGGCCTGTCGCCGTCGCAAATGGCCATCGCCTTCACGCTCCATCAACCCTTCGTCGCCTCCTCCCTGATCGGGGCGACGACGATGGAGACGCTGATCTCCAACATCGAGGCCATCGACGTCGCCCTGTCGGACGAGGTGCTGGCCGAGATCGACGCCGTCCACAACCGCCTTCCCGACCCTTGTCCTTAATTCCCCTGCCCCTAAGCCCCCTGCCCCGAACCCAGACGCGGACCCGGCCCCGATGATCCGTCTCTTCGTCGCCATCACCATCGCGGACGCGGTTCGCCAGCGCCTCGCCGGATTGTCCGGCGGGGTGCCGGGCGCGCGCTGGATGGAGCCGGAAAGTTTGCATCTGACCCTGCGCTTCATCGGCGACGTCCATGAGGATCAAGCCATCGACATCGACGCGGCGTTGACGGCGCTGCGCGCGCCGTCCTTCGCCCTGACGTTGGAAGGGGTCGGCGTCTTTGGTTCCGCGCGGCGCGCCCGCATCCTGTGGGCCGGGGTGGAGCGGAACGAGGCGCTGAACCATCTTCAGGCCAAGGTGGAATCGGCGATGGTCCGCTGCGGCCTGCCCGCCGAGGAGCGGAAATTCTCCCCCCACGTCACGCTGGCCCGGCTGCGCGACCCGCCGCCGGATCGGTTGGGCCGCTTCCTGACCGACAACGGGCTGTTCCGCGCCGCGCCGATGACGGTTGATCGCGTCACCCTCTACCGCAGCCATCTCGGCAACGGCGGGTCGGTGTATGAGGCGTTGAGCGACTATCCGCTGGCCGGGCCGCTAGCCGGGCCGCTCACTGGGCCGCTGACCGGATCCGGCCCGTGATCGGCGCGCTGAAGACGGGAGCCTTGCGGCGACGGCGATTGACAGCGGAGCGCCGTCGGGATTTATCCCCCCAATCTCCGAGCCAACCGCTCCACCAGACCGAAGAAGATTCGCGCCGATGACCCGCCGACGCCTGCCCACGCCTGAGGAGCGGCATTTGTGGCGGATCGCCATGCGCGACGCCGATCCCATGCCGGGCCGGGCGCTCGACCCCGAACCGGAACCGCCGCCGCCCGCGTTGGAGGAGCCGGTGGCGACCCGCCTCGCTCCGCCCCCCACCGCCCAGCCGCGCGCCGCCGCCGCCCGACCAGGGCGCAGCCTGGCCCCGCTGACGCCGGGATCGACCGCCAACATCGACCGCCGCACCAGCGACCGTTTCCGCAAGGGTCAATTGGTGATCGAGGGGCGGATCGACCTGCACGGCATGACCCAGGCGCAAGCCCACCTGGCGCTCGCCGGATTCGTTCATCACGCCTGGAACGACGGGCGGCGCTGCGTGCTGGTCATCACCGGCAAGGGCAGCGACAAAAGCGGATTGGGGGGCGGATTGGGCGTGTTGCGTCAAGCCGTGCCGCGTTGGTTGGGCGACCCGGCCCTGCGCCCGATGATCGTCGCCATTCAACCCGCCCAACCCAAGGACGGCGGCGACGGCGCCTTGTATGTCTTGATAAAAAGGCGGCGTGACCGTAAGGACTAAACCCGTCCTTGCCCCTTTGGGAAACCCCCGATGACTCCGTTCGGCGAACGGGTCCGTTCGCTGCGCGACGCCAAAGGCGTGACGCTGAAGCAGATGGCGACCGACCTGTCGATCTCGTCCGCCTATCTGTCGGCGTTGGAGCATGGCAAACGCGGCCAGCCCTCCCCCCAACTGGTCCGCCAGATCTGCGCCTATTTCGGCATCATCTGGGACGAGGCGGAGGCGCTGGAGCGGCTGGCGGATCTGTCCCACCCGCGCGTCACCGTCGACACCTCCGGCCTCAACGCGCGGGCGACGGAGCTGGCGAACCGCCTGTCGGAGCGCATCGGCGATCTGGACGAGGACACGCTCGACCGCCTGTTGACGATCCTCGACGCCGTGCCGCCCAGCAAAGGCGTGGGCAGCCGACGGTCGGCGATCCGGCGGCGGTGACGGTTCGGCGTCGGTTTGGAATGGCGGTTGACCCACGCCGGACTCGCCGCCATCGTCATCGCCTCGACGACGGAGCCTTGAACCGCAAAGGCGGTTCCAACCAGACCGAACCGATGGAGAAGCGCCACCATGACCCGATGCGCCGTTGTGACCGGGGGATGCTCCGGCATCGGGCGGCGGCTGGTCCTCGCCTTCGCTGAGGCTGGCTGCGCCGTCGCGTTCAGCGACCGGTCCCTGACGGATTCCGCCGACAGCTTGGCGTCAGAGGCCGAACGTCTTGGCGGAACCGCGCGCGGCTTTGCCTGCGACGTCGGCGTCGGCCCGGAGGTGGAGCGCTTTTACCAGGAGGCCGCCGACTGGTTCGGGACCGCGCCCGACGTGCTCATCAACAACGCCGGGGTGCAGACCTGGGCGGGCCTGTTGGACCTGGACGAGGAGTCCTGGGACCGGGTGATCCGCACCAACCTGAAGGGCTGCTTCCTGAACACCAAGGCCGCCGCCCGTCTGATGATCGACGCGGGCAAGCCGGGATCCATCGTCAACATCGGATCCGGCTGCAACAAGCTGGCCTTCCCGAAGCTGGTGGACTACACGGCGTCCAAGGGCGGGGTCGAGCAATTCACCAAGGCGGCGGCGGTCGAATTGGGTCCGCATGGAATCCGGGTCAATTGCGTGGCTCCGGGGGCCATCGCCACCGAACGCACCAACGGCGAAGCGGCGGGCTACGCCGACAAATGGGCGCGTCTCACGCCCCTGCGCCGGGTGGGAACGCCCGACGACATCGTCGGCCCGGTGATGTTCCTGACCGGTCCGGATTCGTCCTTCGTCACCGGTCAAACCCTGTGGGTCGATGGCGGGGTGTTTTCGCAAGCCAGTTGGCCCGATTACTGAGCGAAAGCCCCCTCCTCCACCTGGAAAATGGGGCCTTCGCTCCAGAAAACCGCCCTTACAAAATGAACTTTGACAAATCCGCGTTCTTGGCCAAGGCGGCCACGCGGTCGCGGACATAGGCGCCATCAATCGTGATGGTTTCGCCGCTCTTGTCGCTGGCGGTGAAGCTGACCTCTTCCAACAGACGTTCCAGCACGGTGTGCAGACGGCGGGCGCCGATGTTTTCGACCGACGCGTTGATCTCGGTCGCCAGCCGGGCAAGTTCGTCGATGCTGTCGTCGGTGAAGACCAGATCCACCTCTTCGGTTTTCAGCAGCGCCTTGTACTGGCGGATCAGGCTGGCTTCCGGTTCGGTCAGGATGCGTTTGAAATCCTCCTGCCCCAGCGCCTTCAGCTCGACGCGGATCGGCAGGCGGCCTTGCAGTTCGGGCAGCAGGTCCGACGGCTTGGCGATGTGGAAGGCCCCCGACGCGATGAACAGGATGTGGTCGGTCTTCACCGCGCCATGCTTGGTGGACACGGTGGTGCCCTCGATCAGCGGCAGCAGGTCGCGCTGCACGCCTTCGCGGCTGACGTCGGCCCCGCCGCGCGCGTCCGACCGGGCGGTGATCTTGTCGATTTCATCAAGGAAAACGATGCCGTTCTGCTCCACCGCGCGAATCGCCTCGGCGATGACCTTATCCTGGTCCAGCAGCTTGTCGGATTCCTCGGCCATCAGCACGGCGTGGCTGTCGGCGACGGTCAGGCGGCGCGGCTTGGTCCGCCCGCCCATCATCTTGCCGAACATGTCGTTGAGATTCAGCATGCCCATCTGGCCGCCCGGCACGCCAGGAATGTCAAAGGTCGGCAGGGCGCCGCCGGATCCGGTCTCGGCGACCTGAATCTCGATCTCCTTGTCGTTCAGCGTCCCTTCGCGCAGCATCTTGCGGAATTTGGCCCGCGTCTCGGCGCTGGCGCTGTCGCCGCACAGCGCGTCGAGCACGCGCTCCTCCGCGCGCAATTCGGCCTTGGCCTCCACCTCTTTGCGCAGCTTGTCGCGGGTCATGACGATGGCGGATTCGACCAGATCGCGGATGATCTGCTCGACGTCGCGCCCGACATAGCCGACTTCGGTGAATTTGGTCGCCTCGACCTTCAGGAAGGGGGCCTGCGCCAGCCTGGCCAGACGGCGGGCGATTTCGGTCTTGCCGACGCCGGTCGGGCCGATCATCAGGATGTTTTTCGGCTGCACCTCGTCGCGCAGCGCCTCGGGCAGTTGCTGGCGGCGCCAGCGGTTGCGCAGCGCGATGGCGACGGCGCGCTTGGCGTCGTTCTGGCCGATGATGTAGCGGTCGAGTTCCGAGACGATCTCGCGGGGGCTGAAGGCGGCGGTCATGGCGGATTCCCCGATCAGAGCTTTTCGAGCGTGACGTTTTCGTTGGTGTAGACGCAGATTCCGGCGGCGATCTTCATCGCCTTGCGGGCCACCGCCTCGGCGTCGAAGCCGTCCAGGTCGATCAGCGCGCGCGCCGCCGACAGGGCGTAGGAGCCGCCCGACCCGATGCCGATCAAGCCGTCTTCCGGTTCCAGCACGTCGCCGTTGCCGGTCAGCACCAGACTGACGTTTTTGTCGGCGACCGCCATCATCGCCTCCAACCGGCGCAGATAGCGGTCGGTGCGCCAATCCTTGGCCATCTCCACGCAGGCGCGGGTCAGTTGGCCAGGATGCTGCTCCAGCTTGCCTTCCAGCCGCTCGAACAGGGTCATGGCGTCGGCGGTCGCCCCGGCGAATCCGGCCATGACGCTGCCGCCCGCCAACCAGCGCACCTTGCGCGCGTTCGACTTCATGACCGTCGGACCGACCGACACCTGACCGTCGCCGGCGATGACCACCTGCCCATTCTTGCGCACCGACAAAATCGTCGTGCCGTGCCACTGGATCGGGTCATGGGGGTTGGACGCTTGAGAAGACATGGACAACCGCGCTTGTGAAAAGGACACGCCAAACCCACGGCGGCGACCATTCAGGATGACACGCGCGCGGGCCTGCGGTCTATGTGGGAGGGTCGCCGTTCCCGTCAAGCTCCGCGTCGTGGTCCGGGGAGCGGTCCCGATCATTCCGGCTGACCGGCGCCGCCCCCTCCTGCCGCCCCTCCTGCTTCAGATCCACCCCAAGACGTGACAGGATTTCGCTGACCGGCAAAAAAGCCGTCAAACCCGGCGGCGCCGTCGTCGCCATGCCGGACGGCCCCAACGCCACGCCAACCAACGCGCCGTCGCCGTCCAACAGGGCGTCGCCCGCCTCAACGCGTCCCCCCGACGGATCGGCCAACCCCAGATCCGCCTGAATCACCACGACCCCCCGCTGAGGATCGAGCGGCAGACCGCCAACGATGCCCTTGGCCTCCCGCTGTCCATCCGCGCCGCCCTGCCGCGCCAACACGGCGCGGACTGGATCGCTGACCCGCAGCGGCGCGCTTCGCACCGGAACGGCGGTCAGCCGCGCCGGGACACGGACCAGGGCGAAACCGCTGACCGCGTCCCAATCCTCCACGCTGCCGGTCAACTCCACCCCACGCGCCGGGTGAACCATGACGCTGTGGCCGGGGCTGATTTGCGGCGCCAGCAACACGGAGTGCCAATCACCATCCCGAGACACCGCGCCGATCACAAGGCCATGGCCGGATCCGGCCCGGATCCGGGCCGCGCCAAGCCGCGCGTCCGTCCTGTCCGAACCGCCCGGCTCCGCCGCCGGTGTAAGCATGGTCAGCGTGGACGCTGGGCGGCCCGGCGGAGATTCCAAGCCGGGATCCGCAAGACCGCGCCCGACCGTCTCCCCCGCCGCCACCGCCGATCCGCCGCCGCCTGAGGAAACCGGCGGGCCGCCGCGACGCAGCGCCGCGCGGAATCCAGGGTCGGCCGCCAGACGATCCGCCGCCGCCGCGAAGGCTTCCTCGATCAGCAGAATGTCCCCCTGGGGAACGCCGCTGTCCTGGCGGCTGACCCCGCTGGTGGCGAGGCGGTGAACCAGCCGACCGCCGCGCGCGTCATAGACCGTCCAATCCACCCGCAAGCTGCCGGTTCCCGACACGCCCTTGTTGGCCCCGGTCAGCCAGTTGTTGCGGTGGCACAGCTCCAGCCGCACGTCGCGCAGCTCGCCCTGCACGGTGAAGCGCGCCCGGCTGTCGCTGGCGCTTGCCGCGTCCGGCCCGCCTTGGCGCCCGATCACGTCAAAACCGGTGTCGGCCATCACCTCGGCAAAGCGCGCGTCGATGGTGGAGCCGCGCCGCATGCCCACGCCGCTGGTCCAGAACACCGGGTCATAGGGCGGGGCGCAATCCAGGTCCCACACATAGCGCCCAATCTCCATCCCCCGCCGCATCCCGTCGATGGACAACCCGCCAAAGCGCAGCGGCTCCGTGGTTCCCGGCGCGACGCGCGCGGCGGGGTCGGGGCGTGGCTGGGTCGTCGCGGTCAAACAGCCCGTCAACGGCAAAGCGGCGGCCATCGCCAGGAGAATGACGGGGTAAAAGCGATGCGATGGTCGCGGCTGGATCGACATATCGGGTTATGCTCGCAATACGTGTGTTCAACAGTAATTCACACACGCGCGTCCGACAACAACAAGCGGGCGGTCCAGCGCGCCGCCGCTGGCGCCCCTGCCCGCTTCCTGCTACAAAATCAGCATGGACCAGAGCCTTGCCAATGGCGTCCGCCGCGCCTCGATCGAGCGGAACACGACCGAAACCCGGATCCGGGTTGCGGTGAATCTGGATGGAACCGGCGTGTATGACGTCAAAACCGGCATCGGTTTTCTCGATCACATGCTGGAGCAGTTGTCGCGCCACAGCCTGATGGACCTGACGGTCCACGCCGACGGCGACCTGCACATCGACGCCCACCACACCACCGAAGACAGCGGCATCGCCATCGGCATGGCGGTGGCGAAGGCGTTGGGCGACCGCAAGGGCATCCAGCGCTATGGCCACGCCTATGTCCCGATGGACGAGACGTTGACCCGCGTGGCGTTGGATTTCTCCAACCGCCCCTATCTGATCTGGAAGGTCGCCTTCACCCGCGACAAGCTGGGCGATTTCGACACGGAACTGTTCAAGGAATGGTTCCAGGCCTTCGCCATGGCCGCCGGGGTGACGCTGCACGTCGAAACCCTGTATGGCGAGAACAACCACCACATCATCGAAAGCTGCTACAAGGCGCTCGCCCGCGCCCTGCGCGCTGGGGTGGAGATCGACCCGCGCAAGCGCGACGCCGTGCCATCGACCAAGGGCACCTTGGGCGGCTCTTTGTAAGCCAAGGGGCCTTTTCCTTCTGATTGGGGTTTGAGACGTTCATGGAAACGGTCGCGCTGATCGATTACGGCTCTGGCAACCTGCGCTCCGCCGCCAAGGCGATCGAGCGCGCCGCCGGTGAGGCCGAAGCCTCCACCACCATTCTCGTGACGTCGGACGCCGACGCGGTGCGCCACGCCGACCGGGTTGTTTTGCCGGGCGTCGGCGCCTTCGCCGACTGCAAGCGTGGTCTGTCGAACGTCCCCGGCATGTTGGAGGCGTTGGACGAGGTGGTTCACCGCCGCGCCCGCCCCTTTCTGGGCATCTGCGTCGGCATGCAGTTGATGGCCGAACGGGGCCGCGAGTTCGGCGTGACCGAGGGTTTGGGTTGGATCAAGGGCGAGGTGGTGAAGCTTCAGCCATCCGATCCATCGCTGAAGATTCCGCACATGGGTTGGAACGAGCTGAACATCCAGCGCCCCCATCCGGTGCTGGCCGGGTTGCCGGAGGGCGCGCACGCCTATTTCGTCCATTCCTACCAGTTCAAACTGGACGACCCCGACACGCTGATCGCCTCGGTCGAATATGGCGGGCCGTTCGCGGCGGTCATCGGGCGCGACAACATGGTCGGCACCCAGTTCCACCCGGAAAAGAGCCAGGCGACCGGCCTCGCCCTGATCGCCAATTTCCTGCGTTGGAAAGCCTGATCGATGGCGCACATCGCCATCGAGCGGGTGGACGCGCTGAAAAACGGCGACCTGCATGATTTGTGCGACGCCGCCGACGACGCGATCAAGGTCGGCGGTGGTTTCGGCTGGGTCGATCCACCGTCGCGCGACGTCATGGAACGCTATTGGAAGGGCGTCCTGGTGGTGCCCGAACGGATTCTGTTCGTCGCCCGGCTGGACGGCGTCATCGCCGGGTCGGCCCAACTGGTCAAGCCGCCGCGCAACAACGAGGCGCAGGCTCACGCCGCGTCATTGACCACCGCCTTCGTCGCGCCTTGGGCGCGCAGCCACGGTTTGGCCCGTCGCTTGACGCAAGCGGTGGAGGAGGAGGCGCGCGCCGCCGGATTCCGCGTGCTGAATCTCGACGTCCGCGAAACCCAAACGGCGGCGATCGCGCTGTACGAGACGCTCGGCTTCAAGCGTTGGGGCACCCATCCCTTTTACGCGCTGGTCAAGGGCGACCGGCTTGCCGGACATTTCTATTCCAAAGACCTCGGACCCACCACGCCACAAGACGGAACGCCGCCATGATCGTCTACCCCGCCATCGACCTCAAAGACGGCGCCTGCGTCCGCCTGCTGCGCGGCGAGATGAGCCAGGCCACGGTTTTCAACACCGATCCGGGCGATCAGGCCCGCCTGTTTCAAAGCCAGGGGTTCGAGTGGCTGCATCTGGTCGATTTGAACGGCGCCTTTGAAGGCAAGCCGGTCAATGGCGCGGCGGTCGAAAGCATCCTGAAGGCCGTGACCATCCCCGTCCAGTTGGGCGGCGGCATCCGCGATCTGAAGACCATCGGGATGTGGCTGGAAAAGGGCGTGAGCCGCGTCATTCTCGGCACCGTCGCCCTGCGCGATCCCGAACTGGTCAAGGCGGCTTGCCGCGAATTCCCCGGCAAGGTCGCCGTCGGCATCGACGCGCGCGAGGGGTATGTCGCGGTGGCGGGCTGGGCCGAAACGTCGGACATCAAGGCGCTGGATCTGGCCCTGAAGTTCGAGGATTGCGGCGTGGCCGCCATCATCTACACCGACATCAACCGCGACGGCGCGATGGGCGGGGTGAACGTCGAATCGACCTCCGACCTCGCTTTCCATCTGACCACGCCGGTCATCGCGTCCGGCGGCGTGTCGTCGATGGAGGATTTGATCGCGCTGAAAGCCGAGGAGGACACCGGCATCGAGGGCGTCATCTGCGGCCGCGCGCTCTATGACGGGCGCATCGACCCGAAAGAGGCGCTCGCCCTCCTGTCCGCCCCCGCCGTCGAGGACGCCGACTGATGCTGAAGATGCGCGTCATCCCCTGCCTGGACGTCAAGGACGGACGGGTCGTCAAGGGGGTCAATTTCGTCGATCTGGTGGACGCTGGCGATCCGGTCGAACAGGCCCGCGTTTATGACCGCGAGGGGGCCGACGAGCTGACCTTCCTCGACATCACCGCCAGCCACGAAAACCGCGACACCATCTATGACGTGGTGCGCCGCACCGCCGAACAGGTCTTCATGCCGCTGACCGTCGGCGGCGGCGTCCGCGTGGTCGAGGACATCCGCAAGCTGCTGCTGGCCGGGGCGGACAAGGTGTCGATCAACACCGCCGCCATCCATCGCCCCGAATTCGTCCAGGAAGCCGCCGAGAAGTTCGGCGCGCAATGCATCGTCGTCGCCATCGACGCCAAGAATGTCGGCCCCGGCAAGTGGGAGGTGTTCACCCATGGCGGGCGCAACGCCACCGGCATCGACGCCGTCGACTGGGCCAAGCGGATGGAATCGCTGGGGGCGGGGGAAATCCTGCTGACCTCGATGGACCGCGACGGCACCAAGAGCGGCTTTGACCTGGGGCTGACCCGCAAGGTGGCCGACAGCCTGAAAATTCCGGTCATCGCGTCCGGCGGCGTCGGCACGCTCGACCATCTGGTGGAGGGCATCCGCGAGGGCCACGCCACCGCCGTGCTCGCCGCGTCGATCTTCCATTTCGGAACCTACACCATCGGCCAGGCCAAACAGGCCCTGAGCGACGCCGGGATTCCGGTGCGCCCGGCCAACAGCCAGGGGGGCGCCCGTCATGGCTGATCCCAAGCCGCCCAAACTGTCGGGCGAGGCGCTCGACCGGCTTTACGCCACCGTGCTGTCGCGCAAGGGGGCCGACCCGGAAAGCTCCTACACCGCCAAGCTCTACAGCCGGGGAACCGCCAAAATCGCCCAAAAGGTGGGCGAGGAAGCCGTCGAGGCCATTTTGGAGGCGGTGCGCGGCGACAAGGCGGCGCTTGCGGCGGAATCGGCGGACCTGCTCTATCACCTGATGGTGCTGTGGGCCGACGCCGGGCTGGATCCCGCCGTCGTCTGGGAAAAGCTGGCCCAGCGCGAAGGCGTCAGCGGCCTGGACGAGAAAAAAGCCCGTAAGTCCTGACCAAACGCACAAGGACCCGCCCGATGGCCAAGAGCTACGATTCCAACAACGTCTTCGCCCGCATCCTGCGCGGCGAAATCCCCTGCAAGAAGGTGCTGGAAACCGAGCACGCGCTCGCCTTCCACGACATCGAGCCGCAGACGCCGACTCATGTCCTGGTGATCCCCAAGGGCGCTTACATCGACCTGGACGATTTCACCGCCAAGGCGTCGGAGGCGGAAATCGCCGGTCTGTTCCGCGCGGTGGGCGAGGTCGCCCGCCTGACCGGCGCGGCGGAACCCGGCTATCGCATCCTGTCCAATTGCGGCGAAGCCGCGCATCAGGAAGTGCCGCACCTGCACATCCACCTGTTCGCCGGGCGCGACCTGGGCCGGATGATCGGCAAGGCGTAATCAGGGGCGGCGCAATCCCCGCCGATCACTCGGCGGCGACGACGTCCTCCGCCAGGATGGTCCGATTGCGCCCCTCATGTTTGGCTTGATAAAGCGCCTGATCGGCCAGAGTCACCAGATTTTCTGGCGAGTCGTTGAAGCCTGGAACGCACACCGCCACCCCCGCGCTGATCGTCACCCGCGACAAGGGCGACATGGCGTGGGGAATTTCCAAAGCTTCCAAAGCCTTGCGGATGGTTTCGGTCAGCGCGAAAATCGCTTCGGCGTCCATCGCCGGGGCCATGAAAGCGAACTCTTCCCCGCCGTAACGGGCCACCAGATCGCCTGAACGGCGCGCGTGCCCGTGCAGAAGATGGGCGACTTTGCGCAGGCAATCATCCCCCTTCAAATGGCCATAATGGTCGTTGTAATTCTTGAACAAATCGACGTCGAACAGCGCCAGGGCCAAGGTCTGGCCGGTGCGCGCCGCCCGATTCCATTCTTGGGCGAAAGTTTCGTCAAAGCGGCGGCGGTTGGCGATGCCGGTCAATCCGTCCGTGGCGCTGAGCGCCGACAGCTTGCGGTTCGATTCCTCCAGATCGCGGGTGCGATCCGCCACCTTGGCCTCCAACTCAGCATTTTCCTCAAGGGTCTTCAGGGTGGCCATCCGTTGCCGCCAGCCACGAACCGTCTGAATGGTTAGAGAGAAGAAAACAAGTGTGAACAGCAACCAGATGCTGAGCAACGTTATTGCGTTTGTTCTCCATTCCTCTAAATACTCATCCGTGTTCAGCCCAACAGAAATATACAATGGATAATCTTTAATTTTTCGACTTGAATAGATTCGATTAATATCATCAACCTGAGATTTCGCATTGTAGGCTTTGACTGTGTTTCCCGTTTTAATCAGTTCTTGAAGGAGATCTGATTTTATTTTTTTCCCAATGGTGCTGCCAAACCCCTCTTGTTCGGGATAGCGGACAACCAGAGCCGCTTCGCTGTCAAACAGGGACACAGAGCCTTTCCGGCCAACGTTGATTTGAGAAAATATACTTGTAAAAGATTCAAGATTTATCGGCGAAAACACCACGCCGGCAAAAGAACCATCGGGTTTGTTCAGGCGACGAGCAAAGATAACCGCCCATTTTTTGCTGATCCGACCTATCAATGGTTTTGACATCGCCAAACCGGCGTTGGGATCGTCGCGAAGCTTGATGAAATAGTCGCGTCCCACCGCGTTGGCTCCGGGGATTACGCCCTCGCCATACAGGGTGGCGCCCTCGGCGTTGGTCGCCCGCAACCCATCGGCGTTGGGAAGACGGGCGTTCTGACGGGCAAGGAAGGCGTTGAAAGACACGGGATCCAGCGCGCCGCCATTCTGCATTTGTCGGCTGACGTCATCGCTGGCCGACAGCAGAGCGTGATCGATCAAATTGATCGATCCCCTTAGATTTTGCTCAATCACCCAAGATAAGTTTTCAACCGTGACAACCGCCTGATCCTGACGTTGCCGATACCCCTGAACCAGCACAAGGACTACGAGAAAACCAACCAACAGACTGGCAAGCACAGCGCCGATCACCATTCGCCGTACAAAGTTTTCCTGTTTTGTGCCGCCAAGCAAGGGAATCCGCAGTCGCATTCTTTTTGGTATCCGCGATTGCCGTGTGGGCTCCTTTCACTCTAACCCAAACAACATTGGAGCGCAAAATCGCTTCGTCCGTTTCGTTGATTTTTGCGTCTTATTTCTTTGTTGTAACTTTTACCGTCTGGGGCAGAAGCAGCGCATAACCGCCCTTGCTTTTCATCACCCCCGCTTTGCTCTCGGCCTCCGCGCCATGACCCCAGAAAACATCGCCGCGCACGGGACCACGAATGGCCCCGCCGGTGTCTTGCGCCACCAGCAGGCGACGCAACGGCTGTTTGACGTCAATCGGGTCTTCCGCGTCCAGCCAGACCGGAACGCCATAGGGCAGAAATTTGGAATCCACCGCCAAACTGCGGCCCGGCGTCAACGCCACGCCCTGGGCGCCAATCGGCCCGTCGCCCGTCATCGTCTGGAAAAAGACATAGGACGGATTTTTGTTCATCAAGGCCTGCGCCTCGTCGGGATGGGCGATCAACCAGGCGCGAATTGTTTGGAGGGAAACCTCCTCCTTCTTCAATTCGCCCCGCTCGATCAGCTCCCGACCGATGGCCACGTATTTGTGACCGTTCTGCCCGGCGTAATTGACCCGCTCCTCCGTTCCATCGGGCAGGCGCACGCGGCCCGAGCCTTGGATGTGCAGGAAAAAGGCGGCGATGGGGTCCTTCAGCCAGAGCAGCTCCAGCCCCTTGCCGCGCAAGGCTCCGGCCTCGATGGCCGCGCGGTCTTCAAACGGCTTCAAACGCCCGTCCACCACCCGCCCGGCGGTGCGTTCGCCTTTCCAGCGCTCGGCGAAATCGCCAAGATTGACCATCACCAAATCGCTGGGCCGCTTGTAGAGCGGCACGGGATAGGCCGGATCCGGCTGGCGGGAGCCTTCCAGCTCGGTTTCGTAATAGCCGGTGAACAGCCCCTGGCGGTCGCCGTTGTTGCCCGCCGCGTAGGGGGTGAAGTGCGCCTCGAAATAGCTGCGCGCCGTGGCGTCGTCCGCCGAGGCCAGCAGCGCCAGCCGGGTGCAGGGCGTCTGCCAATCGGCGATGGTCCCGGCGATCCCGCCCGGCCCAACCGGGCGGTCCAGCGGCAGGCTCATCATCCGCTTGCAGGAGCGCGCCAAGGCGGGCAGCGCCGCCGACAGCGCGTCGTCCGTCCAGCCCGGCAGATCGGCGAAAGCCAGCGGCGACAGGGTCAGGGCGTCAGGCGGCGCGGCTGGTTGCGTCGGCGCGGGCGGCGGGGCTTTGGCCTCCTCCTCCTTGCGCTCGCAGGCGGTCAGGGCGACCGCCGCCAGCAACAGACAGGCCGATGTCCGACGCCAAACCCTCACGATCAGTGAACCGCCTTAATTTCGATCAGGGCCCAATTGGGGCTGCGCGATTGGGTGTCGCGGGCAAAGGCCCAAACGTCGTTGGCCTCCACCACCGCGTTGGGATCGCCTTCGATCACCACGCCGTCGCGACCACGCAGGGCGTTGATTTGATCGGAGACCAGACGCACCGTCACCACTGCGTACCGACCTTGATCGAGACGGGCCTCCACCACCTCGGCCTCGCGCACCCGCTCGACGCGGGTTTCGTCGGTCTCGCCCCGGCTCTGACGCTCGCGGATCACGCGGTCGAAGCTGGCGAACACGTCGTCGGCCAACAGCGGGCGCAGGGTTGCGGAATCGCCACGGGCGAAGGATTCGACGATCATCTGGAAGGCCGCCTTGGCGCCGTCCAGGAAATGTTTTTCGTCAAAGTTGGAATCGGCGGCTTTGATTTGGTCGAGCGACGCGGCCAGCGACAGCGGTTCGTCCGGCGCGGCGGTCGCCACGTCAAGACGCGGACGGTCGCGGTTGGGCAAGGGAATGACGTTGTCGGGTTGACCGGCCCGCGCGGTGAAGGGGTTGGGGCGTTGCTGCTCCTCGCCCGTGCGGCGACCGAGAACGCTGCGCAGGCGGTAGACGAGAAACGCCGCGATCATCGCGAAGATCACGATCTCGATGAACACGAACCCATCTCCCATTGTCCACATCCTTCCGGTTTCATCGTCCAGGCTTGGATCAAACCGAGCGTTCGCACCGGCTTCCCCCTGGACCCATCGCCCGCGCCACATTACCTGTAATCGACAGACGCGCAATTGGCGCACGCCCGGCCCAATGATCGACCGGACGTCTTAGCCAGTTGTAGATAGGGCTTGACGGCCCGAAGAGCAAGGACAGCCATGCCCATCCTGTTGTGGTTCCTTTTGCTGCCGATCCTGGAGATCGTCGGTTTCATCCAGGTCGGCGATTGGATCGGCGCCGGGCCGACCATCGGGCTGCTGCTGTTGTCGGCGGCGATCGGCGTTTTGCTGATCCGCCATCGCGGTTTGGCCTCCCTCTCCCGCGTCCAGGGAGCCGCCCTTCAGGGCGACGCGGCGCTCAACGGGCTGCTGGACGGCGTGTGCGTGGTGATCGCTGGCGTCTTGCTGATTATTCCCGGATTCCTGAGCGATCTTCTGGCGCTGGTCCTGCTGATTCCGCCCTTGCGCCGGGTGATGGGCCGCTGGCTGGTCGGTCGGTTGGCCGCTGGAAACGCCTTTCAAGTCTTCGGGTCGGCGGGCTTTTCCCAAACACCCGACGGATTTTCACCCGGATCCAGGGCCGGATCCAGCCCAGCCGCGCAGCCCTTCCGGGCGCAACCAGGGGTGATCGACGGCGATTTCCAGGAGATTTCCGACCCGACGCCCGGCGATGTTCCCGGCACGCCGCGCCTGTCCGATTCCCAATGGGGCAATCAATCACCTGATCGGCGCCCAAGCAGCCGGGACTGACCATCTCGCTTTCCGTTGGCAGGCCCCGCCGATCCATGATAGCCAGCCTTTTGGCGAAAGCTTCTCCACCTCAACCCATCGCGGCCCGCCGCCCCCAGGACGGACGGACCGATGATTCAGGAGTCCGTTATGTCCGATCAGCCGAGCAATGGCGCCGAGCAGACCCAGGCGTCCTCGCTGCCGATGCACATCCTGGCCCAGTATGTGAAGGATTTCTCCTTCGAGAACCCCAACGCGCCGCAAAGCCTGCTGCCCAACCAGCCGCAGCCCCAGGTGAACATCGGCGTCGACGTCCAGGCCCAGGCCGTCGGTGAGGACATCTACGAAGTCGTTCTCCAGCTCCGTTGCGAAGCCCGCCAGGGCGAAGGCGTCGCCTTCCTCGCCGAGCTGTCCTATGGCGGCCTGTTCCAGCTTCCCGGCCTGCCGCAGGAGCATCATCGCCCGGTGCTGATGATCGAAGCCCCGCGCATGCTGTTCCCCTTCGCCCGCTCGATCATCTCGACGGCGACCCGCGAAGGCGGCTATCCGCCGCTGATGATTAACCCCATCGACTTCGCCGACCTTTTCCACCGCCAGGGCCAAGCCGCTGCGGCCACGGCCGAACAGCCGCAGCAGCCCCCGTTCTAACGAACGTTGATCGAAGACAGGGCCGGATCCGGCCCTGCTTCCATCCAGATGGCGGACAAGAAAAAAGGCGAGAGGCCATCGGCCCCTCGCCTTTTTCATGTTCAAAATCCGCGACGTTATTGGTTCATGCTGTCGAAGAATTCGTTGTTCGACTTGGTGTGCTTCAGCTTGTCGACCAGGAAATCCACCGCGTCGGTCACGCCCATCGGCATCAGGATGCGACGCAAGATCCACATCTTCGACATGGTGCCCTTGTCGACCAGCAGCTCTTCCTTGCGGGTGCCCGACTTGGAAATGTCGATGGCCGGGAAGGAACGCTTGTCCGACAGCTTGCGGTCCAGGACGATTTCCGAATTGCCGGTGCCCTTGAACTCTTCAAAGATCACTTCGTCCATGCGGCTGCCGGTGTCGATCAACGCCGTGGCGATGATGGTCAGCGACCCGCCTTCCTCGATGTTGCGCGCCGCGCCGAAGAAGCGCTTGGGCCGTTGCAGCGCGTTGGCGTCCACGCCGCCGGTCAGCACCTTGCCCGACGACGGCACCACCGTGTTGTAGGCGCGGGCCAGACGGGTGATGGAATCGAGCAGGATGACGACGTCGCGCTTGTGCTCGACCAGCCGCTTGGCCTTCTCGATGACCATTTCGGCCACCTGGACGTGACGCGTCGCCGGTTCGTCGAAGGTCGAGCTGATGACCTCGCCCTTCACCGAGCGGGCCATGTCGGTCACTTCTTCCGGACGTTCGTCGATCAGAAGAACGATCAGATAGGCTTCCGGATGGTTGGTGGCGATGGAATGGGCGATGTTCTGCAACATCACCGTCTTGCCGGTGCGCGGCGGCGCGACGATCAGACCGCGCTGCCCCTTGCCCAGCGGCGCCACCAGATCGACGATGCGTCCGGTCAAATTCTTCTTGGTCGGGTCTTCGACCTCCATCCGGATGCGCTCTTCCGGGTAGAGCGGCGTCAGGTTGTCGAAGTTGATGCGGTGACGGACCTTGTCCGGCGCGTCGAAATTGATCGTGTTGACCTTGAGCAGGGCGAAATAGCGCTCGCCGTCCTTGGGCGATCGGATCTGCCCTTCCACCGTGTCGCCGGTGCGCAGGCCAAAGCGGCGGACCTGGCTGGGGCTGACGTAAATGTCGTCGGGACCGGGCAGATAATTCGCCTCGGGCGAGCGCAGAAAACCGAAACCGTCCTGAAGAACCTCCAAAACCCCGTCGCCGAAGATCGGAATGTCGTTTTCGGCCAGTTGCTTGAGGATCGCGAACATCATGTCCTGCTTGCGCAGGGTGCTGGCGTTTTCGATCTGCAACTCCTCCGCGAACGCCAGAAGTTCGGCGGGGCTTTTGCACTTCAGCTCTTGGAGATGCATGGGGATGCCTGTGATGTCGTCAGCGGGGGAGCGCCTGAAATCCCGGCCGACAGCGCGTGCGTGGGGGCGGTCGCGTCGGTTGGACGGCGATGGAATCCTGGCGGAGTTGAACAGACTCGCCAGCCACCGCGTCCGGCTCAAGGAACGAGCGTCGGAATGGCGGATGTGGGGATGGGTGCCGCAGGGCGAAAAACCCTGTGGTGAGAACAGGATTATCGGAAGGATCGGCGCAAGTCAAACGAAAGCGGGGCGGATCCGGCGACGCCCGCCCGCTTTTCCCTCAACCAAACGAGGTGGTTGGTCAGAAGGGTTTGACGATGACGAACATCACGATGCCGATCATCAGCAGGGTCGGAACCTCGTTGGCGATCCGGTAAAAGCGCTGGGGCCGCTGGTTGCGGTCTTCGGCGAACTCCCGCCGCCAGCGGGCCATCATCATGTGGCTGACGGTCAGCAGCGCCACGAACAGCAGTTTGGCGTGCAGCCAGCCGCCTTGGTGGAAGATCGACAGATCCATGGCGATCATGGTTCCGCCGAACAGGTAGGAGGCGATCATCGCCGGGTTCATGATGGCGCGCAGCAAACGCCGCTCCATCACCTTGAAGGTCTCCGACGCCTCGGATCCGGGGGCGGCCTGCGTGTGATAGACGAACAGGCGCGGCAGATAGAGCAACCCAGCCATCCAAGCGATGACGCTGATGACGTGCAACGCCTTGATCCACAGATACAGCACCGGAAACCCCTTTTTGAGCGTCGTGTCAGGAACAATCGCCGTCAGCGGTTGGCTTGCGGACAACCGGAGAAGTTTGACGGGCAGATCCGCCCGCCGGTGTGGCTGCACAGCGGCGCCTTGGCGGCGACCGTCTGTCGCACCAGCCCGGCCAGCCCGCTGATGAAGATGGGGTTGGTCCCCACCGTCGGCACGCGGGTGAAATGCGGCACGCCGCACTCCTTGGCCAGATGGCGGTACTCGATTTCGATTTCGACCAGCGTTTCGGAATGCTCCGACACGAAGGCCATCGGCACGATCAGGATCGGCACGCCGTCCTGCCCCGCCCGCTTGATCTCGGCGTCGGTGCTGGGACCGATCCATTCCATCGGGCCGACGCGGCTCTGGTAGCAGTTCACCCAATCCAGATGATCCACCCCCAACGCGGCGGCGATGGATTCCGCCGTCCGCTCGCACTGCCACTGATAGGGGTCGCCGCCGCTGACCACCTTCTTGGGCAGGCCATGGGCGGAGAACAGCACGCGCGGCGTCCCATGGGCGGACGCCGCCTCATACAGGGGCCGGATCTGGTCGGCGACCGCGTCGATGAAGCCGGCCTGCGTCGGGTAGCAGCACAGGCGTTTGGTCGGAACATCCAGCCCGACCGTCTTGGCCGCCTCGTCCCACGCCTTGAAACTCGACGCCGTGGTGGTGGTCGAGAATTGCGGGTAGAGCGGCAGAAGCACCACCAGATCCGGGGCGTAGTCCTTCACCTTGGCCGCCGTTTCCGCGCTCATCGGATGCCAATAGCGCATGGCGATGAAGACGCGCGATTCCACCCCATCCTCAGCCAACTGGCGTTCCAGCGCCTGGGCCTGGGCCTCGGTGTTGTCCAACAAAGGCGATTTGCCGCCGATCTGGGCGTAGATCGCCGCCGCCGGTTTCGCCCGCCGCCCGGAAATCAGGCTGGCGATCAGAAAGCGGAACGGGTTGGGCAGGCGAATGATCGCCGGATCGGCGAACAGGTTGAACAGGAACGGGCGCACCGCCTCGGGGGCGTCAGGGCCGCCGAGGTTGAACAGAACGACGGCGACGCGTCGCGGGGAAGCGGAGGGGCTGGACATGGTTCGCTAAACTGGGGTCTTCCCCCGTCCCTGTCCAGCCCCCTCGCGTCGCTTTGTTGCGTCGCTTTGTCCCGCTGTTGTGTCCGGGCGTCAGCCCAGATCCGGCCAACGGCGCAGTTGCCGGGCCAGATCCGCCACATGTTCGGGCGGGGTCGTCTGGATGACGCCATGGCCCAGATTGAACACAAAGGGCCGGGCGGCGAAGGATTCCAGGATCTCGGCGGTGGCGTCGGTCAGCGCCTTGCCGCCGGTCGCCAGCATGATCGGGTCGAGGTTGCCCTGCACCGGCAGGCGGGTTTGCAGGTTGCGCGCCGCCCACAGCGGCGACACCGTGGTGTCGAGGCCGACGGCGTCCACGCCGCTGTCGGCGACGTAATCCTCATAGGCGTGGCCCGCCCCGCGCGGGAAGCCGATGATCGGCGTCCCCGGATGCCGGGCCTTGACCGCCGCGACGATGCGCCGGGTCGGCTCGATCACCCAACGGCGGAATTGGCCAATGGGCAACACCCCGGCCCAACTGTCGAACAGTTGAACCGTTTCCGCCCCCGCCTCGATCTGGGCGCACAGATAATCCGCCGTGACCTCGACCAGCAGATCGATCAACTGGGCGAACCCCTCTGGATCGCCGTAGGCCCACCGCTTGACGTGGGCGTACTCCTTGGAGCCTCCCCCCTCCACCATGTAGCAGGCGATGGTCCAGGGAGCGCCCGCAAAGCCGATGAGCGTGGTTTCAGCGGGGATGGCGGTGGTCAGACGGCGCAGCGTCTCATAGACCGGGGCGAGAACCTCGTGAAAGCGGTCGCGCGACAGCCGGGACAGCTCCTCGGTCTTGCGGATGGGGTCGAGTTTCGGCCCCTCGCCTTCCAGATAGGCCAGCGGTTGGCCCAGCGCGTGCGGCACCACCAGAATGTCGGAAAACAGGATGGCCGCGTCCATGCCGTAGCGGCGCAGCGGCTGCAACGTCACCTCGACCGCGAAGTCGGGGTTGTAGCAGAGATCCAGAAAGCTGCCCGCCTTGGCCCGCAACTCGCGGTATTCCGGCAGATAGCGCCCGGCTTGACGCATCAGCCAGAAGGGCGGACGGGCGCGCGCCTCGCCAGCGAGGGCGGCGAGCATCGGCTTGCGAGCGGGGACGGTCACGGACAAGGCGGAGGTTTCCTGAACAAGGTTTCTCTCTTCCCCTTCATTATTCTTTTTATGGTTTGAAAGGAAGTAGAGGTAGTGGATGCCTGTGGATAACGGTAATCCCCGTCATGCCCCGATCTATCCACAGATCTGGCCCCCTGTTTCACCCTGTGCGCGAGCCTGTGGATGAATCGGAGGGCTACCCTCGGAAATGGCGGAAATGCTATAGCTGGAAGCACGGGAGTCCCGTGGATAACAGGGTGACGAACAGAGGATTCTCCCAGCTCGCGAACAGGTCGGCCGACTTGTTCGTCGGGGGGCCTTAAAGGGGATGGGGAGTCCCCCATTCGGGATGGAACGGAGGGTCTTCCGGTTGTCCACACAATGGGCCGGGTTCTCCACAGCATGTTGAGGACGGATGAAACAGTTCCACCTACATCTCGTGTCGGACGCCACGGGTGAAACGATCAACAGCGTGGCGCGCGCCTGCGTGATCCAATTCGACGCGGTGCGCCCGGTCGAGCATTTCTGGAATCTGGTGCGCACCGACCGCCAGCTTGATCTGGTGCTGGAGGGGATCCGGGCCAATCCGGGTTTGGTGATGTTCACCCTGGTCGATGAGACGTTGCGCCGCAGGCTTCAGGAGTTCTGCCGCGAGGTGCAGACGCCCTGCATCGCCGTGCTTGACCCGCTCATCAACGCGCTCGCCGCCTTCCTCGGCATCGAGTCCCAGCGCCAGCCGGGCCGCCAGCACATGCTGGACGCTGAATATTTCAGCCGGATCGACGCGGTGGATTTCGCCCTGTCCCACGACGACGGCCAATCCAATTGGGATTTGCACGAGGCCGACGTCGTGCTGATCGGCGTGTCGCGCACCTCGAAAACGCCAACCTGCATCTATCTGGCCAACCGGGGGATCAAGGCGGCGAACATCCCCTTGGTTCCCGGCGCCACCCTGCCCGCCGAGATCGATCTGTTGACCAAGCCGTTGATCGTCGGCTTGACCAAGGACCCGGACCGCTTGGTGCAAATCCGCCGCAACCGCCTAAAGCTGTTGAATCAGGGCGAAACCTCGACCTACGCCGATCCTGAGATCGTCCGCAATGAGGTGACGGAGGCCCGCCGTCTGTTCAGCCGCCGCAAATGGCCGGTGATCGACGTGTCGCGCCGTTCCATCGAAGAGACTGCGGCGGAGATCATGATGCTGCTGGCTCGCCGCCAAAGCAGCGGCCTGTTGGCTGACGGCGGCAAACCGGATGGAACTCTGCCATGACGCCGACGTTGGTTCTGGCCTCTGGCTCGCGCACCCGCGCGCTGATGCTGGAAAAGGCCGGGTTGAATCCAATCCTCGACAAGCCGTTGGTCGATGAGGAGGAGGTCAAGCTCGCGGGCAAGGCCGAGGGCGTCGGGGCCGACGCGGTGGCCGAGGCGCTCGCCGAGTTGAAGGCCCAGCGCGTGACTCGTCGCCATCCCGGCGCGCTGGTCATCGGGGCCGACCAGATGCTGGAGTGCGAGGGGGTTTGGTTCGACAAGCCGTCCGACCGGGCGGCGGCGCGCGCGCAGTTGTTGGCGCTGCGCGGCAAAACTCACCAACTGGTCAGTTGCGCGGTGATCGTGCGCGACGGCGAACGGCTGTGGCACAAGGTTGACCGGGCGCGGCTGACCATGCGGAATTTTTCGGAAAGCTTCCTGGACGGCTATCTCGACGCGGTTGGCGACGAGGTGTTGCATTCGGTCGGGGCCTATCAGTTGGAAGGGCTGGGGGCGCAATTGTTCCAGCGGGTGGAGGGGGATTTCTTCACCATTCTTGGCCTGCCGCTGTTGCCTCTGCTTGGTTTTCTGCGCGTGCATGGAGTGGGGACGGAATGACGATCAGCGGCAAGGCGAAGCTGGCCGGGGTGATGGGCTGGCCGATCGGCCATTCCCGCTCGCCCCGTTTGCACGGCTATTGGTTGGAGCGTTACGGCGTCGACGGCGCCTATGTCCCCCTGGCGGTCGCGCCGGAGCGGGCCGAACAGGCGATCCGCGCCCTGCCCGCCTTGGGCTTTCGCGGCTGCAACGTGACGGTGCCGTTGAAGGAGATCGCCTTCCGCACCATGGACCGGCTGGATCCGGTCGCCCGCCGCATGGGCGCCGTCAACACCATCGTCGTGGACGGCGACGGCGCGCTGGTCGGCGGCAACACCGACGGCTTTGGTTTCCTGGAAAATCTGAAAGCCGGGCGCCCGGAGTGGAGCGCCGAGAGCGGACCCGCCGTGGTGGTGGGCGCCGGCGGCGCGGCGCGGGCGGTGGTGGTGGCGCTGCTCGACGCGGGCGCGCCGGAGGTCCGTCTCATCAACCGCACGGCGGCGCGGGCCGAGGATCTGGCGGCGGATCTGGGCAAGGATTTGGGGCTGGATCGGGCCGTCACCGTGGTCGATTGGGTTTCACGTGAAACGGCGCTCGACGGCGCGGCCTTGCTGGTCAACACGACGACGCAGGGCATGGCCGGGCAACCGGCGCTTGATCTGCGGCTCGACGCCCTGCCCGCCTCGGCGCTGGTCAACGACATTGTCTATGTCCCGTTGGAAACCCCGCTGCTGGCGGCGGCGCGGGCGCGCGGCAACCGGGTGGTGGACGGCATCGGCATGTTGTTGCATCAGGCCCGCCCCGGATTTTCCGCCTGGTTCGGCGTGGAGCCGGATGTCACGCCGGAGCTGACCCGTTTCGTTCTGGAAGGCTGATCCGCCGATGTTCGTTCTGGGGCTGACCGGATCCATCGGCATGGGCAAAAGCACGGCGGCCAAAATGCTGACGGCGATGGGCGCGCCGGTCTGCGATTCCGACGCTCTGGTCCATGGTCTGCTCGCCAAGGGCGGGGCCGCCGTTGCCGCCATCGCCGCCGCCTTTCCTGGCGTGGTGGTGGATGGCGCGGTGGATCGCCGGGCCTTGGGGGCGGCGGTGTTCGGCAACCCCCCGGCGCTCGCCCGGCTGGAGGCGATCCTCCACCCGATGGTGCAAAACGCGCAGCGGCGGTTTCTTGCGCGCGCCGCCCGGCGTCGGGTCCGCGTCGCCGTGCTCGACATACCCCTGCTGTTCGAGACGAAGGGGGAGCGGCGGGTTGACGCGACTCTTGTGGTGTCGGCCCCCTTCCGCGTGCAGAAAAGCCGGGTGCTGGCCCGGCCCGGCATGACGGCGGACAAATTCGCCGGAATCCTCGCCCGCCAGACTCCCGACATGGAAAAACGACGCCGCGCCGATTGGGTGATTCCGACCGGGGCCGGGCGGTTGGTGACGCGGCGGGCGCTTGCGGGCATAGTGCGGGACGTGCGGCGGCGGCGCGGACGGCGGTGGCCGCCACGCGGCTATCACCCCATCTGAAGCCCGTCTCCGTCAAAGCCCGTTTTCCAAAGCCCATCTCCGTCAAGCCCCCATCTCCGTCAAGCCCCCATCTCCGTCAAGCCCCCATCTCCGTCAAGCCAGAGTGTGACCATGCGTGAAATTGTTCTCGACACCGAAACCACGGGCTTCAAGCCGGAGGAAGGCCATCGGCTGGTGGAAATCGGCTGCATCGAGCTGGTGAACCATGTGTCCACCGGCGAACGCTTTCACGTCTACATCAATCCCGAGCGCGACATGCCGCCGGAGGCCTTCGCCGTCCATGGGCTGAGCGCCGAGTTTCTTGCCGACAAGCCGCTGTTCACCGACATCGTCGCCGATTTCGTCGCCTTCATCGGCGACGCGCCGTTGGTGATCCACAACGCGGCCTTCGACATGACGTTCCTGAATTGGGAATTGAAGATCGCCGGATACCCGACGATGCCGAAGGACCGCGCCATCGACACGCTGTTGATGGCTCGCCAGAAATTTCCCGGCTCGCCCGCCAGCCTTGACGCGCTGTGCAAACGCTTTGGCGTGGACAACACCAACCGCTCGCTGCACGGCGCCTTGATCGACGCCCAATTGCTGGCCGACGTCTATCTGGAATTGCTGGGCGGGCGTCAGGCCGGTTTGGCCCTCGCCTCCGGTCCGCTGTCCAAGGGCGGCGCCCCGGCGGCGCGGCTGGAGCGCCCCTTCCGCGAACCCCGCCCCTTCTCCGCCAGCCCGGAGGAAATCGCCGCGCACGGCGATCTTCTGAAGAAGCTGAAAAACCCCTTGTGGCTGGCCGAATGACGGATTGCTTTTGTCCGGCGGTCACTTCGACAGGCCGCTGACCCCCAGCATCACGCCGAAGCCGACGAGCAGCGCGCCGAAACTGCGGTCGATCCAATGGCGAACGGCCAGGATCCGCTGACGCACGGCCCCGGCGGAAAAAAACAGGGCGACCAGCGCGAACCACACAATATGGGCGGCGGCGATGAAGGCCCCATAGCCGATCTGCGCGGGCAGCGCCGTCGCCGGTTCGACCACCTGGATGAACAGGCTGACGATGAACACCGTGGTTTTCGGGTTCAAGGCGTTGGTGAGAAAACCGACCCGCAAGGCCTGACCGTCGCTGAGCGTCGCGGCGGCGCTTTCCGTCGCGTTCCCGCCCGGTTTCACCGCCAGCATCCGCGCGCCCAGCCAGACCAGATAGGCGGCGCCCACCAGCTTCAGCGCGTGAAACAACGCGATGGAGTTCTGGATCAGCAGCCCCACCCCTAAAATCGTGTAGGCGACATGGACCAACACGCCGCCGCCGATGCCCAGCGCCGTCAGCAACCCGGCCCGTCGCGACAACAGCAGGCTGTTGCGCGACACCATGGCGAAATCCGGGCCGGGGCTGATGACGGCCAGGATGGTGATGGTGATAACGGCGAGAAGCTCTGTCATGATCGGCCTTGCCTGTGGTGGTGAAGACAAGACCGGGATAGCCGATCCGAACGCGCTGGAATAACGATGGTTTCTGACGGAATGGGTGAGCCGGACACACAGATCGGGGCGACCCGCCTGCCGCCGCTGGCCGCCTTGCGCTGCTTCGAGGTCGCCGCCCGGTTGGAAAGCTTCAGCCAGGCGGCGGACGCCCTGCATCTGACCCACGGCGCGGTCAGCCGGGCGGTTCGCGCGGTGGAGGAGGATTTGGGCGTCGCCCTGTTCGAGCGGCGCAACCGCCGGGTTTTCCTGACCGCCGCCGGTCGCACGCTGGCCAACGCCGTGCGCGAGGGGCTGCGCACCATCGAGGCGGCGACGCGCAGCCTGCGGCAAAGCGCGCGGAACGCGCCGCTGACGGTGTCGTGCGAACCGACCTTGTTGATGCGCTGGCTGATTCCCCGCCTGTCGTCCTTCCAGGCCGCCCACCCCGACATTCCCATCCATCTGACGGCGGGCGGCGGCCCGGTGACGCTGGGCCATGGCGTCGATCTGGCGATTCGCCGCGATGATTTCCTGTGGCCCGATCATGTGAGCGCGAACCGGCTGTTCGCCGAACGGGTCGGCCCGGTCTGCCGCGCTGACCGGGTGGAGGCGTTTTTCACCATGACCGGCGACGGATCGCCGGTTTTGCGTCCGACCGCGCCACGCCTGCACAGCCGGACCCGTCCGGGTGCCTGGGACCTTTGGAGCGCGGTGACGGGCCGAACCGTGTCAGAACCGGCGCCGGACGGCCCGTCCCAGATGTTCGAGCATTTCTATTTCAGCCTTCAAGCCGCCGTCGCCGGGTTGGGCGTCGCCATCGGTCCCTGGCAATTGGTGCGCGACGATGTGGAGAGCGGCATTCTGGCCGCCCCGCTTGGCTTCGTCGAGGATGGCTCGGCCTATCATCTGCTGTCGCCCGAACCGCTCGCCGATGGCGGGCGGGCGGCGCCGTTGCTGGACTGGCTGCGGCGCGCGGCGATGTGAGGGCCGGATCCAGGGACGAACCCGCCGGATCCGGCCCGCGTCTTACGGGATAAGCGCGGTCGATCCGGTGGTCGCCCGGCCTTCCAAGGCGCGGTGCGCGTCGGCGGCGTCGCGCAGGGCGAAGGTCTGGCCGACGGTGACGCTCACCCCGCCCGCCGCGATGGCGCCGAACAGATCGGCGGCGCAGGCCGTCAGATCCGGGCGCGTGGCGATGTAGGTCGCCAGCGTCGGACGGGTGACGTAGAGCGAGCCTTTCGCGGCCAACAGCCCCAGATCCAGCGGATCGGGCGCGCCCGACGCCGCGCCGAACAGAACCATCAGCCCGCGCGGGCGCAGCACGTCCAGCCCCTTCAGGAAGGTGGTTTTGCCGACGCCGTCATAAACGACGGGAACGCCCTTGCCGTCGGTCAGCTCCTTCACCCGCGCGACGAAATCCTCGCTGGTGTAGAGGATCGTGTGGTCGCAGCCATGCGCCTTGGCGAGGTCGGCTTTTTCTGGAGTGCTGACGGTGCCGATGACGGTGGCGCCCAAATGCTTGGCCCATTCGCACAGCAGCAGCCCGACCCCGCCCGCCGCCGCCTGCACCAGAATGGCGTCGCCCGGCTGCACCGCGTAGGTGGAGCGCAGCAGATATTGCGCGGTCAGACCCTGCAACAGCATGGCGGCGACCGCCCGCTCGTCGGCCCCCTCGGGCAGAACCACCAGCCGGTCGGCGGGAACCAGCCGGGCTTCGGCGTAGGCGCCGATCAGCATGGCGTACCCCACCCGGTCGCCGATCTTGACCGACGTGACGTCCGGCCCGACCGCCTCGACCACGCCGGTGGCGGCGGTGCCCAGCGTGGCGGGCAGAACCGGCAGCTTGTAGGCGCCGGAGCGGTGGTAGGTGTCGATGTAGTTCAACCCGACCGCCGTCTGGCGGATCCGGGCCTGTCCGGGGCCGGGTTCGCCGACCTCGACCGCGTCCCAACGCAAAACCTCCGGCCCGCCGTGTTCATGGATGCGGATGGCGTGAACCATGATCGTGTTCAATCCTTGATGTGATGGTGGGATGGGTGAGGAAAACTTGGAGTGAATCAAACGCTTCAATGTCTTGGGAGAATGAACAAAGCCCCTCTCCCTTGACGGGCTATGGCATTCACACATCTTCGGTTTAGGCAACTCATTGGAAGAAAAAGAACTTTTCTCCGTCATTCCCGCGAAGGCGGGAATCCAGACTTACCCATAGGGTTCGTCTGGCGAACTCTGGATCCCCGCCTGCGCGGGGATGACGGAAAATCTGTTTTATTTCAATTGGTTGAAGCAAGAAAAAGATGTGTGAATGCCGTAGCCCTTGACGGGAGAGGGGTTGGGGTGAGGGTGGCGAGGCGACCTTTCCCGGCCTATATGGCCGCCCCCCTCATCCCAACCCTTCTCCCGCAAGGGGAGAAGGGCCTTTGTCCATATCGGGTTGTTCGAGAGATCACCTAAACTCAAAGCAGCGCGAGTTGGCCGTCCCGCGCCGTTGATCGAATGGGCGATTGGGCGGGCGCGTGGCGGCGTTCCAGCGTCAGCAGGAACGTTTTGGTGTCCAGCCCGCCAAAGCCGGAATAGCCGCCCGGCGCGCCGCCGCTGGCCAGGACCCGGTGACAGGGGATGATGATCGGAATCGGGTTGGCTCCGCAGGCCCCGCCGACGGCGCGCGGCGCGCTGCTCAGGGCCTTGGCCATCCCGCCATAGGTCGCGGCCTCGCCATAGGGAATGGTCAGCATCAAATCCCAAACCCGTTGGCGAAAGGGCGTTCCCGCCGGATTCAGCGGCAGGTCGAAATCGCGCAGCCGCCCGGCGAAATAGGCGTCCAACTGGCGGGCCGTCTCCTGCAACAGCGGATCCGGCCCAAGATCCGGCCCCGGATCCGGGTGCCGATCCGCCCCGCCCCCGTCCCGGTTGACCCAATCCAGCGCCGTCAGCGCCCGCCCGTCGCTGGTCAGCCGCAGCGGCCCCAGCGGGCTGTCGATGATCCGTGTCCCCATTTCCGCGTTCCCCGATCAAGCCCGTCAGGCGTGACGATGGCTGAGCGCCTGGACCAGATCCGCCGCCGCCGTCACCGGGGCGGAGCAACTGGTCCCGACGCAGACATAAGCGGTGGCGAGACCGTCCCGCATTCCCTTGCCCTCAGCCGGATGGCCGGGCGGCAGATCCGCCCCCGGCGGCTGCATTGTCAGGATGCGGTTCGGCAGTGAACAGCCCAAGACCGCGCGGCGCAGCGCCTCGGTCTCCGGCGTCTTCGGCGGGCCGACGATGACGATCTGCACCGGGCGGTGCAGACGCTCCACCGCGTTGAGGAAGGTCGGCAGCGGAAAGAAGTTCCGCGCGATCTCGCCGGAAAAGGCGTCGGCGAGGGCTTCGGCCCGCTCGCGGTAGGCCTCCTCCCCGGTGCGGCTGTGCAGGGTCGCCAGCACGGCCAGCATGGTTCCGTTGCCGTTCGGCGTGGCGTTGTCGTAGGCGCTCTTGCTGCGGACGATCAGCCCCTCCGCGTCGTCGGCGGTGAAGAAATAGCCGCCGCTGGACTCGTCCCAGAAATGGGCGTCGACCACCGAAACCCAGTCGCGCGCCTGATCGAGCGCGGCGGGATCGCCAGTCGCCTCGTGCAGCGCCAGGGCGGCGCGCGCCATCGCCGCGTAATCGTCGAGCATGCCGGGATGCTTGGCCTGCCCGTTCCGCCAACTGTGGCGCAGCCGGTTCCCCTCGTTCATCCGGTCGCGGACGAAGGCGAAGGCGCGGGCCGCCGCCGCGATCCACTCCGGTTCGTTCAGCGCCAGCCCGGCGTGGGTCAGGGCGGCGATCATCAGGCCGTTCCAGTCGGCCAACACCTTGTCGTCCCAACCGGGCCGCACCCGCTTGCCGCGCGCCCGCAACAGAGTTTCCCGCGCGGCGGCCAGCTTGGCTTCGGTGGCGTCGTCGGCCAGATCCAGGCCGCCCAGCCGGTTCAAAATCGTCGCGCCTTCCCAATTGCCGCGCGGCGTGACGTCGTAGACCCGCTTGAACAGCGCGGCGTCGGGGCCGAGAAGCCGGTCGATCTCCGCCTCGTCCCACACGTAAAAGCGACCCTCCTCCCCCTCGCTGTCGGCGTCGAGCGTCGCGGCGAAGGCGCCGCCGTCGGCGATCATCTCGCGCAGGAGCCAGTCGACGGTTTCACGAATGCGCGCCTCGAACAGCGGGCTGCGGGTGTCCTGCCAAACCAGGGTCAGCAGGTCGAGCAGCTCGGCGTTGTCGTAGAGCATCTTCTCGAAATGTGGGGCGAGCCACCGCTCGTCCGTGGAATAGCGGGCGAAGCCGCCGCCGAGATGATCGTAAATGCCGCCCTGGGCCATGTTGGCCAGCGTGTTCAACACCGCCTCGCGGTAAGACTCCCGGCCCGTCCGCTGCCAGGCCCGCCACAGCAATTCAAACAGCGGGACTTGCGGGAATTTCGGCGCGCCGCCGACGCCGCCATGGATCGGATCGACCTCGCGCGCCAGACGTCCGGCGATCTGGTCGATGGCGGCCAGATCCAGGGTTCCGCCGGATCGGTTTTCCGCCTGAGCGGCCAACGCGCTTTTCAGCGCGGCGACGTTGCGCGACACCTTGTCCTGTTCGTCGCCGTAGGTTTCGGCGATGCCGCGCAGCACGTCGGGGAAACCGGCGCGGCCATAGCGCGCCGCTGGCGGAAAATAGGTGCCGCCCCAAAAGGGTTCGGCGTCGGCGGTCAGGAACATGGTCAGCGGCCAGCCGCCCTGTTGCCCCAGCATCGCCAAGGCCGACTGGTAAATCTGGTCGAGGTCGGGGCGCTCCTCGCGGTCCACCTTGACGCTGACGAACAGCTCGTTCATCAGCGCGGCGATGGCCGGAGTCTCGAAGCTCTCGTGCGCCATCACATGGCACCAGTGGCAGGCGGCGTAGCCGATGGACAGCAGCACCGGCTTGTTTTCCGCGCGGGCGCGGGCGAAGGCCTCCGGCCCCCAGGGCATCCAGTGGACCGGGTTGTCCTTGTGCTGCAACAGATAGGGACTGGTTTCAAATTCCAGCAGATTGGCGGTCATGGCGGGGTTCCGTCGGTTTGGCCGCCATCGCTGTGGCGTTGCGAATAAGGTGGGGTGGTGGTGGCGTTGCGCCAGTGCGCCCTATCTGTATAGTGGGGCATGAGCCGACGCGGCGCTCAACCCCAAAATTTCTGTTGTGCGGATGAGTTCCCTCCTCCGCGTCGCCAGAGGGGTTCGGGCATGAAGATCACCATCGACATCGATTGCACCCCGGACGAGGCCCGGCATTTTCTGGGCCTGCCGGACGTCAAGCCGATGCAGGACGCCATGATGCGGGAGATTCAGGAGCGGATGAGCGCCAATCTCCAGGCGATGGATCCCGACACCATGCTGAAGACCTGGCTTCCCGCCGGGCTTCAGGGCATGGAGCAATTCCAGAAGATGTTTTGGACCCAGATGTCCTCGGCCCTTAAACAGGAAGGACGAACGTGAGCGACCCGAAGCCTTATTTTGAAGCCCATGTGTTTTGTTGCACCAACCGCCGCCCTGACGGGCACAAGCGCGGCTCCTGCGCCGCCCACGGGTCGGAAAAGCTGCGCGACTATATGAAGGTGCGCGCCCGTGAGTTGGGCCTGGACGGCCGCGTGCGCATCAACGCCGCCGGATGCCTGGACCGTTGCGAATTGGGGCCGACGCTGGTCGTGTATCCCGAAGGGGTTTGGTACGTCTATCAGACCACCGAGGATGTCGACGCCATTCTGCAAACCCATCTGGTCGAAGGCCGTCGGGTGGAGCGGCTGATGCTGACGCCGGAGCAACGGGAGTTGCGCCCGGACCAGTTGCGCTCGGATCAGCGCGGCTGAGACTGGATCATTCACCAATGACCGCGACCATTTTCGCGCTCGCCACCGCGCCCGGACGCTCCGGCGTGGCGGTGGTTCGCGTGTCCGGGCCAGACGCCGCCGCGACGCTGGCCGCTCTGACAAACCGGCCTCTGCCGGAGCCGCGCCGCGCGGCTCTGGTCACGTTGCGCGACCCGGCGAGCGGCGACGCGCTGGACGACGCGCTGGTTCTGCGCTTCACAGCCCCGGCCAGCTTCACCGGGGAGGATGTGGTGGAGCTGCATCTGCATGGCGGGCGCGCGGTGGTCGCCGGGGTGATTGGCGCCCTGGCCGCCCGCCCCGGCCTGCGTCTGGCCGAACCCGGCGAATTCACCCGCCGCGCCTTTGAAAACGGCAAGTTGGATTTGACGGAGGCCGAGGCCGTCGCCGATCTGATCGACGCGGAAACCACGGCGCAGCGGCGCCAGGCCCTGCGCCAGATGGACGGCGCGCTCGGACGGCTCTACGACGGTTGGCGCGACCGTCTGACCCGCGCGCTCGCCCACATCGAGGCCGACATCGACTTTGCCGAAGACGATCTGCCGGGCGGCGTCGCCGACGCCGTGCGCCCGGTGATCGAGCGTCTGTTGGCCGAGATCGCCGACCATCTGAACGACGGCGGGCGCGGCGAGCGGCTGCGCGAGGGGTTGCACATCGCCATCGTCGGCGCGCCCAACGCCGGGAAATCCAGCCTGCTGAACGCCCTGGCCCGGCGCGACGCCGCCATCGTCTCGGCCCGCGCCGGAACCACCCGCGACATCATCGAGGTGCAGTTGGATCTGGGCGGCTATCCGGTGGTGCTGGCCGACACGGCGGGCCTGCGCGAGGCCGCCGCCGACGAGGTGGAGGAGGAAGGCATCCGCCGGGCGCGCGACCGCGCGGCGCGGGCCGACGTGAAGGTGGCCGTGTTCGACGCGACCGCCCTGCCCGATCTGGACCCGGCGACGCTGGCCCTGATCGACGCCGACAGCGTCGTGGTTCTCAACAAATGCGACGTGGCGACGGCGACGCCGACCGCCATCGCTGGCGCGGCTCCGGTTCTTGTGTCGGCCCGCACCGGGGCGGGTTTGCGCGATCTGGAGCAGCGTTTAACCGCGTTTAGCGCCGACCGTCTGGCGATGGGCGGCGCCCCGTCTTTGACCCGCGCCCGCCACCGCGCCGCGCTTGACGAGTGCCGCACGGCGCTGGATCGGGCCTTGACCGCCCCCTTGCCGGAACTGGCGGCGGAGGACATTCGCTTGGCCAGCCGGGCGTTGGGCCGCATCACCGGGCGGGTCGATGTCGAGGATTTGCTCGACATCATCTTCCGGGATTTCTGCATCGGCAAGTGAGCGCGCGACGCTTGGATCGGATGGGGGGCGGCGGTGTTTCACGTGAAACATCGCCGCCTTGCGCGGGACGCCGACAGCCTCCCCCTTGGCGAAGCCCAGCGCTTCGGGTATGGTCCCGGCCATGCAAAGCTTTGACGTCATCGTTGTCGGCGGCGGCCACGCCGGCTGTGAAGCGGCTGCGGCTGCGGCGCGCATGGGCGCGCGCACCCTGCTGCTGACCCACAAAATCGAAACCATTGGCGAGATGTCCTGCAACCCCGCCATCGGCGGTCTGGCCAAGGGGCATTTGGTGCGCGAGATTGACGCGCTCGACGGCGTGATGGCCAAGGCCATCGACCGGGGCGGCATCCAATTCCGCATCCTGAACCGCAGCAAGGGACCGGCGGTGCGCGGCCCGCGCGCCCAGGCCGACCGCAAGCTGTACCGTCGGGCGATGCAAAGCCTGTTGGCCGAACAGGCGAATTTGACCATCGCGGCGGGCGGGGCCGAGGATTTGATCGTCGATGGCGACGGTCGAATCACCGGCGTCGTCACCGGCGCGGGCGAGCGCGTCGCCGCCGGGGCGGTGGTGCTGACCACCGGCACCTTCCTGCGCGGCCTGATTCACATTGGCGAGGAACGCACCCCGGCGGGCCGCGTCGGCGAAGCGCCGTCGCTGGGTTTGTCCGACACGCTGGCTCGCTTGGGCTTCCCGCTTGGCCGCTTGAAGACCGGCACGCCGCCGCGTTTGGACGGGCGCACCATTGATTGGGACGCGCTGGAAAAGCAGCCCGGCGATTTGCCGCCGCCGCCCTTCTCCTATCTGACCGAGCGGATCGACACGCCGCAGATCGACTGCGCCATCACCTGGACGACGCAGGCCGCGCATGACCTGATCCGCGCCAACCTGCACCGCGCGCCGATGTATTCCGGCCAGATCACCGGCACCGGCCCGCGCTATTGCCCGTCCATTGAGGACAAGGTGGTGCGCTTCGCCGACAAGGAGCGTCACCAGATTTTCCTGGAGCCGGAGGGCTTGGACGATCCCACCGTTTACCCCAACGGGATTTCGACCTCCCTGCCCCGCGACGTTCAGCTTGGCATCTTGAAGAGCATGCCCGGCCTGGAACGCACGGTGATGATCCGCCCCGGCTACGCCATTGAGTATGATTACGTCGACCCGCGCGAGTTGAAGCCGACGCTGGAAACCCGGCGCGCCCCGCGTCTGTTCCTCGCCGGTCAGATCAACGGCACCACCGGCTATGAAGAGGCGGCGGCGCAAGGTCTGATGGCGGGAATCAACGCCGCCCTGACGGCGGGCGGTTCGACCGACGGCTTCGTGCTTGACCGCGCCGACGCTTACATCGGCGTGTTGATCGACGATCTGATTGGACGCGGCACCAACGAGCCGTACCGCATGTTCACCTCGCGTGCCGAATACCGGCTGCTGTTGCGCGCCGACAACGCCGACCAGCGTTTGACCGCCAAGGGCGTCGCCATCGGCTGCGTCGGCTCCCACCGTCGCGAGGTCTTCGCCGCCAAGAGCGACGCCTTGCAGGTCGGTCGCGCTCTGGTCAACGCGCTGCAAGCGACGCCGGTGGAATTGCTGCGCCAGGGCGTCGCCGTCAACCAGGACGGCGTGCGGCGCAGCGCGGCGGATCTGCTGCGCTATCCCGACATCGACCTGTCGGTGTTGACCCGCCTGTGGCCGGAGTTGGCCGAGATCGGGCCGGAGATCGCCGAGCAGTTGGAGATTGACGGTAAATACGCCGGTTATCTCGGACGGCAGGAGGCCGACATTCGCGCCTTCCGCAAGGATGAGGCGTTGGTTCTGCCCGAGGATCTCGACGTGGACGGCATCGGCAGCCTGTCGGCGGAAATCCGGCAAAAGCTGCGCCAGTCCCGTCCGGCGACCCTGGGCGCGGCGGCGCGGATTCCCGGCATGACCCCGGCGGCGCTGGTGTCCTTGCTGCGCCATGTGAAGCGGCGCGATTTGCAGGCGGCGGAATGATGGCTCCATTCGACGCTTCGGCCTTTCAAGAGGCCACGGGTGTTTCACGTGAAACGCTCGACCGGCTGACCGCCTATGAAACGGTGCTGCGCAAGTGGCAGCCGAAAATCAATCTGGTCGGCCCCTCCACCCTGCCCGATCTGTGGCGGCGTCATTTTTATGACTCGGCGCAGCTTCTGCCGCTGCTGCCGGATCCGGCCCGCGTGCTGGTCGATCTGGGCAGCGGCGCCGGTTTCCCCGGTCTGGTGTTGGCGATCCTGGGCGTGCCCGAGGTTCATTTGATCGAAAGCGATTCGCGCAAGGCCGCCTTTCTGCGCGAGGCGGCGCGGGTCGCGGGCGTGGCCGTCACCGTTCACAACAAGCGGATCGAGGCGGTCAGCGGCCTTGCCGCCGACGTCGTCACCGCCCGCGCTCTGGCCCCGGTCGCCGATTTGCTGGATTGGGCGGTTCCCCTGATGGGGCCGCAGCGGGTTGGGCTGTTCCTGAAGGGGCAGGCTCTGGACGACGAATTGACCGCCGCCGCCAAAAGCTGGACAATGCGCGCCGAACGTTTTGACAGCCGCACCGATCCCACCGGAACCATTTTGCGTGTGAGCGGAATCGCGCGTGTCTGAGACCCGCGCGACGCCGCCCCTCTCCTGTCCCGAGGCTTCCCAAGAGGCTGCCATGTCCGACGTCATCACTCCTCCCGCCCGCGTGGTCGCTGTCGCGAACCAGAAGGGTGGCGTTGGCAAGACGACGACGACCATCAATCTGGCCACGGCGCTCGCCGTCATCGGCAAGCGCGTGCTGGTCATTGACCTTGATCCGCAGGGCAACGCCTCCACCGGCTTGGGCATTCCACGCTCCGACCGGCGGATCGGCATTTACGACGTGCTGTTCGACAATGTGCCGTTGGAAGACGCCGCCATCGAATCCGCCGTGCCGAACCTGTCGATCATCACCTCCTCTGTCGATCTGTCGGGCGCGGAGATTGAGTTGGTCGGGGCCGAACGCCGCGAGTTCCGCCTGCGCGAGGCGGTGGCCAACAGCGCGCTTGAGTATGATTACGTGCTGATTGACTGCCCCCCGGCGTTGGGTCTGTTGACGCTGAACGCGCTGGTCGCCTCGCACGCGGTCATGGTGCCGTTGCAGTGCGAGTTCTACGCGCTGGAAGGTCTCAGCCATCTGGTCCGCACCATCGAACGGGTGAAGCGCGCCTTCAACCCCAACCTCGACATTCACGGGGTGGTGCTGACCATGTTCGACAAGCGCAACAATCTGTCCGACATGGTCGCCGCCGACGTCCGGGGCTTCTTCGGCGAAAAGGTTTACGAAACGGTGATTCCGCGCAACGTCAAGGTTTCCGAAGCGCCGTCGCACGGCAAGCCGGTGCTGATCTATGACATGCGTTGCCCGGGGTCGCAGGCTTACATCCATCTGGCGGGCGAGGTGCTGCGCCGCGAAAAGAGGCTGTGCGCATGATCGACGACGCCAAGCGTATGGATGGCGGGGGGGCGCGCCGCGCCAGTCTCGGCCGTGGCCTGTCCGCCCTCTTTGGCGAGGTGACGGAGGATTATTCGGCGCTGGACAAGGTGCGCCAGTCCAAACAGGTGCCCATCGAATTCGTCCATCCCGGCAAATACCAGCCGCGCCGCAAGTTCGACGAGGAGGCCATCCAGGGCCTCGTCGAGTCGATCCGCGACAAGGGCATCTTGCAGCCGCTGCTGGTCCGCCGCGATCCCGAGACGGCGAACGCCTATGAGTTGATCGCGGGCGAACGCCGCTGGCGGGCGGCGCAGATCGTCGGTCTGCACGAGGTTCCGGTCATCATCCGCGATCTCAGCGACCGCGAGGCGCTGGAAATCGCCCTGATCGAGAACATCCAGCGCCAGGATCTGACCCCGCTGGAAGAGGCGGAGGGCTACCGCCGCCTGATGGACGAGTTCGACCACACGCAAGAGGATCTGGCCCGCGCGCTGGGCAAGAGCCGCAGCCACGTCGCCAACATGATGCGCCTGCTCGCCCTGCCCGACCCGGTCAAGGCCATGGTGCAGGACGGCGCGTTGTCCGCCGGTCACGCCCGCGCGCTGTTGACGGCGAGCGATCCGGCGTCGGTCGCGCGCGAGGTGGTGGCGCGCGGCCTGAACGTGCGGCAAACCGAAGATTTGATGCGCGGCGACCAGCCCAAGCCCCGCAAGGGCGAGGCCGGATCCGGCGGCGCGGCGAAAGCCCCGGCGGTCAAGGACGTCAATCTGCTCAATCTGGAAGAGGAAATTTCCGCCCGGATTGGGCTGAAGGTGGCGATCAACCCGCAGGGCCAACGCGGGACCATCACCATCCATTACCAGACGCTGGACCAGTTGGACGACGTGCTGCACCGGCTGGGCGGCGAGGCGTAAGGCTTTTGGGGGCGTGGTTGGCGGGGTTCACCCCTCTCCAACCCTGTCCCGTTCATAATCAACATACTGGAACCGCAGGCCGTTTTCCTCCTGCGGGTCGCTTGACCAGCGCGTGACCCAACCGTCGCCAAGCAGTGGCAGGATGGTGTCGCCGTTGATGGCGTGGTCGATGCGGGTCAAGTGGATGCGGGTGGCCAGCGGCATGATATCCGCAAACAGAGCGGCCCCGCCGATGACGCACAGCTCCGCCGGACCCACCTTGCGCGCCCAATCCAGCGCGCCGGTGTGATCGCGAAACCACTGGGCGCCGTCGCGCGGTCCCGTCGCTTGCGTTCGGCTGACCACCAGATTGTCGCGACCGGGCAGCGGGCGGCGCGGCAGCGAGTCCCAGGTCTTGCGGCCCATCAGGATGGGTTTGCCCAGCGTCAACTCTTTGAAGCGCTTGAGATCGCTGGGTAAATCCCAGGGCAGGCCGCCGTCTTTGCCGATCACGCCGTTGGCGGCGGCGGCGACCACCAGAGTGATGCGCATGCAGAGGGTGTTCCTTTGGGATGAGTGGTTGCGGGAATGCCCCCACCCCAACCCTCCCCCGCTTCGCAAGGGAGGGGGCCTTTTGCGGGCTTGGCTGTCATCCCCTCCCCTGCGTTGGCGGGGGAGGGTTAGGGTGGGGGCATAGGTTTTCCCATCCCTACCCCGCCCGACTCAGGCCAGCAAGGCCGCCAGCACCGCGTTCAGCCTTTGCCGCCCCTCATGGGTGGCGCGCAGGCGGTCGTTCTCAACGGTCAAGAACCCGCCGTCGGTCAGCCGGTTCAGGGCCGCCGGGTCGATGAAGGCCCCCAGATCCAGGCCGGATTCCTCGACCAGACGGGCGAGCGGAACGCCTTCGGTCAGCCGCAGCCCCATCATCAGCAACTCGGCGCCGCGCGCGCGCCGATCGATGGGATCGGGCGACGCCGCGCCATGGCCGTCGCGTTCCACCCGCTCCAGCCAGATTTCCGGGGCGCGGTGGGCGCGGGTGGCGACTTTTTCACCGTCCAGGGTCAAACGGCCATGCGCGCCCGGCCCGACGCCGATGTAGTCGCCATAACGCCAATAGGTCAGATTGTGGCGACTTTCCTCGCCGGGGCGGGCGTGGTTGGAAATCTCATAGGCCGGAAGGCCGGCGCGGCTCAGCAGGCTTTGCGTGGCCTCATAGAGATCACCGGCCAAATCCTCGTCCGGCAACACCAGATCGCCGCGCGCGTGCAGGGGGAAAAAGGCCGTCCCCTCCTCGATCGTCAACTGATAGACCGACAGATGGTCGACCGCGTGGTCGAGCGCTTGCGTCAACTCGGCCTCCCACGCGGCGACGCTCTGGCCGGGGCGGGCGTAAATCAGGTCGAAGGAAAAGCGGTCAAAGATCGTCGCGGCCAGCGTGATCGCCCCGGTGGCTTCCGCCGCGCTGTGCTGACGACCGAGAAAGCGCAAAGCCGTGTCGTCCAACGCCTGGATGCCCAGCGACGCCCGGTTGATTCCGGCGGTTCGGAAGGCGCGGAATTTGTCGGCCTCGACCGAGGTCGGGTTGGCCTCCAGCGTGATTTCCAGCCCGTCGGCGACCGACCAGCGTTGGGCGACGCGGTCGATCACCGCGCCGACCGTCGCCGGTTCCATCAAGGACGGGGTGCCGCCGCCGAAAAACACCGAGGTGACGCGGCGTCCGGCGGTCTGGTCGGCGTAATGGTCCAGCTCGCGCAACAGACCGGCCCGCCAGCGGTCGTGATCGACCCGCTCGCGGACATGGCTGTTGAAGTCGCAATAGGGGCATTTCGACTTGCAGAACGGCCAATGGACATAGATGGCGAAGCCGGGGGCGGCGAAGCCCGGATCAGGACTCACTGGAAGCAACGCTCCACCAACTGGGCGAAGGCGTCGGCGCGGTGGCTCATGTCGTGCTTTTCCGCCGGGTCCATCGCGCCGAAGGTGATGGCGTGGCCGTTGGGGCGGAACATCGGGTCATAGCCGAAGCCGTGCTCCCCCTGCGGCGGCCACACCAGCGTGCCGTAACAGCGGCCCTCCACCGTTTCGACATGGCCGTCAGGCCAGGCGAGCGACAGGGCGCAGACGAAATAGGCCGAACGGTCGGTCTTGCCCGCCAACCCCTCTTCCACCTTGCGCATGGCGAGGCTGAAATCCTTCTCCGGCCCGGCCCAACGGGCGGAATAGATGCCGGGATCGCCGTTCAGCGCCGGAACCACCAGCCCGCTGTCGTCGGCCAGCGCGACGTGTCCCGCCGCCGCCGCCGCCCGCGCCTTCAATTCGGCGTTGGCGACGAAGCTGTCGCCGGTCTCTTCCGGTTCCGGCAGGCCAAGCGCCCCCGCCGTGGTGAAATGCGCCGCGTAGGGGCCAAGCAGTTCCGCGATCTCGCGGACCTTGCCAGCGTTGTGGCTGGCGATCACCAGGGTGTCGCCGGTGAAGCGGCGGGGCGCGCTCATGGTCATTGGCCCTTACTTGACGCCGAGAACGGATTTTTGCAGCGCCACCAGCTCGTCCACGCCCTTGCGGGCCAGCGCCAGCAGTTCCAGGAATTGCGGTTCGGTGAAGGGGGCTTCCTCGGCGGTGCCCTGGATTTCGACGATGCCGCCCTTGCCGGTCAGCACGAAATTGGCGTCGGCCTGGGCGTTGGAATCCTCGGGGTAATCCAGATCGAGAACGGCGTTCCCCTTGTAGAGGCCGCAGGACACGGCGGCGACCTGATCGGTCAACGGCATGGTTTTCAGCGCGCCGATGTCGATCAGATGCTGGAAGGCCAGATGCAGGGCGACGTAGCTGCCGGTGATGGCGGCGGTGCGGGTGCCGCCGTCGGCCTGGATGACGTCGCAGTCGATCTTGATCTGCTTCTCACCCATCGCCGCGCGGTTGGTGACGGCGCGGAGCGCGCGGCCGATCAAACGCTGAATCTCTTGCGTGCGGCCCGACTGCTTGCCCTTGGCGGCTTCACGGTCGGTGCGGCTGTGGGTGGAGCGCGGCAGCATGCCGTATTCCGCCGTGACCCAGCCGAGGCCGGTGTTCTTCAGAAAGCGCGGCACCGTCTCGTCCACGCTGGCCGTGCACAGCACATGCGTGTTGCCGAAGCGCACCATGCAGGACCCTTCGGCGTATTTGCTGAATCCGGGTTCAAGCGAGACGGTGCGCAATTGATCGAGGGCGCGGCCTGAGGGGCGCATGGGCGTCATCCAAACGGTCGGTTGTCAAGTCGGCGCAAGCTACCGACTCCGCCCCACCGCGTCCAGCGCCGCAACGGCGGGGCGCGAGGCGCGTTCCAGCCACAGGGTCAGCAGCGGCACGGCGAGGCCGATTCCGATCGACACCGTGGCCATGAAGGGAACATGGACCAGCGCGCCATCCGCCGCGTTTTCCAGGATGTGGGCGGACAGAAAGGCGCCAAAGGCCGAACTCATGTGCTGCACGGCGGAGACCAGCGCCATGAATCCGGCGCGCTCCGCCGGGTCGGGAACGCGCGACAGGGCGGTTCCGTTGGCGACCATGCGGATGCCGATGAACATCATGAACAGCGGGAACACCGCCAGCACCGGCATCCAGACCGGGTAGTTGATGAAGGCGACGTAGATGACCGCCGTCAGACCAACCGTCCCCGCCAACGTCACCGGCGACGCCCCCATCCGGTCCACCAGCCGCCCGGCCCAGCGCGTGGTGAGGAAGCTCAAACTGCCGCCAATCAGATAGAACAGCCCCAAATGCTCGCGCGGGAAGCCCAGATTGCCCTGCACATAGGAGGCGATGTTGGGAATAATCATAAATTGCTGGATCTGGACCAAAGCCACGGTGGCGTAGGCCAGCCAGGTCTTGCGCCGGGTCAACAGCGCGGTGAAGCGGACCCAAACTCCGGGGCCGGTCTCGCTGGTCAGATGGCCGCGCTGCGGCGGCAGAATGGCGAGCGCGACGGCGGCGACGATCAGACCGGCGGCGGCCACGGCGAAGAAGGGCAACCGCCAGCCGCCCAGTCGGGCCAACTCCAACCCCACCGGCACCCCGGCGATGGCGGCCAGCGAGAAGGACGACATGACGATGCCGGTCGCCTGCCCGCGCCGCTCCGCCGCCACGCTGTCGCTGACCACGGCGATGGCGATGGCGACCGCCGGGCCGCCGAACAGTCCGGCCAGCACGCGGGCGGCCAGCAGCGAGGGCAGATCCCAGGCCAGCCCGCCCAGCGCGGTGGACAGCACCAGCCCGGCCATCGCCACGGCCAGAGCCTTGCGCCGGTCGAAACGGTCGAGAAACAGCGAACCGAGCAGCCCGGCGACGCTGGCCGCCGCCGTGTAGCTGCCGCCGATGTAGCCGATGTGGGCGACCGGAATGTCGAGCGCCTTGGCGAAATCGGGACCAAGCGGCATCACCATCATGAAATCCAGGATGTTGATGAACTGCACCGCCGCGATGACCAGCGTGAGGCGGCGTTCCTGCGGGGTCAGGGACAAGCGGATGGCTCCGACGGAATGGGAAGGACGAGAAGGGATGTGAAGGCACTGTAGACATGGTTTGCGCTCCCGCCAAATCGCGACGGCCATGCGGGAAACGCTTGCCCCCTCCCCGACCCTCCCCCGCTTCGCGGGCTACGGCATTCACACATCTTCAGTTTAGGCAACTCATTGGAAGAAAAAGAACTTTTCTCCGTCATTCCCGCGAAGGCGGGAATCCAGACTTACCCATAGGGTTCGTCTGGCAAACTCTGGATCCCCGCCTGCGCGGGGATGACGGAAAATCCGTTTTATTTCAATTGGTTGCGGAAAGAAAAAGATGGGTGAATGCCGTAGGCTTCGCGGGAGAGGGAGGCTGGAGCTTTGTCGAGGCGGGCGGAATCGGACGGCCCGCGTGCGGCTTGTTGCCGCTTCATGACGGGTTATGTCGCAGACGGCTCTTTTTTTGCATCTTTCGTGCGGGAAACCGCAAAGCGGGCTTGGCGACGCCACGGTGGGGAGGCTAACATCGCAACCCCACCGTCGGCAGCGAGACCCACCGGGACACAACCGCAGCAGGCCCAACGACGACCGACGGGCATCAGCTCTCCGTTGAGGAACACGACACCCATGTCTGACAACAAGCGCGTCACCGACGAAGAAGCCCTGCTGCTGCATTCCAGCGGGCGGCCCGGCAAGCTGGAGATCACGGCGACCAAGCCGTTGACGACGCAACGCGACCTTGCGCTTGCCTATTCGCCCGGCGTGGCGGTGCCCTGCCTGCGCATCGCCGAGGATCCTTCGCTCGCCTACGACTACACGGCCAAGGGCAATCTGGTCGCCATCATCTCCAACGGCACGGCGGTGCTTGGCCTGGGCGATCTGGGCGCGCTGGCGGGCAAGCCGGTGATGGAAGGCAAGGCGGTGCTGTTCAAGCGCTTCGCCGACGTGGACGGCATCGATCTGGAGGTCGACACCCGCGACGTGGACGAGTTCGTCAATTGCGTGCGCTTCCTCGGCCCGACCTTCGGCGGCATCAATCTGGAAGACATCAAGGCGCCCGACTGCTTCATCATCGAAGAGCGGTTGCGCGAACTGCTCGACATTCCGGTGTTCCACGACGACCAGCACGGCACGGCGATCATCGCCGCCGCCGGTCTCATCAACGCCTGCGACATCACCGGGCGGAACATCAAGGACGTCAAGATGGTGGTGAACGGGGCCGGCGCGGCGGGCATCGCCTGCGCCGAGCTGTTCTGCACCGTCGGTGTTTCACGTGAAAACATCACGCTGTGCGACACCAAGGGCGTCGTCTATCGCGGCCGCGCCGAGGGCATGAACCAGTGGAAATCGGCCTTCGCCACCGACACCGACCGCCGCACGCTGGTTGAGGCGGTGGCCGGGGCCGACGTCTTCGTCGGTCTGTCGGCCAAGGGGGCGATGACGCAGGAGATGGTCAAGTCGATGGCCGCCAAGCCGATCATCTTCGCGCTGGCCAACCCCGACCCGGAAATCACCCCGGAAGAGGTCAAGGCGGTGCGCGGCGACGCCATCGTCGCCACCGGGCGGTCGGACTATCCCAACCAGGTCAACAACGTCCTGGGCTTCCCCTATCTGTTCCGGGGCGCGCTCGACGTGCGGGCGACCACCATCAACGAGGCGATGAAGGTCGCCGCCGCCAAGGCCATCGCCGCTTTGGCGCGCGAGGATGTGCCGGACGAGGTGGACGCCGCCTATTCGGGCCGTCGTCTGCGCTATGGCGCGGAATACATCATCCCGGTGCCCTTCGACCCGCGCCTGATCGTCACCATCCCCGCCGCCGTGGCGCAGGCCGCGATGGAATCGGGGGTGGCGCGCAAGCCGATCGTCGATCTGTCGGCCTACCGCCACACCCTGCGCACCCGCCTGGATCCGACGGCGGACAGCCTGGAGTTGATCCTGGAAAAGGTGCGGACCAACCCGCGCCGCGTCGTCTTCGCCGAGGGCGAGGAGGAGCGGACGATCCGCGCCGCCATGTCCTTCCGCAACGCGGGCTATGGCACGCCGGTGTTGATCGGTCGGGAAGAGGTCATCAAGGAGCAGTTGGCGGCCATGGGCCAGCCCAACGTGACTTTTGAAATCCACAACGCCCGCCTGTCCGACGCCAACCGCCGTTACAGCGACCATCTCTACCGTCGCCTGCAACGCAAGGGCGCCCTGCTGCGCGATTGCCAGCGGATGGTGAACCAGGACCGCAACGTCTTCGCCGCCTGCATGGTGGCGCAGGGCGACGCCCACGCCATGGTGACGGGCCTGACCCGCAGCTTCGGCGTGGCGTTTGAAGAGGTGCGCCGGGTCATCGACGCCAAGGCTGGCGAGCCGGTGTTCGGCCTGCATCTGTTCATCACCCGCAACCGCACGGTCTTCATCGCCGACACCACGGTGCATGTCCGTCCCGACGGGGCGACGTTGGCCGACATCGCCGTCGGCGCCGCCGCCAAGGCCCGACAGATGGGGCATGAGCCGCGCGTGGCGCTGCTGTCCTTCTCCAACTTCGGGCAGACGCCGCACCCCAACACCGACCCGATCCGCGAGGCGCTGGGCATCCTCGACAGCCGCCGCGTCGATTTCGAGTATGACGGCGAAATGTCCGCCGACGTCGCGCTGGATTACCAGTTGATGAAGCGGGTTTACCCCTTCTCGCGGCTGAACGGCCCGGCCAACGTGCTGATTATGCCCGGTCTGCATTCGGCCAACATCTCGGCCAAGCTGCTGAGCAAGATGGCGAGCGGCCAGATGATCGGCCCGTTGCTGATTGGTTTGGACAAGCCCGCCCAGATCGTCAGCATGGGATCGTCGGTCAACGACATCGTCACCGCCGCCGCGTTGGCGGCGCATGATTCGCTGCCCTGGTAAGAGGTCGCCCTGGTAAGAGGCGCTGTGGCCCGCTCCCCCGCGATCCTTCGGGATTGCGGTGGAGCGCACGCCTTGGTGTGCGGCGCGAGTGAATCTTTTGTGACCATCGCGCAAGAGACACAGTGATGGTGTAAAACGGCGCATCGTTTGTCCCTTCCACCATTCCGGTGCCGCCATGCGCCTCAAGGCGATGCCGCCCTTCCGATTGATGATCGCCGTTGGCCTGATGCTGGCGCCGCTGCTGCTGGCGCTAGCGCTGGCGGTCCGGTCCGAAGCCTTGCGGCCCGGTTTGGCCGCTCTGGTCGGCTTGCTGCCGCTGCTGGGCGCGGCCTTGGCCTTGCGGATTCACCAGCGCGAGGCCGCCGCTGTGGCGGATTACGCCACCCGGCTGAGCGACGCGGGGAGTCCGACGCCTCCGGCGGGACATCCGGTGGCGATGGGGGGGCTGGTCGCGGCGGTCGCCCGGCTGCACCGCGCCGCCGCCCGGCGGACGGAAAGCGTTCAGGCTCAACTGGACGCCAACGACTCGATTCTCGACGCGCTGCACGATCCGCTGGTGGTGATGGACGCTTCCCGGCAGGTGGCGCGGGCCAATTTGGCGGCGCGAGAGCTGTTCGGCGACAAGGTGTTGGGCCGCGATCTGGCCTCCACCCTGCGCAACCCGCATGTGCTGGAGGCGGTGGACGCCGTGCTGCGCGGCGGGGCGACGCGGGTCATCGAATTCACCCTGCCGGTGCCGGTCGAGCGGACCTTTGAAGCGCAGGTGAAGCCTTTTCAGCGCAGCCTGCCCGTCGCCGATCCGCTGCCGGATCCCATTGACGGAGTCGTCGCCGCGCCCTTGCCGCCACCGCAAATCGTTCGCATGGCCATTCTGGCGCTGCACGACGTCACCGCCGCCCGCCGGTCGGAACAGATGCGCGCCGACTTCATCGCCAACGCCAGCCACGAGCTGCGGACGCCGCTGTCCTCCTTGCTGGGCTTTATCGAAACGCTGCAAGGACCGGCGCGCGACGATCCCGACGCGCAGGAACGCTTCCTGGCCATCATGCACGATCAAGCCAGCCGGATGAGCCGTCTGGTCAACGACCTCCTGTCGCTGTCGCGCATCGAGTTGGACGAGCATATGCCGCCCAACGGTCGAGTCGATGTGCTGGACGAGCTGGAAAACGTCATCGCCGCGCTGGAGATCAAGGCGGCGCAACGCCGGATCCGGCTGATCCTGGACGCGCCGGAAGGGTTGCCGCGCGTGGTTGGCGACGACGACCAGTTGACGCAAGTCTTCCAGAATCTGGTCAGCAACGCGATCAAATACACCCGTGAAAACAGCGACGTGACGGTCAGCGTCGCGCTGGTTGACGGTTCGGCGGTCGGTTTCGCCGGGCTTCCCACCGTTGGCCGTCGGGCCGGACGCGCAGGCGCGGCCATGGTGTCGGTGTCGGTGCGCGACCAGGGCGAGGGCATCGCCCGGACCCACCTGCCCCGTTTGACCGAACGTTTTTACCGGGTGGACGCGGCGCGCTCCCGCGCCATGGGGGGAACCGGGCTGGGGTTGGCTATCGTCAAGCACATTCTCAACCGCCATCGCGGACGCCTGACCATCGAGAGCGAGGTCGGGATTGGCAGCGCCTTCACCGTCTATCTTCCTGCGGCGGACGAAGTGTCCGACGCGGCGGCTCGGCGCAAGGCCGGATGACGGGCCTGAATCCAGAGTTCGCCCAGCATGCGCCCGTTTTGGGCATGGTGGGCATACGTCGCGGACACGACGTCACGAAACTGTCATAAATCCGTAATCATTGCGTCTCCCTCCCTGACTAAGGTCCGGCGAAACGCGGATGGGGTGTTCGAGCCACTTCGCGCAACGGGGCAAGGCCAGCGGGCCGCGCCCGCGAACCATCAGATCAATTCGGAGGGTTTACCCGTGATTACCAGGAAGCACGTCTTCACCGCAGCGGCGGCCGTGGCTCTGTCCGTCGCCGTCACTGGCGTCAGCACCTCCGCTCAAGCGCAGTCGCGCGACCAGATCCGCGCCGTCGGCTCGTCCACGGTGTTCCCCTTCACCACCGCCGTCGCCGAAGCCTTCGGCAAGGGCGGCAAGTTCAAGACCCCGGTCATCGAATCGACCGGCACCGGCGGCGGCTTGAAGCTGTTCTGCGCCGGCGTCGGCCCGGCCCATCCGGACATCGCCAACGCCTCGCGCCGCATCAAGAAGTCGGAAGTCGAGCAGTGCGCCGCCAACGGCGTCACGCAGATCACCGAACTGAAGATCGGCTATGACGGCATCGCGCTGGCCTATTCCAAGAAAGGCCCGGACGTCGCGCTCAGCACCGCCGTGATCTGGAAGGCGCTGGCCAAGGAAGTTCCGGTCAACGGCAAGATGGTCGCCAACCCCTACAAGAAGTGGTCGGACATCGACGCCAAGCTGCCGAACGAGGAAATCGAAGTCATCGGCCCGCCCCCGACCTCGGGCACGCGCGACACCTTCAACGAGCTGGCCATGCTCGAAGGCTGCAAGAAGGTTAAGGACGTCAAGGCGATCATCGCCGACGAAAAGGCGTTCGAGAAGGCCTGCATGACCATCCGCGAAGACGGCGGTTATGTGGAAGCCGGCGAAAACGACAACCTGATCGTTCAGAAGCTGAACGCCAACCCGTCGGCCTTCGGCGTGTTCGGCTACAGCTACATCGACCAGAACCGCGACAAGCTGAAGGCCGCCAAGATGGACGGCGTCGAGCTGACCGCCGAAAACGTCGCCAGCGGCAAGTATGAGCTGTCGCGTCCGCTGTTCGTCTATGTCAAGAACGCGCATGCGGGCGTCATCCCCGGCATCCGCGAGTTCCTGGCCGAATACACCGCCGACCGCGCCATGGGCGACGACGGCTATCTGGTCGACAAGGGCCTGATCCCCGAGCCGAAGGACGCCCGCGAGGCGGCCCGCAGCTCGGCGATCAACCTGACGCCGCTCCACCTCTGATCCTGACGCGACGCGCGGACGGCAGCCCTTGACGGGGCCGCCGTTTCGCGCGTTGAAGTGGGCGTCTTTGGCCCCCGACCCGGCGGTTCCGCATGCAGATCACAGTTCTTGTCCTCATCCTGGCCTTGCTCACCGTGTCCGGCTACCAGATGGGCCGGACGCGTGCGGCCGCCTCCGTCGGTGGTCGTCTTGTCGAGCTTCACTCGGTTCCGTCCTATCACGGCTTCTACGTCGCCCTGTGGGCCGGGCTGCCCGCGCTGTTCCTGTTCGTGCTGTGGACGGCCTCGGAAGGCTGGCTCATCATGCGCATGGTCATGTCGGCCCTGCCCGACCGGCTGAGCGGCGGCGATCCCCAGGTGTTGAACCTGCTGAAAGCCGACATTCTCAACATCGCCCATGGGATTTCCACCGGGCGCGAGGTTGATCCGGCGGTGACGGCGGCGGCGGCCCATTACAACAGCCTGCGCGCGATCAGCGACTGGAGCCTTCTGGCCATCGGCGCCAGCCTGGCGGTGGCTGGGCTGGCCTATGGCCGCCAGCACATCGGCCCGAACCTGCGCGCCCGCAACCGGGTGGAGCGGGTGGTCAGCGTCGCGCTCGTCGTTTGCTCGATGGTCGCCATTCTGACGACGGTCGGCATCGTCCTGTCGCTGCTGTTCGAGGCGCTGCGCTTCTTCTCGGTCGTCTCCCCCATCGACTTCCTGCTTGGCACCCACTGGAGTCCCCAGATGGCGATGCGGGCGGATCAGGTCGGCTCGTCGGGGTCCTTCGGCGTCATCCCGCTTTTCTCCGGCACGCTGCTCATCACCGTCATCGCCATGGTCGTGGCGGTTCCGGTCGGGTTGATGTCGGCGATCTACATGTCGGAATACGCCAATCCGAACGTGCGGACCTGGCTGAAGCCGATCCTGGAAATTCTGGCGGGCATCCCGACGGTGGTCTACGGCTTCTTCGCCGCGCTGACCATGGCCCCCTTCGTCCGTTCGATCGGGCACGGGCTTGGCCTTGACGTCAGCTCTGAATCGGCGCTGTCGGCGGGCATCGTCATGGGCGTGATGATTATCCCCTTCGTCAGCTCGCTGTCGGACGACGTCATCAACGCGGTGCCGCAGTCGCTGCGCGACGGCTCTTACGGTCTGGGCGCGACCAAGTCGGAAACCATCCGTCAGGTCGTCATCCCCGCCGCCCTGCCCGGCATCGTCGCCGCCGTCATGCTGGCGGTCAGCCGCGCCATCGGCGAGACGATGATCGTGACCATGGCCTCGGGCTTGACCGCCAATCTGACGGCCAACCCGCTGGACGCCGTGACGACGGTGACGACGCAGATCGCCACGCTGCTGGTCGGCGACCAGGAGTTCGACAGCCCCAAGACGCTGTCGGCCTTCGGCCTTGGCCTTGTGCTGTTCCTCGTCACTCTCTCCCTCAACATGGTCGCCCTGCGGGTGGTCCAGAAGTATCGAGAGAAATATGACTGATCTCGTGCAACAGGATACGCGGGCCATGTCCGTAACCGCCGCCAAATCCCATTACCAGAGCGAAGAGTTCGCTCGTCGCCTGCGCGGTCGCTACGCCGCCGAGCGCAATTTCAAGATCGCGGGCGTCGCCGCCTTGGCGCTGGCCTCGATGATGCTGGTGGTGCTGCTCACCTCCATCGTGTCGAAGGGTTACACCGCCTTCTGGCAGTCGCAGATCCGTCTTGAGGTGACGCTGGACAAGGCCCAGGTGGAGGAGCGGAACTACGTCGCTATCCTCCGTCAGGCGCTCTACGCCCAGTTCCCGCAGATCACCGATCGCGCTGGCAAGCGGACGCTGAACGAGCTGCTCTCGTCCGGCGCGCCCTATGAGCTGGAGGCGCTGGTCAAGCAGAACCCGGCCATCGTCGGCACGACGCAAACCGTCTGGGTGCGGTCGGACGACGAGATCGACCAGTTCGTCAAAGGCTATTTCTCCCGCAACGCGCCGGAGGCCGAGCGCCGCCTGAGCGAGGCGAAGATCGCCGCCATCGACGCGCTGGTCGCGCAAGGGTCGCTGGTTCAGGCCTTCAACACCACCCTGTTCACCGCCGGCGACAGCCGCGAGGCCGAACAGGCGGGCATCTGGGGCGCCATCGTCGGCTCGATGTTGACGCTGCTGGTGACGATGGCGCTGTCGGTTCCCATCGGGGTCGCGGCGGCGGTCTATCTGGAAGAGTTCGCGCCCAAGAACAAATGGACCGACCTGATCGAGGTCAACATCAACAACCTCGCCGCCGTGCCGTCGATCATCTTCGGTCTGCTCGGTCTGGCGGTGTTCCTCGGCTTCTTCGGTCTGCCGCGTTCGGCGCCGGTGGTCGGCGGTCTGGTGATGGCGTTGATGACCCTGCCGGTCATCATCATCTCCGCCCGCGTCGCCCTGAAATCGGTGCCGCCGTCGATCCGCGAAGCCGCGCTGGGCATCGGCGCCTCGCCGTTGCAGACGGTGACGCACCATGTGTTGCCGCTGGCGATGCCGGGCATTCTGACCGGCACCATCATCGGCATGGCCCGCGCCCTGGGCGAGACCGCGCCGTTGCTGATGATCGGCATGGTCGCCTTCATCGTCGACATTCCGCACGGTCTGACCGACAGCGCGACCGTGTTGCCGGTTCAGATTTACATGTGGGCCGACAGCCCCGAGCGCGCCTTCACCGAACGCACCTCGGCGGCCATCATGATCCTGCTGGGCTTCCTGATCGTGATGAACGGGTTGGCCGTTTTCCTGCGCAAGAAATTCGAGAGGCGGTGGTAAGCCATGAGCGTCCAGACCCAGATCCACACCAAGCCGCAAGCCGCCGCGCGTTCCGCAACGGTCGTGCCGAACAAGATGATCGCCCGCGACGTCAAGGTGTTCTACGGGGCCAAGCAGGCGCTGAAGGGCATCAACGTCGAGATTCAGGAAAACAAGGTGTTGGCGCTGATCGGCCCGTCGGGCTGCGGCAAATCCACCTTCCTGCGTTGCCTGAACCGGATGAACGACACCATCGAGAACTGCCGGGTCGATGGCCTGATCGCGCTCGACGGCGAGGACATCTACGGCAAGAGCATCGACGCCGTGCAGCTCCGCGCCCGCGTCGGCATGGTGTTCCAAAAGCCGAACCCGTTCCCCAAGTCGATCTACGACAACATCGCCTATGGCCCGCGCATCCACGGCATGGCCACGGGTCGTGAAGAGTTGGACGAGGTCGTCGAAAAGTCGTTGCAGCGCGCCGGTCTGTGGAACGAGGTGAAGGACCGCCTGCGCGAGCCGGGGACCGGCCTGTCGGGCGGTCAGCAGCAGCGCCTGTGCATCGCCCGCGCCATCGCCGTCAGCCCGGAAGTCATCCTGATGGATGAGCCGTGCTCCGCGCTCGACCCCATCGCGACGGCCCACATCGAAGAGCTGATCGACGAACTGCGTGAGAATTTCACCATCGTCATCGTCACCCACAACATGCAGCAGGCGGCCCGCGTCTCCCAAAAGACCGCGTTCTTCCATCTGGGCGACATGGTGGAGTGCGACGACACCGAGGAAATCTTCACCAACCCGCGCGACGAGCGCACCCAGGGCTACATCACCGGCCGTTACGGCTGATCGCCGCCGCGCTCTCCCTCTCCCGTCTTGGGAGGGGGAGTTTCGGGCGGGCTTGACGCCTTGTTCTGTTGAAGGAAAAGAAGATGCTGGGTAACGTCGAAGCGCGCGCAGTCAACGGAGCCACCATGAACGCGGCGCTGAAGCCGCTCGTCCTGATCGTCGAGGACGAGGCCGACATCGTCACCTTGCTGAAGTACAACCTGGAAAAGGATGGCTTCCGCGTCGTCACCGCCACCGACGGCGAAGAGGCCCTGCTGCTGGCCGGGGAGCAGACGCCGCACATCGTCCTGCTCGATTGGATGCTGCCGCTGATGAGCGGGCTGGAGGTCTGCCGCCAGCTTCGCCGCAACGCCAAGACCCGCGACATCCCGATCATCATGCTGACGGCGCGCGGGGAAGAAGGCGACCGGGTGCGCGGCCTGAATTCCGGCGCCGACGATTACATCACCAAGCCTTTTTCGCCGACCGAACTGGTCGCCCGCATGCGCGCCGTGCTGCGCCGCGCCTCGCCCGGCATGACCGACGAGACGCTGCAATTCGCCGACGTCACCATGGATCTGGCGGCTCACCGGGTCCGCCGCAACGGGCGCGACGTCCATCTCGGCCCGACCGAATTCCGCCTTCTGCGCCATTTCATGCAGCATCCGGGGCGCGTCTTCTCGCGCGAACAGCTTCTGGATCTGGTGTGGGGGCATGACGTCTACGTCGAGCCGCGCACGGTCGACGTCCACATCCGCCGCCTGCGCAAGGCGATGAACGAAGAAACCGAACTGGATTTGATCCGCACCGTGCGGTCAGCGGGTTACGCGCTCGACACCAAGTCGATTTGAGTTTTATCGGGTAAGCGCCTTTTGCCCCCTCCCCAACCCTCCCCCGCTTCGCGGGAGAGGGAGCTTTGCAGGGAGGCGGCGGCAATCCCCTCTCCCGCGTTAGCGGGGGAGGGTTAGGGAGGGGGCCATCGAAGCCGAAACGCGGCCAAAACCTCCCCTACCCCACCACCACCCAATCCCCCGCCGCCAATCCCCAATCCCGGTCGGCCCGCCCGCAATTCACGGCGATTTCCGCCAGACCGTTGGAATTCTCGTACCACAGCGCCGCCCCCGCCGGGACGTCGGCGAAGGTCCGGCCCCGCCGCGCCGCGCGTTCGCCGACCCGCAACAGGGCGGAGTCCGGCAGGGTCGCCGCGCGCAGCCCGGTCATGGCGTTGCCGTAGACGTCCACATAGACGATCCGCGCCAGATCATCCGGCCAGTCGGGCCGCGCGATGGCCGCCGGGTCCAACGCCCCTCGCTCCACCCCCTGCCCCAGCGCCAAACGGGCGACCACGGGCGCGAACAGGTCGCGCCCGTGAAAGCTGGCTGACAGCCGTTCCGGTCGCCAGTCGATCCGCCAGACCCGCAGAGTCGCGGCGCGCCGGGCCAGAATCGCGAACAAGCCGTTGTCGGGACCGACGAACAGCCGCCCGTCGGCCTCGACGATCAACGGATGGCGGTCGGTTCCGACGCCGGGATCGACCACGCACAGAAAGACGCTGCCCAGCGGCAGGGCGGGGGCGTAGGCGGCCAGCAGATAGGCGGAGAGTTGCGGGTCGAAGGCGGGGGCGTCGGCGAACAGGTCGATCACCGGAACGCCGGGCGCCTGCTGCGCCAGGGCCGCCTTGACCTGCCCGGTGTAGGGACCGGACAGGCCGAAATCCGTGAACAGCACGATCATGGGCGGCAGCATAGCCCGCCCAGGATCGGAAGAAAACACCACCACGCGCCCCAACCCACCACGCGACTCAACAGGGTCAAACGTGGCTCAGCCGCCCGCCTTCAACGCGTCCAAACGCGCCTTCAACAGGGTGTGTTCCGGGTCGCCCGGCTTGAATTGGGCGATCAGACGGCCCCAAAACTCTTGCGCGTCGGCCTTGTGGCCTGTGGTCATGGCGTCAAGGCCCAGCAGCCACAGGGCGTCACGGTTGGTTGCGTCAACCGCCAGCGCTTGACGCAAGGCCGCCGTCACCTCGCCCGGCATCGGGGCGGGGGTGTCGCTGCGCGGGATGGATTGCAGGATCGCCCCGGCGTAGGCGACCAGCACGTCGGGCCGGTTGGGCGCGCGTTCCTTGGCCTTGGCGGCGGCCTCCATGGCTTTCGCCCGCTCGCCAAGCACGCCGTAGGAGCGGATCAGCTTCAGCCAGCCGTCGATGTCCGACGGGTCGGCGTCCAGCTTCGTGGCCAGATTGGCGACCATGCCGCGAATCATCTGGTCGCGGTCCTCCGCGCTGGGCTGTCCTGGCGCTTGTCCGGCGGTGGCGGCCTGCGGCGCGGCGGCGTTGGCTGGGGGCTGTTCGGCGGGCAGCGGCGTCGGCATGACGGTGGCGGGGTCAAGGTCGAGCGCGACCGCCGCCTCGCGGATCTGGGTCTGCACCATGGGCACCCACGGGGCGTTGGCCGGTGAATCGGCCAGCAGGGCGCGCCAACGGTCCAGCGCGTCGCGCTGGGCGCCCGCCTGAAAGCGGCCCAGCGCGGCGAAGAAGCGGGCGCGGGCGTCCTTGGGATCCTTGACCAGCACCTGATCGAAGGCGTTGCGCGCCTCTTCCGTCACCGTGCCGTCGTTGGCGTCGGTCAGCACCTCGCCGAACAGGCCGAGCAGTTCGGCGTCGTCCTTGCTCAGCGCGACGGCGCGGCGCAGGGCGTCCACCGCCTCGGCCGGGCGGTTCATCTTGACGTAGGCTTGGCCCAAAATGGTCCAGCCCTGGGGATCGTCCGGGTTTTCGGCCAGTTGCTTTTTCAGCGACTCGACGGCGGCGAGCACCGATTGCGGCGGGCCGGAGCGTTCCTTCTCCAAGGCGCGCGACGCCAGCGGCTGGGCTGGCGCGTCGGGGCGGCCCAGCACGGCGTAGACGGTCACGGCGCCGACGGGGACCAGCAGGGCCAGCAGCAGGGCCAGAACCCGCGCGGCGCGTGGCGTCGCCGGGGCGCTGGCGGCGGCGTCGCTTCCGGCCAGCATCCGCCGTGCGATCTCCGCCTTGGCGGCGTCGGCCTGGGCGGCGTTGATGAGGCCGCGCGCGTGGTCGCGGTCCACCTCGCCCAACTGGTCGCGGTAGACTTCGCGGTCATACGCCTCGCGGGTCGGCGCCGGGGGGGCCGCGCGGAGCAGCGGCGGCAGGATCAGCAGCAGCGCCGCCGCCGTCATCGCGGCGGCGAGAATCCAGAACAGCATCAGGCGTCGTCTTTCCGCAGCAGCGCGTCCAACCGACGCCGCTCATCCTCGCTCAAGGGGGCGGTGTCGGCCCCCGCCGTCACGCCGCGCCGTCCCCGCAGGAACAGCGCGGTCGCCAGACCGCCCAACGCCAGAATGGCGAAGGGGGCGATCCACAGAACCAGCGTCGTCGCCTTGAAGGGCGGGCGCAGCAGCACGTAATCGCCGTAACGGGCGGTGACGTAGGCCATCACGCCCGCGTCGTCGTCGCCCGCCGTCAGCCGCTCCCGCACCAGAATCCGCAGGTCGCGGGCCAGCGGGGCGTTGCTGTCGTCGATGGATTGGTTTTGGCAGACCAGACAGCGCAAATCCTTGCTGATGTCCCGCGCGCGGGATTCCAGCGCCGGGTTGCTCAGCACCTCGTCGGGCTGCACCGCAAGGGCGGGAGACAGGACCAGCGCCGACAGGGCCAGCGCGGCGGCGAGACGGCGCGCGCTCATCCCTGCCTCAGATGCTTGACCATGGGAAGGATCTGCTCCTCGATCACCTGCGGGGTCAGCGGGCCGACATGCTTGAAGCGGATGCGGCCCTGCCGGTCGATCAGGAAGCTTTCCGGCACGCCGTAAACCCCCCAGTCGATCGACACCCGCCCGTCGAGATCCGCGCCGATGCTGGCGTAGGGATCGCCGTTGCGGGCCAGCCAGTTCAGCGCGTCCTCGGCCTTGTCCTTGTGGTTGATGGCGCGGACGGTCACGCCCTGCTCGCGGGCCAGCCGGGTGATGACCGGATGTTCCGCCTTGCAGGGGATGCACCAGGAAGCGAAGACGTTGACCAGCGTGACGTCGCCGGTCAGCCGGGCCGACGACAGCCCTTCCGCGCGCCCGGGCAGCGGCGGCAGGTCGAAGGCCGGGACCGGCTTGTCGATCAGGGCTGACGGGATGTCGCGCGGATCGCGCTGGAACCCCAGATAAAAGGCCGCGCCGACGCCGATGAACAGCAGGAAGGGCAGCAGATACAGCAGGCGGCGCATGACGGCGTTCTCGTCTTCATTCGGCGGGCTGGGCCGGGGCGGAAACCCCGGCTTTGGCGGCGCGGCGGCGTTCGGGCGCGCCGATGCGGAACCGGCGGTCGGTCAGGCTGACCAGCCCGCCCAGCATCATGCCGACGCCGCCGATCCAGATCCAGGGCACCATCGGGTGGTGATAGATGCGGACGATCCAGGCCGCGCCGTTCTGCGTCGGGTCGCCCAGCGCCACATACAGATCGGAAAAGATCGTCGTGTGGATCGCCGATTCCGTCGTGGTCATTCGGGTGACGGGGTAGCTGCGCCGTTCCGGCGTCAGGGTGGCGACGGGCTGGCCGTCCTTCGTCACGGTGAAGACGGCGCGGTCGGCTTTGTAATTTTCACCCGCTGCCGGGCCGACGCTGTCAAAGCGGAACTCGTACCCGGCGAGGCTGGCCGTCTGGCCTGGACGCATCGCGTCGATCCGCTCGCTCTGCCACGCCGAGGTGGCGGTCATGCCCGCGATGGACACGCCCATGAAGGTGTGGGCGATGGTCATGCCCCAGGCGCTGCGCGGCAGATGGACGGCGCGCGTCCAACTGTCGGCCAAGGGGATGCGGAACAGGCGGATGCGCTCGGCGAATTCGATCAGCGAGCCGACGATGGCCCAGGCGGCGAGAGCCACCCCGACCAGCGCCAGCAGCGGCCCGCCGCCCGCCGTCAGATAGGCGGTGACGGCGACGCAGACCACCACGACCACCCCGGCGACCCACAGCCGGGTCAGCGCCGCCCCCAGATCCGCCCGCTTCCACGACAGGAAGGGGCCGACGACCATGGCGGCGACCAGCGGAATGGCGATGGGCACGAAGGTGGCGTTGAAGAAGGGCGGGCCGACCGACACCTTGCCCATCTTCAGAATGTCGAGGAACAGCGGGTAGAGCGTGCCGATGAAGACGGTGGCGGTCGCCGTGGACAGCAGCAGATTGTTCAGCACCAACGCGCCTTCGCGGCTGACCGGGGCGAACAGCCCGCCCCCCTTCAACGCCGGGGCGCGCAGGCTGTAGAGCAGCAACGACCCGCCGGTGGCGATGGCCAGCAGCACCAGAATGAAGGCCCCGCGCGCCGGATCGACGGCAAAGGCGTGGACGGAGGTCAAGATGCCCGACCGCACCAGGAAGGTGCCCATCAGCGACAGCGAAAAGGTGACGATGGCCAGCAGGATGGTCCAGCTTTTCAGCGCGTCGCGCTTTTCCACCACGATGGCGGAATGCAGCAGCGCCGTACCGGCCAGCCACGGCATGAAAGAGGCGTTTTCGACCGGATCCCAGTACCACCAGCCGCCCCAGCCCAGCTCGTAATAGGCCCACCAGGATCCGAGCGCGATGCCCATGGTCAAGGTGGACCAGGCCGCCAGCGTCCAGGGCCGCACCCAGCGCGCCCAGGCCGGATCGACCCGCCCCTCGATCAGGGCGGCGACGGCGAAGGAAAAGGCCATGGAGAAGCCGACATAGCCCGCGTAGAGGAAGGGCGGGTGGAAGGCCAGCCCCGGATCCTGCAACAGCGGGTTCAGGTCGTTGCCGTCCAGCGGGGCCGGGATCACGCGGATGAAGGGGTTGGAGGTGGTCAGGATGAACAGCAGAAAACCGATGCCGATCAAGCCCTGAACCGCCAGAACCCGCGCCTTCAGCGTCGGCGGCAGGTTGCGGCCAAAGACGGCGACGGCGGCCCCGAACAGGGTCAGCATGACGATCCACAGGACCATCGAGCCTTCGTGATTCCCCCAGACGCCCGACACCTTGTAGAGCATCGGCTTCAGCGAGTGGCTGTTCTGCACCACATTCTGCACGCTGAAATCCGACGCCACATGCGCCCAGGTCAGCGCGCCATAGGCGACCAGCACCAGCAGCATCTGGGCGATGGCGGCGGGACCGGCGACGTTCATCCAGGCGGCGTTGCGGGTGGCGGCGCCGATCAGCGGCGGCCCGGCCTGGACACAGGCGACGAACAGCGCCAGCACCAGCGCGTAATGGCCGAGTTCGGGGATCACGGTCCCGCTACTCCTTCTTCGTCGCCGCCGGACTGGCGGAGGTGGTGACGGGCGCGTCGTTCGCGGCGGTTTTGGCGTCGGTCGGCTTTTTGTAGACGCCCGCCTGCTTCAGGGCCTCCGACACCTCCGGCGGCATGTAGTTCTCGTCATGCTTGGCCAAGACTTCGCGGGCGACGAAGACGCCGCCGGTCAGCTTGCCTTCGGCGACCACCCCCTGCCCTTCGCGGAACAGGTCGGGCAATTGGCCGCGATAGCGGACGTCGATGGTGTGGGCGGTGTCGGTGACGCGGAATTCGGTGGTGACGCCGTCGGTCAGCTTGCGGACGCTGCCCTGTTCGACCAGCCCGCCCAGGCGGAAATTGCGCTCGCCGACCTGTTGGGTCTGCAACTGGCTGGGGCTGTAGAAGAACACGATGTTGTCCTGGAACGCGGTCAGCGTCAGGGCGGTCGCGGCGCCAAGCCCCAGCAGGGCGAGGCCCAGCATGTAGAGGCGGCGTTTCTTCTTGGTCATCCTTCGCTCGCTTTCCCCGGCAGATCGGGGGCGCTGTCGGTTTCGGGTTTGACGGCGGGTCGTGACCGGCGGCGGGCCGGTCGGGCGCTTTCCAGCGCCTTGACCGTGGCCTCGGCGTCGCGCAGGCCCTTCAGGCTGGCGATCAACAGGCCCAGCAGCACCAGCGCGGCCAGCGCGTAGGACGGCCAGACGAAGGCGGCGTACCCGCCCATGGCGAAAAAGTCGGTCATGCTCTTACCCCGTCGCTCCGTCGCCCGCGACGCTGAAGCGCAGCGTCTGGATCTTGCGCTGCGCGATCTCCGTCCGCAGCCGCAGGATGACGACCGCGATGAAATAGCTGGTGAAGGCGCCCGCCATGACCAGCAGGGGAATCAACATGCTGGAATCGATGCTGGGGCCGCCCATTTTCATGACGCTGGAGGGCTGGTGCAGCGTGTTCCACCAATCGACCGAGAATTTGATGATCGGCACGTTGACGATGCCGACCAGCAGCAGAACGTTGCCCGCCCGCGTCCCGCGCTGCGGATCGTCAAAGGCGTTCACCAGGGCCATGTAGCCGAGATAGAGGAAGAACAGAATCAGCACGCTGGTCAACCGCGCGTCCCACACCCACCAGGTTCCCCACATCGGCGCCCCCCACAGCGACCCGGTGACGAGGCAGACCAGGGTGAAGCCCGCGCCGATGGGCGCGGCGGCCTTGGCGAACAGGTCGGCCAGCGGGTGTTTCCACACCAGCCCGGCGGCGGCGGCGGCGGCCATGTTGGTGTAGACGAACAGGCTCATCCAGGCCGCCGGGACGTGGATGTACATGATCCGCACGGTGTCGCCCTGCTGGTAGTCGGGCGGCGAGCCGAACAGGCTGAAATACAGCCCGACGATCAGCAGGACCACGGTGGCCCCGGCGCTCCACGGCAGCAGCAGGGCCGACAGGCGCAGGAAGCGGGCGGGATTGGCGAAACGGTGCATCGGGCTGGGCCTTACGGATGGGGGCCTTACAATAGCTCTTGCCGAGGATATAAGCGCATGGATGCCAGAGCGCGAGGGGTTTCGCCTTGATCTTGGTCAGGTGGGACCGCCTGTCCATCCCCGATCCGACGATGGTATGAGATTGCTGAACAGGGCCTGAACGCCAGACGCCGGGGAACGGGCGTTTCATCCCTCTCCCCGGCGCGGACGTGGCAAAAATTCTTTACAGAAGCGCTGGTTGGGCTGGAACCGGAAAGGCGACGCCCATCGCTTGCGCGATGAGGTCGGCGTCGTGGTCGCTGACGGCGAACAGGCCGAAGCGGAGTTGATAGCCCCAATTCTTGACCCCGGCGGAAAAATCCAGCCGGTCGAGCATGGGTTGGATCGGCGTCTCCACCCCGTCCAGCCACGCCACGTCGCGCCGGAACGGCACGAAGCCGCCGCCCATGTCGAACGGATAAGGGTCGCGGTCGCGCACCACGCCGATGGCGGTGAAGGCTTGCGCGCGGTCCTTGCCGCCGAAGCTCTCCGTCGGCGAGTAATAGGCGACGCGGTCGCCCGGTTGAATGCGGCGCAGGGGCGCGGCCTTGCCGTGGCACACCTGCATGAAGCCGCCCGCGCGGCCCCGCCGGACATGCTCGGCGGAGGCCACGGCGATCCAGTTCCGGCCCATGGCCCGAGATCCTGAAATCAGGCCGACGGCGGGGCGGACGGCGCGAACACGCGCAGCCGGTGCCCGTCGGGGTCGAGCGCGACGAAGGTATGGCCGAAATCCATCGCCGTCGGCGTCTGGAGGATCGGCAGCCCGCGCGCCGCCCAATCGGCGTGGGTGGCGCTGACCGCGTCGGCGTCGGCGACGGCGAAGGCGATCTCCGACCCGCCGCCGCCCGCGCTCGGCGCCGGTTCCACCGTGTGGCGCGACCACAGGCCGAGCATGACGCCCGAGTCCATCGCGAACATGGCGAAGGTGGGCGAGGCTTCCACGGGTTGCTTGCCCAGCAGGTCGGCGTAAAAGGCGGCGCTGGCGGTCGGGCTGTCCACATAGAGCAGGACGAAATTCAGATCGGGCATGGGTCGCTTCCGTTTGGTTTGTCGAAGGAGCCGGTCGGGGGCGTCCCGTCCGGTGAAACAAACCTTAGGCGGACCTGCTGTCAGATTCTGTCAGCATGGTGGATCTGCGCGTGACGTTGGGGGGCAGGCCGATCCGGCGGCGGCCTGCAAAAGACCCAAAACTTCTGTCCTTATGTTCCAGGCAGACGACCGTAAAGCGAGACGGGAGCATCCCAGTTCGGAGCGACGCGTGACAATTCACAAAGATCAAAATCCGCCACATTGCCCTTAAGGACACGGCACGCGCCGAATGTCAGCCCAAAATGCCCATAAATCTTGGCGAGGTCAGCGTATGGATCAGGACGGGGAAGACCGCGCATCTCCAGATGCACGATTTTGCCCTGGCTGTCATTGATGGCGTCCTGCACCCGCTTCAGCATTGGTTTGGAGTCGCCGCCTGTGAAGAAGTAGTTTGACCCGATCCCAACAACGCGCACGGATGTTGGCAGAAACGACGCGAATGATCCGATCCCGTTGCCCAGGAGCACGACCGATCCGGGCGGCAGATCTGGATTTTCAATCTCGTACCACGATTTGCCCCATTTGTGCAGGCGCGCCCACCCCATCGGCAGGGCTTGTGAGGATATGACGAGCGCGCCAACGGCGATTCCGGCGATCATGGCCCGCGCGTCTCGCGGCAGCGGCAACGCCGCGAACAACGCGACAAGAACGGCTTGCATCACATAATCGACGATGAGGAGATAACGGGCGTAGTAGAACATGGCGGCCCACAGGGCGAAGCCTGTCAGGACGAAGATGGCAGCGAACAGCAATGGCCGGTGGTTGCTGGCCGGTTCGGTGGCTGTGGCGACCGGAGGCTGGCGGCGCAACCGGTTTGCCAGCGTGACGACCGCTGTGAGCGTAAGGACAACCAGGAACGTCAGCCACCGCCCATCGCGGAGACCGCCCTCGGCAAATCTCTGTCCATCCACCAGGAGATGGTACGGCGCCAGCAGAAGATCACGGACCCCATGGGCCTGCCAACGGGTGTCGCGCCAGTTGACAATGTCGTAGAGCGGCGACTTGAACAGCGCGTTGTAATAGGGAAACAACGGACTGTCGTAATGCGATTGCATCAACATCAGCCAGTAACCGCTCGACAGCGCAAAACCAGCGATCATGGACAGACCAAGGATGATGGTCGGCCAGATGGCGCGCGTGGTCACAAGATACGCAAAGCCGAAGGCGATGCATGGAACCAGATTGGTGTTTTTCAGTCCACCGCTGAACCCGACCAGAGCGCCGCCAATCAGCAGAAGCACGAGGCCAAGATCAGGCCGTTTGAGCTGCCGAATCACCAACAACGCGCCGAACAGGAACGGAACGCTGCCCCAATTGTCGGCAAAACTCCGTCCCAGCTCCAGAAGGTTCATCGGCAGCGCCGCCGCCAGAAACACGGCCCCAAGGGCAAAGGCAAACCTTGCGGAGGTCTCGCGCCGATCAACCAACTGCATCGCGATCAAGAAGACCGCGACCAGATTCAATCCCTGAAACGCTCCGATGAGAAACCCGACCACCACCGCCGGAAGGGCATGCGCCGCGAGGAAAAAGGGCAGGAATGGCAATGGATTGGTGAAGGTTCCCATTCCGCCTGCGGCGATGTCCAGCTCAAACCGATTATCCAGCAAAAGATGCGGCGTGTAGAGATGATACATCAACTGATCGCCGTTGATGTCCTGGCCAACCCAGACGCTGGCGGCGCCGGCGGCAAGGCAAATCAGCGTGAGAAAGACGGGCAGCGCGAGCCGGTGGATCAGTGCGGTCATCAGCGTTCCAGACGAAAAGGGAGGGCGCCAGAGGAGCGAGTGGGAATATACGGGAAACGGACAAAGGGAAACCACTTCGGCGGTCGCGAGAGGCAAGTCCCTTGTCAGCGGGGCGTCGGGATTCCCTCCGCCGCGCGCCATTCCTTCAGCATCGCCTGACGGCGGCGGGGGTAACGGGCATCGGTGGGGGTCAGGGCGACGATGCGGTCGGTGCGGAAATGGCGGAAGGATTGACGCAACTCGCACCACGCCACCACCACCCGGACCCGGTCGAAAAAGCCGAGCGCGAAGGGCCAGATCACCCGACGGCTTTCCGAACCGTCGCGGTCGCGGTAGGACAGATCCAGCTTGTGTTCGGCGCGGATGGCCTGGCGGATGGCGGCCAGTTCGGCGTCTCCGGCGGCGATGGGGGCGCCCGGCCCGACCAGCAGGGCCGACCCGTCCATCCCCTCGCGCCGGTCGGGCGGCAGAACCGCCGCGATCTTGGCCAGCGCGTTGCGCGCGGCTCCGGCCAGACGGCTGTCGCCCCGGTCCACCACCCAGCGGGATCCGAGAACCAGCGCCTCCACCTCCTCCTCGGTGAACATCAGGGGCGGCAGCAGGAAGCCGGGGCGCAGGACATAGCCGACGCCCGCCTCCCCCTCGATCCCGGCGCCCTGCCCTTGCAGGGTGGCGATGTCGCGGTAGAGCGTGCGCAGGCTGATCCCCAGCTCCGCCGCCAGCGTGGGGCCGCTGACCGGCTGGCGGTGACGCCGCAGGATTTGCATCAGATCAAGAAGCCGTTCGGCGCGCGACATCGCGGGTTTGCTCCTTCCGGCCCCCTCCCTAACCCTCCCCCGCTGGTCAGCGGGAGAGGGGACTGCCGCCGACCCGGTCAACCCGCCGTGATCGGGCAGACCGTCGCCTTGGCGATTCGGGCGAGGTCGGCGGGGGCCAGCAGGATTTGCAGGCCGCGCCGTCCGCCATTCACCACCATTTCGGCCAAGCCCTCGGCGCTGGCGTCCACGAAGGTCGGCAGGGGTTTTTTCTGGCCAAGCGGGCTGATGCCGCCGACCAGATAGCCGGTGGTTTTTTCGGCCAAGGCGGGATCAGCCAGATCGGCCTTTTTCACCTTGGCCGCCGCCGCTATGGCTTTCAAATCCAGCTTGGCCGCCACCGGGATGACGGCGCAGGCCAGCCCCTTCGGTTCCAACTGGACGATCAGGGTTTTGTAGACCAGCGCCGGATCCAGCCCCAGGGCGGCGGCGGCGTGCAGGCCGATGGCGTCGGCGGAGGGGTCATAGTCGTATTCCATCAAGCGGAAGGCGACTCCCGCCGCCTTCGCCGCGTTGACCGCCGGTGTCACCTTCGCCGCCATCGTTTCCCATCCATGAGGCCGTCCGGCCCGATCATTCGCTGGGCGTCACTCGCCGCGCGAGGCCGGGTTGCCGATCATGGTCAGAAATTCACGCCGGGTCGAGGGGTCGGTGCGGAAGGCCCCCAACATCCGGCTTGTCACCATGGTGACGCCGGTCTTGTGGACGCCGCGCGTGGTCATGCATTGGTGCTGCGCCTCGATCACCACCGCCACCCCGTCGGGCTGCAACACCTGATCGATGGTGTTGGCGATCTGCGCCGTCATCTTTTCCTGGATTTGCAGGCGCTTGGCGTAGGCTTCGACCAGACGGGCGAGCTTGGAGATGCCGACCACCCGGCGCTTGGGCAGATAGGCGACGTGGGCCTTGCCGATGATCGGCACCATGTGGTGCTCGCAATAGGATTCGACGCGGATGTCGCGCAGAATCACCATCTCGTCATAACCGTCGGTCTCTTCAAAGGTGCGCTGGAGCAGATCGACCGGATCAATCGTGTAACCGGCGAAGAACTCTTCGTAAGACCGCGCCACGCGGTCGGGGGTGCCGACCAGCCCTTCGCGCGACGGGTCGTCGCCCGCCCAACGCAGCAGGGTGCGCACCGCCTCTTCAGCCTCCTCGCGGGATGGGCGAACGATCTCGGGCGCGGCGGCGCGCGGCAGGCCGGGGCCGGGAACCACATTCTCGGCGAGCGGGGTCTTGGAAGCCGTCACGGGGAAAACCTTTCGATGCTGGGCCGCAATTCCGGCGCCCGCCTGTCGTTGGGCGGCCCGGTCCGGCGTGTGCGCGTCGATACGCGGCGAAGGCTGGCGTGGATCATCGGCTCAAGCCTGTTTGCGCAAACCCTGAGCCTTGACCCGCCAGCCGGTCGAGAATCCCAAAATTGCACAAGCCCCACAACTTTCAAGGGACCAAATGACCACAAAATCGCGGGGGCATCAGTTCAGGCGCATCGGCTGGTGCGGGCTGTCCAGCGAAAAGGCGGGAATGGCGATGTCGAAGGCCGCGCCGTCGGCGTCTTCCATGCCGTAGCTGCCGACCATGATGCCCGACGGCGTGCCGAGCGGGGTGCCGCTGGTGTATTCAAAGGAGCCGCCCGGCTCCAACACCGGCTGTTCGCCGACGACTCCAGGGCCGCGCACTTCCTGCATCCGGCCCATGGCGTCGGTGATGCGCCAATGGCGGGTGCGGAGGCGCACCGTCTCCTCCCCCTCATTCTCGATGCGGACGTGGTAGGCCCAGACATAGCGGCCCTCGGCGGGGGCCGACTGGTCTTCCAGAAAAACGGGCTGGACGGTGACGCGGATCGCGCGGGTGACGGCGGTGTACATCGGGTGGCCTAACAGGGCGGCGGGATCAACGGCCATCACCATAAAGGCGGGTCTCCCCCACTGTCCAGACACCGACTCGACCGCCCCGTCATCCACCGCTGGAAGCCCCGCCAACCCCCTTGGAAAGCCTGTGAAAAATCAGGGGCGGCGGGTGGAGGCAGTCATGCGTTCCATAGGGGTCAACATGGTCTTGCGCTGGGGGGGTGTGGGTGTTATATGCGCAATCGTCTGAAACGGCCCATGAGCCTACGCAATGTCTCGTTCGCACGCCCTTCGCATCCGACGACGGAGCCACGCCCCGCAAAACGCGGGTGCGGCCGTCCTTGGGTCGCGTGCGAACGCCAAAGGCCACAGCGGGACCTGATCCCCAAGGGCCATAGGCGACGGCGCGACCCGCAGCAGAAGACCATTCTTCCCGCCGGGAGCCATCGCATGATTATCACGGTTGAACAGCCCAAGCACGCCTGCGCCATCGAAGCCCTGCTCGACGCCTCCTTTGGGCCTGACCGTTTCAAAAAAACCGCCTATCGGCTGCGGGACGGAATCGACTCGATCCCCGAGTTGAACCTCGTCGCCATCGACCATGACGAGCATGGTCATGAAGTCCTGCGGGGCACCATCCGCTATTGGCCGATCATGGTCGGCGCCACCCCGTCGATCATGCTTGGCCCCATCGCCGTGTCGGGCGATCTCCAGGGCGGCGGTTTGGGCAGCAAGCTGATCCGCATGAGCCTGAACAAGGCGGTGGCCTTGGGCTACAAATCGGTGATCCTGGTTGGCGACGCCCCCTATTACGAGCGGTTCGGCTTCACCCGGGCGCTGACGATGGGCATGCAGATGCCCGGCCCGGTGGACATGAACCGGCTGTTGGGTCTGGAACTGGTCGACGGCGCGCTGGACGGCGTGGCGGGCATGATCGGCCGGGTTCCGCCGCAGGGCGTCACGCTGGTTCCTGAAATTGAGGAGGCGGCCCCGCTGTCTTTTCTCTTCTCCCGGACTTGGCGGGATCGGATGTGGTCGGACGCCGCCAGCGCGGCGTGAGGTTGGCGGCCCTGACGGGGACGGCGCAGGCTGATCCCGTTGGCGCCGAAGAGCGCTGGACGGAAGAACGCGGGGCGGACGGGCATTGACTCGCTTTGCCCCGCCCGTGCTACCATCTTGCTTCACAGCGACGCCGATTGAACGGCGACTCGCGCGCCACGCCCTGCCGTGTGGCGCGCTGTTTGTTTTTGCGCCGGGCGTTTTGACGCCGGCTTTTGCGCGGAAGGGTGCGGGTTGAGCAAGAAACTGTTCATCAAGACCTGGGGCTGCCAGATGAATGTCTACGACTCCGCCCGGATGGCGGATGTCCTGGCGCCGCTGGGTTATCGTCCGGTCGATGAGCCGGACGGCGCCGACATGGTGATCCTCAACACCTGCCACATCCGCGAAAAGGCGGCGGACAAGGTTTTCTCGGAGTTGGGACGCCTGCGCATCCTGAAGGACGAAAAGGCCGAGGCGCAGGACGGCACGATGATCCTCGCCGTCGCCGGTTGCGTCGCCCAGGCCGAAGGCGAGGAAATCGTCGCCCGCGCGCCTTATGTGGACATGGTGTTCGGCCCGCAGACCTACCACACCCTGCCGGAAATGGTCGCCAAGGCCAGCCGCGCGGCGGGCAGCGTGCTGAACACGGATTTCCCGGCGGAGTCGAAGTTCGATTTCCTGCCGGAAGAGGCGACCAGCCAGGGCGTCGCCGCCTTTCTGGCGGTGCAGGAAGGCTGCGACAAGTTTTGCACCTTCTGCGTCGTGCCCTACACGCGCGGCTCCGAGTTCTCCCGCCCGGCGGACCAGATTCTGGTCGAGGCCAAGCGGCTGGTGGCGGGCGGCACGCGGGAAATCAGCCTGCTCGGCCAGAACGTCAACGCCTGGCACGGCGACGGTCCCGACGGATCGACCTGGGGGTTGGGCCGTCTGATCCGCGAATTGGCGGAGATCGACGGGCTGGCGCGCATCCGCTACACCACCTCGCACCCGCGCGACATGGACGACGAATTGATTCGCGCCCACGCCGACGTGCCGCAACTAATGCCCTATCTGCATCTACCGGTGCAATCGGGGTCGGACCGCGTTCTGGCGGCGATGAACCGCAAGCACAGCGCCGACGATTACCGCCGTCTGGTGGACCGGCTGCGCGGGGTCAACCCGGATCTGGCGCTGTCCAGCGACTTCATCGTCGGCTTCCCCGGCGAAAGCGACGCCGATTTCGCGGCGACGCTGAAGCTGGTGACGGATGTCGGCTACGCCCAATCCTATTGCTTCAAATACAGCCCGCGTCCGGGAACCCCGGCGGCTCTGGAAAGCGCGCAGGTGCCCGAAGACGTGAAGGAGGCCCGCTTGCAGGCCCTTCAACAGCTCATCGGCGCGCAGCAGGTCGCCTTCAACCAGGGCTTCGTCGGGCGGACCATGCCCATCCTGTTCGACCGCAAGGGCCGCCGTCCCGGCCAATTGCTGGGCCGCAGCCCGTGGATGCAGTCGGTCCACGCCGAAGCGAACGAGCGGCTGCTCAACCACATCGTCGAGGTGCGGATCGACGACGCCCGGCCCAACAGTCTGGCGGGCACGGTCGTCACCGGCGATTACGCCTCGACCGCGCGCAACCCTGTCCATGCTCTGGAGGCACGCGCTTGAACGGCCAGCCTGATCGGCGGATCGACGTTCAGTTTGACGACAACCGGCTGCTGCCGATGCTGTACGGGGAGCATGACCGCCACCTCGCCCGGATCGAGGCGCTGTTGGGCGTGTCGCTGACCTCGCGCGGCAACACGCTGATCGTCTCCGGCCCGTCCGACGCCGCCGACGCGGCGCGTTCGGCCCTGAACGCGCTCTACGCCCGGCTGAGCCGGGGGCTGCCGGTGGGGGCCGGGGAAATCGACGCCGCCGTCCGCATGGCGACCTCCGACACCGACGAGGAAACCCGTTTGCAGACCTTGGCGACGGTGGCCTCGACCGAAATCACCCTGCGCACCCGGCGGCGCGGCTCGATCACCGCGCGCTCGCCGATGCAGGCGGCCTATCTCCAGGCGCTGGCGGAAAGCGAGCTGGTGTTCGGGCTGGGACCGGCCGGCACCGGCAAGACCTATCTGGCGGTGGCGCAGGCCGTCGCCCTGCTGACCACGGGTCAGGTGGACCGCATCATCCTGTCGCGCCCGGCGGTGGAGGCTGGGGAGCGGCTGGGCTTCCTGCCCGGCGATCTGAAGGACAAGGTCGATCCCTATCTGCGCCCGCTCTACGACGCGCTGCACGACATGCTGCCCGCCGAACAGGTGAAGAAGCGGTTGGAATCGGGCGAGATCGAAATCGCCCCGCTGGCCTTCATGCGCGGTCGGACGCTGGGCAACGCCTTCGTCATTCTGGACGAGGCGCAAAACACCACGCCGATGCAGATGAAGATGTTCCTGACCCGTCTGGGCGAGGGCGGGCGGATGGCCGTGACCGGCGACATCACCCAGATCGACCTGCCCACCGGGGCCAGATCGGGCCTGCGTGACGCCATGGAGATCCTGAAGGGGGTCGAGGGCGTGCGCTTCGTCCAATTCACCGACGCCGATGTCGTGCGCCACCCGATGGTCGCGCGCATCATCCGCGCTTATGACCGGGCCGACGCGCAGCGGGCGACGACGGCGGCCCCCCGCGCCTGGGAGAACGCGCGATGACCGAGGCTGAGAACGGCATGAACACCCCCGACGCGGCGGCCCCTGAGCTTGAGGTGTGCGTTTCACGTGAAGCGGGGGCCTGGCCGGACGGCGCCGAGGCGCTGGCCGAACGCGTCGCTTACGCCACGCTCGCCGCCAGCTACCCGCCCGACGACGGCCCCGCCGAATTGTCGGTGGTGCTGGCCGACGACGCGCTGGTCCAACAACTGAACCGCGACTATCGCGGCAAGGACAAGCCGACCAACGTGCTGTCCTTCGCCCTGACCGAAGCCGAAGAACCGGAGCTGGAGGAGGGCGCGCCCATCCTGCTGGGCGACGTCATTCTGGCCTATGAGACGGTCCAACGCGAAGCCGCCGAGCAAAACAAAAACCCCGACGATCACCTGACCCATCTTGTGGTGCATGGTGTTTTGCATCTTCTGGGGTACGATCACGAAACGGACGACGAGGCTGAAGAGATGGAGGCGCTGGAAACCCGGTTGCTCGCCACCCTTGGCGTCGCCGACCCGTATGCCGTCAACCATGAACCGCCGGACCAATGAGCGAAATTTCCGACAGTCGCACGCCCCGTGACGACGGGGCCGAAGACCATCATTCCCTGGGCCATCTGTTCAAGGGATGGCTCCGCACGGTCATGGGGGGGCGCGGCGATTCCTCGCTGCGCGCCACCATCGAGGAATTGATCGACGATTCCGACAGTGCGGAAGAATCGGTGGGGGCGGGCGAACGCGCGCTGCTCACCAACATTTTGAAGCTGCGCGGGCGCACGGTCGCCGACGTCATGGTGCCGCGCGCCGACATCGTCGCGCTGGACATCGACACCCCCTTTCCCGCGCTGATTCAGAAGATCGCCGAAGAAGGCCATTCGCGGCTGCCGGTGTACCGTGAAACGCTCGACGACGTGATCGGCGTCATCCACATCAAGGATGTGCTGACGATCATGGCGCGCCAAGCGCTGGGCGAAGGCGCCGACGCCGATTTGCAAAGCATCGTCCGCGAGGTGAAGATCGTCGCCCCGTCGATGCGGGTGCTCGACCTGCTGGTCGAGATGCGGCAGAGCCGCAGCCATCTGGCCCTGGTGGTGGACGAGTTCGGCGGCATCGACGGGCTTGTCACCATCGAGGATCTGGTCGAGGAAATCGTCGGCGAGATTGAGGACGAGCATGACGAGGCCGCCGCCCCCCGGCTGGACGAACGGCCCGACGGCAGCCTGATCGTCGACGCCCGCCTCCCCATTGAGGATTTCGAGGAGCGCGTCGGCCCGGTTCTGACCGACGAGGAGCGCGAGGACATCGACACGCTGGGTGGCTTGGTCGTCTCGCTGGCGGGCCGCGTGCCGGGCCGGGGGGAGTTGCTGACCCACCCGTCGGGCCTGGAGTTCGAGATCATCGACGCGGATTCCCGTCGTCTGAAGCGGCTGCGGGTGCGCAACGCCCCGGCGAACAGCTCGGCGCTGGCCGAAACCGCCTGACGATCCCCTCTTTGTCACACCCCCACGCCGTTGATCCCGACCAGGGTTTGACGGTGGGGGATTGTGTTTGTCACACGCGGCGCCATTTATGGGCTGCATCGCCGTCGCCGATCCCGGAGTTCTTGTTGTGACCGTTCTTGACACGGCGCCCAATCCGTCGCGGCTGGGCCACGCGCGCGCGTTCCTACTGTCCCTGACCGGATGGCGGCGCTGGGCGATGGCCGCCGGGCTGGGCGGGCTGGCGACCTTCGCCTTGCCCCCGGCCTACGCCCTGCCCGTTCTGTTGATCGCCTTTCCCGGCTTGATCTGGCTGTTGGAGGGCGCGACGTCCGGTCGCCGGGCCTTCGCGGTTGGTTGGTTCTTCGGCTTTGGCCATCACCTGTTGGGCCTCTATTGGATCAGCGCGGCGCTGTTCACCGACATCAAGCAATTCTGGTGGGCCTTGCCCTTTTCGGCGGTCGGGTTGCCGGTGCTGCTGGGGCTGTTCACCGGGACGGCTGGGTGGCTGTTCCACGTCTTGCGCGCGCGCGGGTTCGGTGGCGGGTTGGCTGGGCCGCTGCTGTTCGCCGGGTGCTGGGCGCTGCTGGAATGGCTGCGCGGTCATGTGTTCACCGGCTTTCCGTGGAACCTGATCGGCTATGGCTGGGTTGACGTCTTGCCGGTTCTGCAAAGCGTGTCGCTGTTTGGGATTTACGGTCTGTCGCTGCTGACGGTGTTGGCGGCGTCCCTGCCCGCCGCGCTGGCCGATCCGGGAATAAGGCCAAGGCATGCTTGGGGCGCCGTCGCCGCCGGGCTGCTGCTGTTCGTCGCGCTGGGCGGTTGGGGCGGCTGGCGGCTGGCGACCGCGTCCGACGCGGTGGTTCCGGGCGTGCGGCTGCGGCTGGTCCAGGCGGCCATCGACCAGAAGCTGAAATGGGCCAATGGCCAACGTGAAAAGAACGTTCAGGAGAATCTCGATCTTTCCGCCCTGCCCGCGTCGGAGCCGATCACCCACATCATCTGGCCGGAAACCACGGTTCCCTTCTTCATCGAGCGCGACGCCCGCGTTCGGCAGGTGTTGGGATCGGTGACGCCGTCCGGCGGTTTGCTCATCACCGGGGCGCCGCGTTCGGAAACCACCAGCGATGGGCAATGGCGCTATTACAACAGCTTGATCGCGGTGGACGGCAGCGGCGCGGTGGCGGGAAGCTACGACAAGGCCCATCTGGTGCCGTTTGGCGAATACATGCCGCTGCGGCGTTGGATGCCGGTCGGCGCCATCGCGGGCAACGGCGCCGAATTCTCGCCCGGTCCCGGCCCGAAGACGCTGCGTCTGGCGGGACTGCCGCCGGTCAGTCCGCTGATCTGTTACGAAGGGATCTTCCCCGGCGCCGTCACCGACCCGACCGACCGACCGCAATGGCTGCTGAATCTGACCAACGACGCTTGGTACGGCCACACCGCTGGCCCGCACCAGCATTTCGCCATCAATCAGGTGCGCGCCGTGGAAGAGGGTTTGCCGCTGGTTCGCGTCGCCAATACGGGTATCTCCGGGCTGGTGGACGCCTATGGGCGTGTGAGACAGTCACTCGGGTTGGGGGAACGCGGCGTCATCGATACCACGTTGCCGAAAGCGCCGGATGGAACCACTCTTTATAGCCGTGCCGGGGATCGTCTCTTCGGCTTCGTGCTTGTCGCGTGTTTTCTTGTTTCCGCTTTCGCCCGACGCGATCCACGAGGCCGAGATCTGAGCGAATTTTCTCCTTTGACATGAAGGAAAAGGAGCGGCGGGCTTGACTGCATACGTGGATATGCCATATCAAAGTTGCACAACTGTTACAGGGATTAGCCAGATGCAAGCAGCAACAGGGGCGCCACGCGGGCGCCGTGCGGGTGCGGGTCGTCCGAAGACCGGAAAGCCGAACCCGATCGACGTTCATGTCGGATCGCGCGTCCGGTTGCGCCGGACGCTGCTGGGCATGAGCCAGGAAAAATTGGGTGAAGCCATTGGTCTGACCTTCCAGCAGGTGCAGAAGTACGAACGCGGCGCCAACCGCATCGGCGCGTCGCGTCTGTTCGACCTCAGCCGCGTGCTGGATGTGCCGGTGTCTTTCTTCTTCGACGACATGCCGGCCGAAGCGGCGGCGGCGCGCATCGACGATGACGAGGACGCGGCGGGCGACGACCGGGCGACCGGCGGTTACGAACCCGATCCGATGGCCAAGCGGGAAACGCTGGAGCTGGTGCGCGCCTATTACAAGATCAACGACCCGTCGGTGCGCAAGCGCCTGTTCGAGTTGACCAAGGCCGTCGCCAACGCCGCCGTCGCCGAAGCGGCGGAATAACGTCGGATCATGCCGATCATCGAAGGGGAGTGCGATTTTTGGCCGCATTCCCCATTCGATGATGAAAAACAGTGTTCGCCACCATTATTGATGACGCCCGTATGTTGAACGGGGAGATTGCTTGACCCCGGGGGAAATCCTTGTCAAATACGAAATTGGGTCGGTGTCCTGCGGGCGCTGTACCGATCTGTCGTATCGACTTGTGAAATAGCGCGCCGCCAAAAGCCGAGGTTCCCCGTGGCTAAGCTGAACTACGTCTTCACCAGCGAATCCGTGTCGGAAGGCCATCCCGACAAGGTCTGCGACCGCATTTCCGACGCCATCGTCGATCTCTATCTGTCGCACGACCCGCAGGCCCGCGTCGCCGTTGAGACTCTCGCCACCACCAACCAGGTCGTTCTGGCCGGTGAAGTCCGTGGACCGGACAGCATCAAGGCCGATCATCTGGTCGAAGTCGCCCGCGCCGCCGTCAAGGACATCGGTTACGAGCAGGACGGCTTCCATTGGGAAAAGATGGACGTCAAATGCCTGGTCCATTCCCAGTCCGCCGACATCGCCGTCGGCGTTGACGCCGCTGGCAACAAGGACGAAGGCGCCGGCGACCAGGGGATCATGTTCGGTTACGCCTGCCGCGAAACCCCGGCGCTGATGCCCGCGCCGATTTATTACTCCCACGCCATTCTCAAATCGTTGGCCGAGGCCCGTCATTCGGGCGCGGCCCCGCAGCTCGGTCCCGACGCCAAGAGCCAGGTGACGCTGCGTTACATCGACGGCAAGCCGGTCGGCGCCACCGCCATCGTGCTCTCCACCCAGCACGCCGAAGGGCTGGACCAGGAGGCCGTGCGCGAGATCGTTCGCCCGCACATCGTCAACTGCCTGCCGGAAGGCTGGATGTGCGACGAGGCCAGCCTGTACGTCAACCCGACCGGCCGCTTCGTCATCGGCGGCCCGGACGGCGACGCCGGTCTGACCGGCCGTAAGATCATCGTCGACACCTACGGCGGCGCGGCCCCGCACGGCGGCGGCGCCTTCTCGGGCAAGGATCCGACGAAGGTTGACCGTTCCGCCGCCTACGCCGCCCGTTACCTCGCCAAGAACGTCGTCGCGGCGGAATTGGCGGAGAAGTGCACGATCCAGGTGTCCTACGCCATCGGCGTGTCGAAGCCGTTGTCGGTCTATGTCGACACCCACGGCACCGGCGCGGTGGACGAGGATCGCCTGTCGCAGGTGTTGCAGCAGCTCGTCGATCTCAGCCCGCGCGGCATCCGCACGCATCTGGGCCTGAACAAGCCGATCTACGCCCGCACGTCCGCTTACGGTCATTTTGGCCGCAACCCGGACGCCGATGGCGGCTTCTCGTGGGAGAAGACCGATCTGGTGGGCGATCTGCGCAGCGCGTTGCTCTAACGCCCGTCGCCCGTCAACGGATGTGACGAGACAGCAGGGGCCGTTCGCGGCCCCTGCCGTGTTTTTGAAGCCTGGATTTTCTGAAAAGCGTTCCGCACCGCCATGACCGACTCGACTCCTCCCGCCGATTCCGACGCCGACGCGACCTCGGGCGATGTGAAAAACCGCGTGTATGGACGCCGCAAAGGGCGGCCCTTGCACAAGCGCAAGACCAGCCTGTTGACCAGCCTGCTGCCGACGCTGGAGATCCCCACGCCCGCGCCCGGCGACCGACTCGACCCGTTCAGCCTGTTCGACGCGCCGGTCGAGGATGTTTGGCTGGAGGTTGGTTTCGGCGGCGGGCATCATCTGGCCCAGGTGGCGACCGAAAACCCGACGGTCGGCGTGATCGGGGCGGAACCCTTCATCAACGGCGTGGCCAGCCTGCTGGCTCTGGTCGAGGACGCCGGGTTGGACAAGCGGGTGCGGATTCTGCCCGACGACGCCCGTCCGTTGATCGACGCCTTGCCCGACGCCTCGGTTGGCCGGGCTTTCGTTCTGTTCGCCGATCCCTGGCCGAAGACCCGCCACCACAGCCGCCGCTTCATCGGCCCGGAGAATCTCGCCCGCCTGTCGCGCGTGCTGAAGGATGGGGCTGAGCTGCGCGTGGCCAGCGACGACATGGGGCTGGTGCGCTGGAGTCTGGAGCATCTGGTCAAGCATCCGGACTTCGCCTGGACGGCGCGGGTTCCGTCGGACTGGCGGGTCCGCCCGTTCGATTGGCCGCCCACCCGTTACGAGGAAAAGGCCATCGAAGCCGGGCGCAAGCCGGTCTTCCTGCGCTTCGTCCGCAACCCGCGCGCTTCCGCTTAAGCTGAAACCGGATCGGGCGCCGCCACCACCGGTTCGGCGAAATGCTCGACCAGCGGGAACGGGTCGTAGAAAGGGTGCAAAAGCGCCTTCCACCGCGCGTAACGGTCGGACCCACGGAAGCCCTCCGTATGGTCCTCCAACCGTTCCCACTGGACGAGCAGAAGGTAACGGTTGCCAACCTCCAGACAAGGCCGCAGCTCCAGACCACGAAAACCGGGTGTGGCGGCGATCAAGGGGCGGGCCTCGGCCATCACCCGCTCGAAATCCCGCTCCTGCCCTGGTCGGACCATCAACAAAGCGGCTTCCAAAATCATCGTCGCGCTCCCGCAAAATCATGACGCCGCCCCAGCCTTGCTTGCCGCGCGGGACAAGGCTAGGGAAAAAGCTTGCGGGATCGGGCGGAATGACTATAGTCAGCCTTCATGAACCCATACGGATCGGCGGCCCGGGAAACTGGACCGTCGGGACGCTTTGCGGGTGGGCTTTGGCCCACTTATTTTTTTATCGGCGTGCGGCGACGCACGGGTGGAAACCTGGATCGGTTCAATCCCGGTCACAGGCTGTAGGTTGGGTGGATATGGACGCATCAGGTCGCATCGAACAGATCATCACGCCGTCGGTCGAGGCCATGGGCTACGAGATCGTGCGTGTTCAGATTTCGGGCGGCCAGCGGTCGATCCTTCAGATCATGGCGGAACGCGCCGACGGCGCGGCGATGACCGTCGAAGATTGCGCCGACATCAGCCGCTCCGTCTCCGCTTTGCTGGACGTCGAAGATCCCATCCGCGACGCCTACACGCTGGAAGTCAGCTCGCCCGGCATCGACCGACCGCTGACCCGTTTGAAAGATTTCGCCCGGTTCGCCGGTTTCGAGGCCAAGCTGGACACCCGTCTGGCCTCAAGCGACGGACGCAAGCGCTTCCGAGGCATATTGAAGGGCGTCGAAGACGGCCTCGTGTGCATCGACACCGAACAGGGAGCCGCCCGGCTGGAGTTTGACAACATCCTGCGCGCGAAGCTGGTTTTGACGGACGAACTGATCCGCGCCAGCCAAGAGCAGCAGGGTTGATCCCTCCGCCGCCTCTCCCCTAAGACCACACGCCGACCCAGGAAGTGTAACGGATGGAACTGCTGCAAGTCGCTGACGCCGTCGCTCGCGAAAAGAACATCGACCGGGATGAAGTCCTGGAGGCGATGGAGCAGGCGATTCAGAAGGCCGGTCGGTCCAAATACGGGCACGAGCACGACATCCGCGCGCGCATCGACCGCAAGAGCGGCGACATCCATCTGACCCGCCATCTTGAGGTGGTCGAGACGGTGGAGAACGAGGCGACGCAGATCACGCTCGCCTACGCCCAGCGTCGCAAGGCGGGCGCCAAGGTTGGCGACGTCCTGGTCGATCCGCTGCCGCCCATCGATTTTGGCCGCATCGCCGCGCAGACCGCCAAGCAGGTCATCGTGCAGAAGGTGCGCGACGCCGAGCGCAAGCGCCAGTTCAATGAGTACAAGGACCGCAACGGCGAGATCGTCAACGGTCTGGTCAAGCGCGTCGAATACGGCAACGTCACCGTCGATCTGGGCCGCGCCGAAGCGATCCTGCGCCGCGACGAACTGCTGCCGCGCGAGCATTTCAAGAACGGCGACCGTGTGCGCGCCTACATCTACGACGTGCGCGAAGAGCCGCGCGGTCCGCAGATCTTCCTGTCGCGCACCCATCCGATGTTCATGGCGAAGCTGTTCGCCCAGGAAGTGCCGGAGATCTACGACAACATCATCGAGATCAAGGCGGTCGCCCGCGATCCCGGTTCGCGCGCCAAGATCGCCGTTCTCAGCCACGACAGCTCGATCGATCCGGTCGGCGCCTGCGTCGGCATGCGCGGCAGCCGCGTTCAGGCGGTGGTCGGCGAGCTTCAGGGCGAAAAGATCGACATCATTCCGTGGGCGAGCGAGGCGGCGACCTTCGTCGTCAACGCGCTGGCCCCGGCGGAAGTGGTCAAGGTCGTGCTGGACGATGAGAATCGCCGCATCGAGGTGGTGGTGTCGGACGACCAATTGTCGCTGGCCATCGGTCGCCGTGGCCAGAACGTGCGTTTGGCCTCGATGCTGACCGGCTGGGACATCGACATTCTGACCGAACAAGAAGAATCGGACCGTCGTTCCGACGAGATTCAGAACCGTTCGGGCGTCTTCATGCAGGCGTTGGACGTTGACGACGTCATCGCCCATCTGCTGGTCGCCGAAGGCTTCTCCTCGGTCGAGGAAATCGCCTATGTCGAAACCGAAGAGCTGGCGGAAATCCAGGGCTTCGACGAATCGGTCGCCGACGAGCTGAAGCAGCGCGCGCTGGCCTTCCTCGACGAACAGGAAAGCCAGGCGAACGAGCGCCGTCTGGAGCTGGGCGTCGAAGACGTCGTGGCCGAACTGACGGGCTGCACCGCCGCGCAACTGGTCAAGCTGGGTGAGAACGGCGTGAAGACGCTGGACGATCTGGCCGATCTGGCGGGCGACGAGCTGGTGGAGATTCTCGGCAAGGACGGCCCCTCGGAAGAGGAGGCCAACGAGATCATCATGGCCGCGCGCGCTCACTGGTTTGAGGGCGAAGGCGCGGCGGCTGGCGGCGAGGCTGGCGAGCAGGGTCAGGGCGCGTCGGCCTGATCGGCTGAATCGCGACGAACCGGCGTTGAGTGTTTGAGGACCGCGAAAGGCGGATGACGAACGGATGACCGAGCGGGAAGACCCACAGGCGCCGAACGCCGCCGCCGACGCGGCCCCGGAGGTGGTGGACCACCAACCGGCGGACGACGAGAAGGGGCCTTTGCGCCGCTGCATCGCGTCGGGAACGGTTGGGCCGAAGGATGGGATGATCCGTTTCGTGATCGCCCCCGACGGCGAGGTGGTTCCCGACCTTGAGGAATCGTTGCCCGGTCGTGGCCTGTGGGTCACGGCGGATCGGGCGGCTCTGGCGAAGGCCATGGGGAAGTCCGTCTTCGCCAAGGCCGCGCGCCGAGCGGTGAAGGTGCCGCCGGATCTGGCCGAACGGCTGGATCGGCTGCTGGAACGGCGTTGCTTGAACGGTTTGGGCCTGGCCCGCCGGGCGGGCCACGTTCTGGCTGGGTATGAGAAGGTGCGCGAGGCGTTGAAGGTCAACCAGGTTGGTCGCGCGGGTCCCCCGCCGGCCCTTCTGGTCGAGGCCGCCGACGGTTCGCTCGACCAACGCGGCAAGGTGACGGCGCTCGCGCCGACGCTTCCCGTGATCGCCCTTTTCGAGTCGGCCGCTCTGGCCGCCGCGTTGGGGCGGGATCACGCGGTGCACGCGGTGGTGGCGCGCGGCAGGCTGGCCAAGGGGCTGGCGCGCGATGCGGCCCGCCTTAAGGGGCTTAGGGGGCAGGTGCCCCCGGTGTGTGATAAGGGCTTGGGAGTCGGCGATGGCGCCGACCGGCCTGCGATGTAACGTCTGACCATTCGGGAACCGATGACCGACAGCAACGACCAGGACCAGAAGAAAGTCTTGCACCTCTCCGGCTCCGGCAAAGGGAAGCTGGAGTCGAAGAAGCCGGTCGAGACCCAGGTCCGGCAGAGCTTCTCCCATGGCCGGTCTAAAGCGGTGACCGTGGAGGTCAAGCGCAAGCGTCACGTAGAAAAGGGCGCCGTCCCCGGCATCGCCGATGGCGGCGCCGCCGCTCGTCAGGCCGCCCAGGGCTTGCCCATTCGTGGCGCGGCCGGTCAACGACCGCGTGGCGGCGCCCCCACGGGCGGCCGCAAACTGACCAGCGAGGAGTTGGAATCCCGCATGCGCGCCCTGCGTGGCGCCGTGCAGGAGGAAGAGCAGCGCCGCATCGACGCCGAGGACGAAGCCGTCCGCGCCGAGGCCGCCGCCGCCGAAGCGGTTGAAGCCGCCGCCGCCGCCGAGGCCGCGCCGCCCCCCGCCCCCGTTGAAGAAATCGCCCCGATCATCCGAGACGCCGAGACCCTCCGCCAGCGCGAGCTGGAAGAGATGCGCGCGATTCAGGAAGAGGAGCGCAAGGTCGCCGAGGAGGCCGAGCGCCGCCGCAAGGAAGAAGAGGCCCGCCGCAAGGAAGCCGAAGAGGCCAAGCGCCGCGAAGCCGAACCGGCTCCGCGCCGCGAGGCCGCTGGCGGTCGTGATGGCCGTGACGGCGGCAGCCGAGACGGCGGCGCGGGCGCTCGCCCCGCTGGCGTCGGTCCGTCCCGTTCGGGCGGCGATTCACGCCCCGGCTCGTCCGCCGCTCCGGCGCGTCCCGGCGGCACGGACAACGCCCGCCCCGCGCCCGGCGCGTCCGCCGCCCCGGCCCGCGCCGAGGACGAGGACGACAACCGCCGCAAGGGTGGCCGCAGCGGTCCTGGTGGTCCGGCGAAGGCCGCGCCCGCCCGTCCCGCCGCGAAGGCGCCGGTCGGCGGCGATCGCCGCAAGGGGTCGAAGATGACCGTGTCGCAGGCGCTCAGCGACGATGGCAGCGACCGCACCCGGTCGCTGGCCGCCGTCCGCCGCGCCCGTGAACGCGAACGTCTTCGCCTGATGAGCCGTCAGGAGACGGCGAAGGTGACGCGCGACGTCGTGTTGCCGGAAGTCATCACCGTGCAGGAACTCGCCAACCGTATGGCCGAGCGTGGCGCGGACGTCATCAAGGCGCTGATGCGCATGGGCGTCATGGCCACGATCAACCAGCCGATCGACGCGGACACCGCCGAACTGCTGATTACCGAATTCGGCCACCGCGTGCGCCGCGTGTCGGAATCGGACGTCGAAATCGGTCTGCGCGCCGACGAGGAGGCGGATGCCGTTCTGGTGTCGCGTCCCCCGGTCGTCACGATCATGGGCCACGTCGACCACGGCAAAACCTCTCTGCTCGACGCGCTGCGCCAGACCGACGTGGTGTCGGGCGAGGCCGGCGGCATCACCCAGCACATCGGCGCCTATCAGGTGACGTTGGAGTCGGGCGCCAAGATCACCTTCATCGACACCCCCGGCCACGCCGCCTTCACCGAGATGCGCGCCCGTGGCGCCAACGTCACGGACGTGGTGGTGCTGGTGGTGGCGGCGAACGACGGCGTCATGCCGCAGACCATCGAAGCCATCCGCCACGCCAAGGCGGCCAAGGTTCCGATCATCGTCGCCATCAACAAGTGCGATCTGCCCGACGCCAAGCCGGAACGGGTCCGTCAGGAACTGCTCCAGCATGAGCTGGTGGTGGAAGAGATGGGCGGCGACGTGCTCGACGTCGAGGTGTCGGCCAAGGCCAAGCGGAACCTGAACAAGCTGGAAGAGGCGATCCTTCTTCAGGCCGAAATTCTGGAACTCCGCGCCAACGCCAACCGCAGCGCCGAAGGCGTCGTCATCGAGGCGAAGCTGGAGCGTGGCCGTGGTTCGGTCGCCACCGTGCTGGTCCAGCGCGGCACGCTGAAGGTCGGCGACGTGTTCGTCACCGGCGCCGAATGGGGCCGCGTCCGCGCCCTCATCAACGACCGTGGCCAGAACGTCACCGAGGCCGGCCCCGCCGTCCCGGTGGAGGTGTTGGGCCTGAACGGCACGCCGATGGCGGGCGACGACTTCTCGGTCGTCGAAACCGAAGCGCGCGCCCGTGAAATCGCCGAATTCCGTCAGCGCAAGAAGCGCGAAGCGACGGTGGCGGCGACGGCGCGCGGCTCGTTGCAGGACATGTTCAGCCGCATCCAGGCGGGCGAAGCCAAGGAACTGCCGGTCGTCATCAAGGGCGACGTGCAGGGGTCGATCGAAGCCATCGCCAGCTCGCTGGAGAAGCTCACGGCCGAAAACACCGAGGTCAAGGTCCGCGTTCTGCACAACTCGGTCGGCGCGATCAACGAATCCGACATCACGCTCGCCAACGCGTCGAACGCGATGATTATCGGCTTCAACGTCCGCGCCAACCCGCAGGCCCGCGACATGGCCAAGCGGGACGGGGTGGAAATCCGCTACTACTCGATCATCTACAACGTGATCGACGATGTGAAGGCGGCGCTGACCGGCCTGCTGTCGCCGACGTTGCGGGAACGCTTCATCGGTTACGCGACGATCCGCGAGGTCTTCAACATCACCAAGGTCGGCAAGGTCGCCGGTTGTATGGTCACGCAAGGCACCGTCAAGCGCGGCGCCGGCGTCCGACTGCTGCGCGACAACGTCGTCATCCACGAAGGCACGCTCAAGACGCTCAAGCGTTTCAAGGACGAAGTCAAAGACGTCCGCGAGGGTTACGAGTGCGGCATGGCCTTCGAGAATTACGACAACATCCTGCCGGGCGATCAGATCGAAGCCTTCGAGATCGAGGAAATCGCCCGCGAGCTGTAAAGCCAAGCGGGTTTGGATCGCCCGCCCGCCCTTGGTTGTCTCAACCAGGGGCGGGCGGGTTTTCCGCATCCTTATCGGAAGGGCGTGACGCATGGACCGGGCGCCGCTGTCGGAAACGCTGATTTCATCCAAACCTTCCGTTCGCTTTGGCCTTGCCAAAGGGTTGATTTGGATCGCCGACGATTTTGATGATCCCTTGCCCGAGGACCTTCTTAAGAGTTTTTACGGTCTGGCTCTTGATGAGGATTGGCCGGAGTTGACCTTGCAAGAGTCCTCCGCACCCGCGTGACCTGCTGCGAAACACACGCTCTTCGCCCTGGTCAGCGCCGACCGAATGGTCACACTTTATGACGCGCCGGTTCTCTGGTCCTGAACCCCGGTTCCGGTTCCGCGATCCACAGCCGTCCGACACGACACGACAGCGACGAAAGACGAACACCCCATGGCGAGCAAGAAGCGCAGCGCGGTCAACGCCGGAAAACCCCCGTCCCAGCGGCAATTGCGCGTCGGCGAAGAACTGCGCCACGCTCTGGCCGATCTGTTCCGTCGGGGGGATTTCTACGACCCGGAATTGTCCTCTTTCAACATCACCATCACCGAGGTGCGGATCAGCCCCGATCTGAGCAACGCCACGGTGTTCTTCGCCACGCTGGGCGGCGGTCAGATGGAAGAGGCGTCGGTGGCTCTGCGCCGGGCGGCGGCCTTCCTGCGTGGGCAAGTCGCCCGCATGGTCAATCTGCGCCACGCCCCGACCCTGGTCTTTGAGGGCGACACCTCGTTCGACTACGCCCACCACATCGACACCATCCTGCACAGCCCGGCGGTCGCCCGTGACCTGAGCCGCGTCAACGGCGACGACGACCATGACGACGAGGAGGATGACGACGATTCGTGGGATGACGAGGAGGACGGCGACGAGTCCCCCGACGACGAGGACGACGACCTCGACCGCGAGAGCGACGAAGACGCCGCCGCGCTGGACGACGAGGACAAGAGCGGCAAGGGCGAGCGTCGTGGCTCGTAAGCGCAAGGGCGAGCCGATCCATGGCTGGATCGTGCTCGACAAGCCCGAAGGCATCAGCTCGACTCAGGCGCTGTCCAAGGTGCGGCGCCTGTTGAACGCGGAAAAGGCCGGTCACGGCGGCACGCTCGACCCGCTGGCCACCGGCATTCTGCCCATCGCGCTGGGCGAGGCGACCAAGACCGTCTCCTACGCGATGGACGGGGCCAAGACCTACCGTTTTTCCGTGCGCTGGGGCGAACGCACCAGCACCGACGACCGCGAAGGCGAGGTGATCGACCGTTCGACCCTGCGCCCGACCGTCGACGCGATCAACGCCGCCCTGCCCGCTTTTTTGGGCGAGATCGACCAGGTGCCGCCGCAATATTGCGCCATCAAGATCGACGGCGAGCGCGCCTATGACATCGCGCGCGAGGGCGACGTGGTGGATCTGGCCTCGCGCCGGGTGCGCATCGACCGCTTCGATTTGGTCGAGATCATCGACGACGACCACGCGCTGTTCGAGGTGGATTGCGGCAAGGGCACCTATGTGCGCTCGCTGGCCCGCGATCTGGCCGAAGCCTTGGGCACGGTCGGCCATGTGGCGCTGTTGCGCCGCCTGCGCGTCGGCTCCTTCACCCTGGACAACGCGATTTCCCTGGACGAATTGGCGGGCTTGGAGCAAGGTGCCGCCGTCGAACGACTTCTGTTGCCGATCGAGACCGCGCTGGACGACATCCCGGCGCTGGCCCTGACCGAAGCGGAAGCGCACCGACTGAGACACGGCCAGACGGTGGCTCTCCTCACCCGACAAGACCGCGAACGCCTGGAGGCGCTTCGCGGGGCTGTTGGTGGGGATGGCGCTGTCATTGCGCTTTTCGGCGGAAAGCCGGTGGCGCTGGCGCGGGTCGAGGGGGCGGAGGTCCGTCCGGTGCGCGTGCTCAACCTCTGAACATTTAGGAGACCCCGATGTCGATTACGCCCGAGCGCAAGCAAGAGCTGATTAAGGAATATTCGCGCGGTGAAGCCGACACCGGCTCGCCCGAGGTCCAGGTTTCGATCCTGACCGAGCGGATCAGCAACCTGACTGAACACCTGAAGGGCCACAAGAAGGACTTCCACTCCCGCCGTGGTCTGCTGGTGATGGTTGGTCAGCGTCGTCGTCTTCTTGATTACCTCAAGAAGAAGGACCAGTCCCGTTACGCCACGCTCATCGAGCGTCTGGGCCTGCGTCGTTGATCGACGCGCCGTTCAGCCTGTGACCGGATGCAACGCCCTGACCAGCCATCGCCTCGCCGCGCCTTCGGGTTCCGGCGGGCGCGGTGCGCCGGTTGGGGCGTCGTTCGTTTTTGGAAGCGCGCATTTTTTTGTGTCATTGGTGTTTAGAGCTTTGTGAGGAACAGGCCGGCCCGATGCCTCGGGAACCGGCCTTTTTCACGCCAATTCTCTGATGTTTCGACAATCATAATCTCTGCGGGGCCTTACGACTGGCGGCCCTGGCTCTGGGCGGCAATCCGGCCGTCTCGGGTGTCGGATGGAAGGAAAGACTCAATGTTTACTGTGCATCGTAAAGAAATCGAATGGGGCGGTCGCAAGCTGGTCATGGAGACGGGCAAGATCGCTCGTCAGGCCAATGGCGCCGTGCTGGTGACGTATGGCGACACCACCGTCCTGTGCACCGCCGTCGCCGCCAAGGCGCCGAAGCCGGGCATCGATTTCTTCCCGCTGACGGTCAATTATCAGGAAAAGGCGTTCGCCGCTGGCAAGATCCCCGGCGGGTTCTTCAAGCGCGAAGGCCGTCCGACGGAAAAGGAAACGTTGGTCAGCCGTCTGATCGACCGGCCGATCCGTCCGCTGTTCGCCGAGGGCTTCCGCAACGAAACCCAGGTGGTTTGCACCGTTCTCAGCCATGATCTGGAAAATGATCCGGACATCGTCGCGATGGTCGGCGCGTCCGCCGCGCTGACGATTTCGGGCGTTCCGTTCCTCGGCCCGATTGGCGCGGCGCGCGTTGGTTACAAGAATGGCCAGTACATTCTGAACCCGACCGCCGACGAGATCGCCGACACCGACCTGAACCTCGTCGTCGCCGGGACCACCGAAGGCGTGCTGATGGTCGAGTCGGAAGCCAAGGAGCTGACCGAAGAGGTCATGCTGGGCGCCGTCATGTTCGGCCACACGAACTTCCAGCCGGTCATCGAGGCGATCATCGACCTCGCCGAACTGGCGGCGAAGGAGCCGTGGGATCTGCCGGAACCCGCCTATGACCGCAAGGCCCTGAAGGCCCGTCTGCGCGACGTCGTCGGCGCCGCCGTCGAGGCCGCCTACACGGAAACCGTCAAGCAGTCGCGCTATGAAAAGGTCGGCGCCGCCAAGGCGAAGGCCCTGGAGACGCTGGCGGGCGAGTATGAGGCCCAGCAGATCGGCACCGAATTCAAGGAGCTTGAGGCCGACATCCTGCGCGGCGCGGTTCTGAAGACCGGTCGCCGCATCGATGGCCGCGACACCAAGACGGTCCGCCCGATCGTGTCGGAAGTCGGCGTTCTGCCGCGCGCCCACGGTTCGGCCCTGTTCACCCGTGGCGAAACCCAGGCGCTGGTCGTGACCACGCTCGGCACCAGCCAGGACGAGCAGATCATCGACGCGCTGGAAGGCGAATACCGCGAACATTTCATGCTGCACTACAACTTCCCTCCGTATTCGGTGGGTGAAGCGGGCCGCATGGGATCGCCGGGTCGTCGTGAAATCGGTCACGGCAAGCTGGCGTGGCGCGCCATCCATCCCCTGCTGCCGAAGAAGGAAGACTTCCCCTACACCCTGCGCGTGGTGTCGGAAGTCACCGAGTCGAACGGCTCCTCCTCAATGGCGACCGTTTGCGGCACCTCGCTGTCGCTGATGGACGCGGGCGCGCCGCTGCTGCGTCCGGTGGCGGGCATCGCCATGGGCCTCATCAAGGAAGACCACGCCTTCGCGGTTCTGTCGGACATTCTGGGTGACGAAGATCACCTGGGCGACATGGACTTCAAGGTGGCGGGCACCGAGGTCGGCGTCACCGCGTTGCAGATGGACATCAAGATCACCTCGATCACCGAGGAGATCATGAAGATCGCGTTGGGTCAGGCCAAGGATGGCCGCCTGCACATTCTCGGCGAAATGTCGAAGGCGCTGACCGGCGCCCGCGACGGCGTCAACGAGAACGCCCCGCGCATCACCGTCATCAACATCCCCAAGGAAAAGATCCGCGACGTGATCGGTTCCGGCGGCAAGGTGATCCGCGAGATCGTCGAGCAGACCGGCGCCAAGATCGACATCGACGACGACGGCACCGTCAAGGTGTCGGCGGTGGACCAGAAGAAGGCCGAAGCGGCCATCGAATGGATCAAGGGCATCGTCGCCGAGCCGGAAATGAACGTCGTCTACACCGGCAAGGTCGTGAAGGTCGTCGATTTCGGCGCCTTCGTGAACTTCCTGGGGTCGCGCGACGGTCTCGTTCACATCTCGGAACTGTCGCCGCAGCGCGTCGCCAAGGTGGCGGACGTCGTGTCGCAGGGCGATTCGGTCAAGGTCAAGGTCATCGGCTTCGACGATCGCGGCAAGGTCAAGCTGTCGATGAAGCAGGTCGATCAGGCCACCGGCGAAGACCTGACCAAGAAGGCGGAATGATCCGCTGATTGGTCTGGCCTGGGGGCTTCGGCCCCCCGCGCTGACAGGTTTTGGAAAGGGCGCCTCCCCTGCGGGAGGCGCCCTTTTCCGTTTGGCCGCGACGCGATCGGCCAAGTCCTGGATGGGGCGGCGTTAATCAGTGTTTCACCGTGCTGAACATAGATTGGACGCAGCGCTCATCGCGCGCGCGTTCGCGCGGCGGGGTTCCCTTGGCGGTCTCACGCAATCACAGCGTCTTTTTTCGGGGATGGCGGACTGATGACGATCCGAATCCTGGTGATTCTGCTGCTGTCCCTGTGCGTCGTGACAAGCGGTTCGGCGGGAACGTTGGAGCAGGCGCGTCAAGCGGGGGTGTTGCGTTGCGGCGTGGCGCCCAGCGGTTTGGGCTTGTCCACGCTGGACGAGGCTGGGGTGTGGCGCGGCTTGTTCCCCGACATGTGCCGCGCCTTGGCCGTCGCCACGTTGGGCAAGGCCGAGGCCGTGGCCTTTGTTGAGGTTGGCGCTGAAAACCGCTTCGCCGTTCTGCGCGACCGCGCGGTCGATGTGGTGATGGACGCGACGACCTGGACGCAGGAACGCGAACGCGGCCAGGGGGTCGCCTTTCCCGTCGTCTATCTGTTCGACGGCCAAGCCCTGATGGTTCACCGCTCGCTGAAAATCGCGACGCTGGCCCAAGCCGGGACGGCGAGCGTTTGCGTGGTCGATGGGACCACGGCGGCCAGCAGCCTGGAAAGCTGGATCAGCCGCAACGCCGCCCAGTTGGTCGTCAAGCGGGCGCGCTCCACCGAAGGGGCGCTGGGCGCCTTCTTCAACCATCATTGCGACCTGTACACGGGCCATCGTCTCGCCTTGTACGGCCAACGGGCGCAAAGCGCGCCGAACGCCGGGGACTATCTGATTTTGCCTGACATCATCACCCGGGAACCGCTGGCCCCCATGGTGCGCGGCGATGATCGGGGGTGGGAGGCCATCGTGCGCTGGATGGTGCTGGCGCTGCTGGCGGCGGAGGAAAAGGGCGTCACCAGCGCCAACGCCGCCGCCCAAAAAAGCCTTGGCGACGCCGAAACCCGCCGCCTGTTGGGGAGCAGTCCGGGATTTGGTCAGGATCTGGGGTTGGACGATGATTGGGCGCTGCGGATGGTCGGGAAAATTGGCAATTATGGCGAGATTTTCGAGCGGAATTTGGGCCGCAGCTCAGGGTTGCGGGTCGAACGCGGGGCCAACGCCCTGTGGAACGCCGGCGGCCTGCTCTACGCGCCGCCCTTGGGCGGGTAGATTGGGCGGCTAGATTGAGCGGCTGACACGCCTCTCGTCTTTCCGGTTCAGGCGATTCCGGTGGAGCCGAAGCCACCCGCGCCGCGTTCGGTTGCGTCCAGTGTGGCGACCTCGACCAGCCGCGCCTGGGGGGCGCGGGCGATCACGCCCTGGGCGATGCGGTCGCCATGGGCGATGGCGAAGGGGTCGCTTCCCAGATTGACCAGACAGACGCCGACCGGGCCGCGATAGTCGCTGTCCACCGTGCCGGGGCTGTTCAGCACGGTGACGCCGTTCTTCACCGCCAGACCGGAACGCGGGCGGATCTGCATCTCCCACCCCGGCGGCACGGCGACGGCGAAGCCGGTCTGCACCAAAAGCCGCTGGCCGGGATCGAGCCGCAGGGTTTCTCCCGCTGGAACGGCGGCGCGCAGATCGAACCCCGCCGCCCCGGCGGTGGCGTAGGCGGGGACGGGCAGATCCGCGTTGCCGGGAAGACGCAGGAAGGAAATCACGGGGGTGTCGGCGGTCATCGGCGGAACGTCTCCGGTCAGGGCGGGCGGATCAGGGCGCGGGTGTTTGGAAATGAGCGGCGATGGCCTCGGCCAGTCGGGCGCCGACGGCGTCCTTGCCCATGGTCGGCCACGCCTCCGCCCCGTCGGCGCGGATGAGGTGGACGGTGTTGTCGGCCCCGCCAAAGGTGGTGGTGCCGAGCGAGACGTCGTTGGCGACGATCCAGTCGCAGCCCTTGCGGGCGCGCTTGGCCGTGGCGTAGGCCACGACGTCGCCGGTTTCCGCCGCGAAGCCGACGACCAGCGCCGGGCGGCGCGGCCCGGCCTGCGACAGGGTGGCGAGGATGTCGGGGTTTTCGGTCAGGGACAGGCTGGGCGGGCCGCCGCCGTCCTTTTTCAGCTTGCGGTCCGACGTTCCGGCGACCCGCCAATCGGCGACCGCCGCCGCGCAAACGGCGATGTCCACCGGCAGGGCGGCCTCGCAGGCGGTCAGCATCTCGCGCGCCGTTTCGATGGCGACCACGGCGCAGCCCGGCGGGTCGGGCAGCCGGGTCGGGCCGCTGACCAGGGTGACGGCGGCCCCCAGCCGGGCCAGCGCCTCGGCGATGGCGTGGCCTTGTTTGCCGGACGAGCGGTTGGCGATGTAGCGCACCGGGTCGATGGGTTCGTGCGTCGGGCCGCTCGTCACCAAGGCGCGTTTGCCCGACAATGGTCTATAGGCCAAGGCGGCGAAATGGGCGGCGATAGCGTCGATGATCTCCATCGGTTCGGCCATGCGGCCCGGCCCGAACTCGTTGCAGGCCATCACCCCGTCGTTGGGGCCGACGCGCCGCACGCCGCGACGCTCCAACCGGGCCATGTTGTCCTGCGTCGCCGGATGTTCCCACATGCGGACGTTCATCGCCGGGGCGACCAACACCGGCTTGTCGGTGGCGAGCAGGACGGTGGCGGCCAGATCGTCGGCCATGCCCGCCGCCATGCGGGCCAGCAGATCGGCGGTGGCGGGGGCGACGACGACCAAATCGGCCTCGCGCGACAGGCGGATGTGCCCCATCTCCGATTCGTCGGTCAGCGACCACAGATCGCGGTAAACCGTGTCCTCGGTCAGCGCCTGGACCGACAGCGGGGTGACGAAGCGGGCGCCCGCCTCCGTCAACACCGCGCGGACGCGGACGCCGCGTTCGCGCAGGCGGCGGATTAGGTCAAGGCACTTGTAAGCGGCGATGCCGCCCGCGATCACCAGCAGGACGCGCTTGCCGGACAAACTGGCGTGATCGACCATGGCCCTACCCCATCTTCCCGGTTGGTTCGGGGGTTGCCCCGACCCGTTGCAGATAGTCCATCGCGCCGACCGCGACAAGCGGCGTCCGGTCTCGCCTCCCTCCGCGCCGCTTCCCAGGCGCTGACCCGACGCAGCAATCTTGCCGATCACGGTTTCGTCTGTTTCATCAGCGTTAACGATTGTGCAGGGTGGGTTTTCACAAAATATCTGCTAGACATGGAACGCGAAGCGTTTTCCTCTCCACCACAGCGTGCCGATTCCGCATGCCCATTGGCCCCATTCCCGTTCTGCTCATCGAAGACACGCCGTCGTTGGCGCGCGTCTACGCGGAATTCCTGAAGAAGGAAGCCTACACCGTCGTCGCGGTGGAGACGGGCGCCGCCGCCATCGAGCAACTGGCCGACGGCGCGCCCAAGGTGGTGCTGCTCGACCTTCAGCTTCCCGACATGAACGGGATGGAGGTGCTGAAGCGGATCAACGCCCAGGCCCTGCCCTGCGCCGTCATCGTCATCACCGCCCACGGGTCGGTGAACGCGGCGGTGGAGGCGATGCGTTACGGCGCCTACGACTTCCTGGTCAAGCCATTCTCGGCGGATCGGCTGGTCGTCACCGTGCGCAACGCGGTGGAGCGGCTGCGGCTGGCCCAGATCGTCGACAGCTTTGAACAGGATCTGGGGCGCGCGCGTTATCACGGCTTCATCGGCTCGTCGCTGGCGATGCAGGCGGTCTATCGGATCGTCGACAGCGCCGCCTCGTCGCGCGCCACCGTCTTCATCACCGGCGAATCCGGCACCGGCAAAGAGGTCTGCGCCGAGGCCATTCACCGGCAGAGCCAGCGGTCGGGCCGCCCCTTCATCGCCATCAATTGCGGCGCGATCCCCAAAGATCTCATGGAAAGCGAGATCTTCGGCCATGTGAAAGGCTCCTTCACCGGGGCGGTGGCCGACCGCGAGGGCGCGGCGGCGCGGGCCGACGGCGGCACCCTGTTCCTGGACGAAATTTGCGAGCTGGCGCCGGACCTGCAAACCAAGCTGCTGCGCTTCATCCAGACCGGCACCTACACCCCGGTTGGCGGGTCGCGGTTGGAAAAGGTCGATCTGCGCATCGTCTGCGCCACCAACCGCGACCCCCTGCACGAGGTCGAGGAAGGGCGGTTCCGCGAGGATCTCTATTACCGCCTGCACGTCATCCCGATCCACCTGCCGCCCCTGCGCGAGCGGGAGGACGACGTGCTGGAGATCGCCCGCCATTATCTGGCCGAATTCACGGCGGAAGAGAACAAGGGCTTCACCCATTTCTCGCCGGAAACCGAACAGGCGCTGCGCCATTACCATTGGCCGGGCAATGTCCGGCAGTTGCAGAACGTCGTGCGCATCGTCGCCGTTCTGCACGATGGCGACACGGTTCTGCCGCAGATGCTGCCCGCGCCGCTGGGCGCGCCGGGGCTGATTCCGCTGACGCCGACCGTGTTCGAGGCCGCCGCCCCGGCTCCACGCGCGCCGCAGCCCTTGACGCCCGACGCGATCAAGCCGCTGTGGGAGGTTGAAAAGGACGCCATCGAGGACGCCATCACCGCCTGCGACGGCAACATCCCGCGCGCCGCCGCCCTGTTGCAAATCAGCGCGTCCACCATCTACCGCAAGCGTCTGGCCTGGCAGGCCGAAGGCAAGCTGTAAGGGCTTTCGCCCCGCTTGCTCCCTCCCCGACCCTCCCCCGCTTGTCAGCGGGAGAGGGAGCCTGAAACCTTGTCGGCGTGCGGCGGAGTTCCCTCTCCCGCCAAAGGCGGGGGAGGGTTAGGGAGGGGGAAAACCGTGTTGAAGCTGGCGCCGACGACCGTTCAGGGCAGATAACCGTTCAGGGCAGATAACCGGCGGCGCGGTAGGCGGCGATGGCCTCCTCGGCCAGACGGGGGATGTCGAAGCGCAGCGCCCGCACCTCCGCCGCCGCGTTGGCGCGGCAGGACATTTCCAGGGCGCGGGCGGCCACGCACAGGGCGTGCGCGCCAAAGGTTCCCGCCGTGCTTTTCAGCGTGTGCGCCTCGCGCGTCAGGGCGTCGAGGTCGGGTTCCTGGATGATGCGGATGATGCGGTCCTGCGTTTCCGCCAGAAACTGTTGCAGCACCTCGGCCAGCAAATCATCGTCCAGATCCTGGGCCAACTGGCGCAGCACGTCGAGATCCAGCACCGCGTCGGCGGTTCGATCCAGGGCGGGCGCGCAGGGCGCGGGCGCGCCACGCTGGTCCGCCGGTCGCAGCCAGCAGGCGACGACGCTCAACAACTGGGCGCGCTCCACCGGCTTGGAAACATGGTCGTTCATCCCGGCCTCCCGGCAGCGCAGGCGGTCGGCCTCGTCGGTGTCGGCGGTCATGGCGATCACCGGCGTCTGTCCGGCGGGGCCGGGCAAATCGCGCAGCAGCCGGGTGGCGGTCAAGCCGTCCATCTCCGGCATCGACAGATCCATCAGGATCAGGTCGAATCCGCCGGCCTGCGCCGCCATCACCGCCTCAAGCCCGTTGTTGGCCATCTCCACCCGATAACCGGCGGCGGTCAGAACGGCGTTGACGATCATCTGGTTCAGCGGGCTGTCCTCCACCACCAGGATGCGGCGCGGCGCGGTCGGTTCCGGTTGCGTGGGGGAGAGGGGGGCGGGCATGGGCGGCGCTTTCCGAAAACAGCCGGGGGCGTGGGATTTCACTGTAAGCGCCCGGCCCATGGGCGGCAACGCCGCTTGTCGAGGCCGGAGACCGCCCCATCTCCTGATGCGGCGCCGCGCAACGGTCTGATTTGCGGGATTGATTTCCCCGATGATTGGCCGGACGCTTCAAATCGGCGCTCGTCACCGCTATGGTGACGCCTTTGACGGCGCGTCAACCTCGCTTCAGGCAGTTCCCCAGACGATGACCAGACCCAACACCTACCGCTCCGGTCCCGATGAACAGGGGCATTTCGGCATCTATGGCGGGCGCTACGTCGCCGAAACGCTGATGCCGTTGATCCTCGACGTGGAAAAGGCCTACCGCGAGGCCCGCGCCGATCCTGCCTTTGAAGGCGAGATGCGCCAGCAGCTCAAGCAGTATGTCGGGCGCCCCAACCCGCTCTATTACGCGGAGCGGCTGACGGAGCTGCTGGGCGGCGCCAAGATCTATTTCAAGCGCGAGGAGCTGAACCACACCGGCGCGCACAAGATCAACAACTGCATCGGGCAAATCCTGTTGGCCCGGCGCATGGGCAAGACCCGCATCATCGCCGAAACCGGGGCGGGTCAGCATGGCGTGGCGACGGCGACCGTCTGCGCGCTCTACAACATGCCCTGCGTCATCTACATGGGCGAAACCGACATCGCCCGTCAGGCGCCGAACGTCTTCCGCATGAAGCTTTTGGGGGCGGAGGTTCGCGCCGTCACCTCCGGCGCGAAGACGCTGAAGGACGCGATGAACGAGGCGCTGCGCGATTGGGTGACGAACGTCGCCGACACCTTCTACATCATCGGCACCGCCGCCGGTCCCCACCCCTACCCCAGCATCGTCCGCGATTTCCAATCGGTCATCGGCGACGAGGTCAAGACCCAGATGCAGGAGCAGGAAGGCCGCCTGCCCGATTCGCTGGTCGCCTGCGTCGGCGGCGGATCGAACGCCATCGGCCTGTTCCACCCCTTCCTCGACGATCCGTCGGTTCAGATGATCGCGGTCGAGGCCGCCGGGCGCGGCATCGAGAAGGGGCCGCTCGACCACGCCGCCTCGATCAACGGCGGGCGTCCGGGCGTGCTGCACGGCAACCGCACCTATCTGTTGCAGGACGAGGACGGCCAGATTCTGGAAGGCCATTCGATTTCCGCCGGTCTGGATTACCCCGGCGTCGGCCCGGAACACGCCTGGCTGCACGACGTCGGTCGCGTCGAATACTCCTCGGCCACCGACGCGGCGGCGCTGGAGGCGTTCCAGCTCTGCGCCAAGACCGAGGGCATCATCCCCGCGCTGGAATCCGCCCACGCCATCGCCGAAATCATCAAGCGCGCCCCGACCCTGCCGAAAGACCATCTGATGGTCCTGTGCCTGTCGGGCCGTGGCGACAAGGACATCTTCTCCGTCGCCCAGCATCTGGGAGTCAGCCTGTGAACGCCGTTGCCGAAAGCCGTCCCGCCGAATCGCGAATCGACCGCCGTTTCCAGGCGTTGAAGGCCGAGGGCCGCGCCGGTCTCATCACCTTCATCACGGCGGGCGACCCGGATCCGGCCTCCTGCCAGGCGCTGCTCGATGGGCTGCCCGCCGCCGGGGCGGATTTGATCGAGTTGGGCGTGCCCTTCACCGACCCGATGGCCGACGGCCCGGCGATCCAGGCGTCGTCCCTGCGGGCGCTGGCCGCCGGGATGAGCGTCCGCAAGACGCTGGAACTGGTGCGGAATTTCCGCAAGAAAGACGCCGACACCCCGATCATCCTGATGGGCTACTACAACCCGATCTACGCCTATGGCGTGGACCGTTTCCTGGCGGACGCCAAGGCCGACGGGGTGGACGGCCTCATCATCGTCGATCTGCCGCCGGAAGAGGATGGCGAGCTGTGCGTCCCGGCGCTGAAGGCCGGGGTGAACTTCATCCGCCTGACGACGCCGACCACCGATGAGAAGCGGTTGCCCGCCGTTCTGCAAAACACCTCGGGCTTCATCTATTACGTGTCGATCGCCGGGATCACCGGCACGGCCAGCGCCGCCAACACCGCCGTGGACGCGGCGGTGGCCCGCTTGAAGCGTCACACCGATCTGCCCATCGCCGTCGGCTTTGGCATCAAGACGCCCGCCCAAGCCGCCGAGATCGCGCGCGTCGCCGACGCCGCCGTCGTCGGTTCGGCCATCGTCACCCGTCTGGCCGACGGGCTGGACGAGAGCGGGGCGTTGCGCCCCGGCGTGGTGGAGGATGTGCTGGGCTTCGTCCGCGAGCTGGCCGAGGGCGTGCGCGGGGCGCGGGGGTAGGCTATAGTGAGGGAAGAACTCCGAACGGGAGACCCAAGCCATGGCCTACCAGGAAGTCGATGACGAGCCAGAGCCTAACCTCCTTCCCAGCCGGGAGGAGGTCCTGGCCGAAGTCGCCGACTGGAAACAGCGGATCGACGCGCTTTACCGCGACGTCATCGGTTGGTTGCCGCAGGGTATGGGCTATGAAGCGGATCTGTCATGGGTCGCCCCGGTCTATGAACAAATGCTGCAAGCGCTGGAGCTTCCACCCTACGAGGCGCCGATGCTCCAGATTCGCCGCGATGGCAGACGGGTGCTGATCTTCCGCCCCGATGGGCGTTGGGTGATGTTCACGCGAGGGCGTGTGAGAATCGGCATCGGCAATGACCGCTGGGAGACCCTGCTGGCCAAGGAAGACGACAACGGGCGTCTTCGTTGGGTTTACTGGGATGCGGACAGTTGGAAGCGCGGCGGCGATCCATGGAGCGCCGACATCCTGCACGGGCTTCTTGAGGGCAGGCGGTGAAGCATTTCCACGACGTCGTCGCCGCCTTCACGATCACCAACGCCGATTCCGATCAGCGTGCGCTCAAGGCGATTGCGGACAACGCCGACATCTCCCTGTTGCAGGAGATGCTGAGAAGCAGCACCATCAACCGCCAAGCCTATTTCGTTCTTCTGTTCACCCAGCTTGAGACGGAAGTGAACCGGCTTTGCGAGGATGCAATCCGATCAGGATGCGATTTGCCCGATTGGACTCAACGGCGGGCTTGGGAGGTGCTCCGGCAACGGGGTGTTCGCAACATCCACTTCATGGATCGCGTCGCCCTCCTGACCGACAAGGGCAGGACCGTTTACAAGCTCATCAAAGAGCTTTACGACACCCGCAACAAGATCGCTCACGGCGACCTCCTGACCGAAATCCCCGATGTCGCGGAGACCGCCAAAGACATCGAGCGCATCGCCGTGTCGTTGAAAGGCGTTCCATGAACTGGCTTACCAATTACGTCCGCCCCAAGATCCGCGCCCTCTACGCCCGCAAGGAGGTTCCCGACAACCTCTGGCACAAATGCCCGAGCTGCGAGGCGATGCTGTTCCACCGCGAGCTGGAAGAGAATCTGCATGTCTGCCAGCATTGCGGCTTTCACATGCGGCTCGACCCGATCAAGCGGCTGCAATCGATCTTCGACGACGGCGCCTATGACGGGGTGGAACTGCCCAAGTCGGTCGCCGATCCGCTGAAATTCCGCGATCAGAAGCGCTACACCGACCGCCTGAAAGAGGCGCAGGCCAAGACCGGGCGCACCGACGCCATCGTCGTCGGCAACGGGTTGATCGGCGGGTTGTCCGCCGTGGTCGCCGTCTTTGATTTCGGCTTCATGGGCGGCTCGATGGGCGTCGCCGTCGGCGAAGGGCTGCTGACCGCCGCCAAGCTGGCGGTGGCGAAGAAGGCCCCGTTGATCGTCGTCCCGGCCTCGGGCGGGGCGCGGATGCAGGAAGGCATTCTGTCGCTGATGCAGATGCCGCGCACCACCATCGCGGTGGAGATGGTCAAGGAAGCCGGTCTGCCCTACATCGTCGTGCTGACCGATCCGACGACCGGCGGCGTCACCGCCTCCTTCGCCATGTTGGGCGACATCCACATCGCCGAAAAGGGCGCGCAGATCGGGTTCGCCGGCGCCCGCGTCATCGAAGGCACGATCCGCGAGACTCTGCCCGAGGGTTTCCAGCGGTCGGAATATCTGCTGGAACACGGCATGGTCGACATGGTCGTCCACCGCCGCGACCTGCGCGACACTCTGGTTCGGGTGATCGACCTGTTGACGCAACCCGTCCGCAGCGAGATCGAGGTGATGGACGCCGATTTTGAAGAGGCTCCGGTCGGCAACGCCGTGGTCGTGACGACGGCGTCGTCGTCCCAGCCGGTCGCGGGCGACGACTGACGGCGGACGCGACGGGCAAGAGGGCGCAAGGGACAGCGGGCGCAAGGGACAGGCGGCGATGACCGACTCACACCGTTCCGATCCGGTTCTGGATCGTTTGAAGGGGCTTCATCCGAAGGTCATCGACCTGTCGCTGGACCGGGTTCACCGGCTGCTGGCGGCGTTGGACCATCCCGAACGGCGTTTGCCGCCGGTGGTCCACGTCGCCGGAACCAACGGCAAGGGATCGACCGTCGCCTTCCTGCGCGCCATTCTGGAAGCCGCCGGTCATCGGGTCCATGTCTACACCTCCCCCCATCTGGTGCGCTTTCACGAGCGCATCCGGTTGGCGGGAACCTTGATCGACGACGACCATCTCGCCGCTCTGCTGGAAGAGTGCGAGACGGCCAACGCGGGCGGCCCGATCACTTTTTTCGAGGTGACGACGGTCGCCGCCTTTCTGGCCTTTTCCCGCGTTCCGGCGGACGTCGTGCTGCTGGAAACCGGCCTGGGCGGGCGGCTGGACGCCACCAACGTCATCGACCGGCCCGCCGTGACGGCGATCACCCGCATTTCTTACGATCATCGCCAGTTTCTGGGCGAGTCGCTGATGGAAATCGCCAGCGAGAAGGCTGGCATCTTCAAGCCCGGCGTTCCGGTGGTGATGGCCGAGCAACCGGCGGCGGACGCGCGCAAGGCGCTGAATCTGCGCGCCAACGCCATCAACGCGCCGATCCACGCCTGGACCGCCACGCCGCAGCCGGGCGGCTTCCGTTTTGCCAGCGCGGCGCGGACGCTTGACCTGCCGATGCCCGGCCTGCCCGGCGCGCACCAGATCGGCAACGCCGGTCTGGCGCTGGCGTGTCTGGATCATCTGCCGCTGACGGTGGACGAGGCGGCGATTCGTCGGGGGCTGGCTGCGGTCGAATGGCCCGCCCGTTTGCAACGGCTGACGCGCGGCCCGTTGGCCGAGTCCCTGCCGACGGGGTGGGAGCTGTGGTTGGACGGCGGCCACAATGATTCGGCGGGCGAGGTGCTGGCCCGGCAGGCGGTGGACTGGTCGGAAGCGGATGGCGAACGTTCCGACGGCGCCCGCCCGCTGCTGCTGATCTACGGCATGCTGGCCAGCAAGGATCCGTATGAGTTTCTGGCCCCGCTGGCCCCGTTCGCCCACGCTATGCGCACCGTGGTCATTCCCGGCGAGGAAGCATCCCTGACCGCCGAGGAATCGGCGGAGGCCGGGCGGACCTGCGGCATCGCCGACACGGCGGCGGCGGACAGCGTGGCGGCGGCGCTGGCGGCGTTGGTCGCCGGGCGAAACGGCCCGGCCCGCGTGCTGATCTGCGGCTCGCTCTATCTGGCCGGATCGGTTCTGGCGGAGAATGGCTGAACGGCGTCGCCGTCAGCGTTTTTTCCGTCCATCCAATTCCAGCATCCCGCGCAAGGTGGCGATGGTCTTGCTGAGCGGGCTGGCGTCTTTGTCGGCTTGAGCCTTCCGGGTGAAGGTTTCGACCGGCAGCGGTTCGTCATCGTCCATGGGGCGAGGCGAGGCGGGGCGAGGCGGGGCCGGGCGGGGCGGGGGCATGGCGCTTGCGCGGCTGGGCGGAGCGTTCTCCGTCTCATCATCGTCCCAAGAAGCGGGCGGGGCTTTCCGGTCGCCCGGCGGCGTGGCGGCTCTGGGCGGCGCCTCTTCGTCATCCTCGACCAGATCGCGCAAGGCCTTCATCGCCTCTTCGATTTCGCGCTCCTGAGCCGATTGCTTGGCGTTGCCGCCCTTGCTGAGCGACGGTTTGACGGCGGGCTTGCGCGGCGGCGGCGCGTCCTCGTCCAGGGTGGCGGAGGATGGCGGGGCGAAGGGCGGGGGGGCGTCGTCCGCCTCATCGTCCTCCACTGGCGGCGGAGCCGCCGGTTTGGCCTTGCGTCGCGGCGCCGCCTTCGGTTCGGTCGCCGCGTCTTCGATCATTGAGCGCAACGCGGCCAAGGTCTTGTCAAAACCGCCATCCTCCTCGGCGCTGGCGGCGGGGCGCTTTGTCGGACGGTCGGCCTTGGCCTTGACCGAAGGCGGGGGAGGGGGGAACGGGAGAGGCGCAAGCTTTTCAGGATCGCGGATGGCGAAAGCGAGGATTTCCTCGTCCGTCGGCTCCTCCTCCGTCAGCTCTTCATCGTCCAGGCTGTCGGCCCAACCGCGCGCCTCCATCCTGGTCGCGGCCTTGTCGCCGGCGACATCCTCCTCGGCGAGGCCATCCTCGAAATCATCGAGATCCTCGTCCAGATCCTCGTCGAAATCGCGGCGGACCAGAGCCTTGTGCGAGAAGACCGGAGGCTCGCCGTCCTGATCGGCGCGCGCCCCGTCCTCTCCCTCATCGTCCTCTCCCTCATCGTCGTCGCGCTCCGGAGCCGGGGCGTCCTCCTCCTCCTCCTCAAGATCGGCCTGGGCGAAGAAGCGGCGCATGGCGTCCAGCGTCTCGTCGGCGGGCGCGTCATCGCTGATGGGCGCGGGCTTGCGGCTGGGTGGCGACCAGTCCTCCGCGTCATCCTCCAGGGCGGGCGGCGGCGCGCCGTTGCGGCTGGCCATGTCGGCGAGAGACACCGGCTCCCACAGCGGATCGGCGTCGTCCAGGGGACCGTCGGCGATCAACTCCTCCAGGGGGCGGTTGGGCAGGGGGCGGTTGGGCGGCGGGTTGTCTGGTTTGCTGGACGGTCGAGGCTCATCGACATGACCGGCCAGCGTTTTGCGCCAATTCGCCCAATCAGGAAGGTCGTCGTCCTCATCGTCGGTGTCGGCGAGGTCATGGCGGCGCGCTGGCGGATGATCGTCCAGCGACTCGTCGTCTGGCGGCAGGGCGTCCAGCGGGGCGCTGCTGTCCAGGTTCCAGTCGGGCATCGAGTCGGGCGTTGGGTCGCTTGCCCGCTTCGGGGCGCCCCCTTCCTCGTGATCCGATCCACGGATCGAGGCCAACAGGCCGTTCAGCGCCGCCAGCGAGGCGTCGAACGACGGATCGGGCGCGTCCTCATGCTCCAGCGCGGTCGGCAGGACCAGCGCCGGGCGGCTTTCGGTGTCGCGGGAATCGCAGCGGGAGCAGCGGTAATGCGGCGCGATGGACAGAACCGGATAGCTCTGGCCGAAACGGCGCACCAGCATGGCGCGGGGCAACAGGCCGCTGTGCCCACAGGCGCAGCAACGCAGTTGCACGTCGGAATCGATGTCGCGAAGGAACAGCATGCGGGCCATGATGGCCGCAGTATACGCGCGCGATCCCGGCTTTCCCAACCGTTTCCGTCGGTTGGCGGCGCGTGCGTCCGGCTTGCGGCGCGGCGGCGGCTGGCCTCATAGTGCAGAGTCGGAACAAGCGAATCAAGACCATGGCCCCGATTTCTGAAGCCCCGATTCCCGACGACGATCAGCCCGTGCCGTCGCCCTGCGTGCGTCATTGCACGCTGGACGACGCCGACGTCTGTCTGGGGTGCTTCCGCAGCCTGGACGAGATTCGCGACTGGAGCCGGTTGGACGGCGCCGACCGCCGCGCCGTGCTGGACAACGCCGAGCGTCGGCGGGCGGCGCGGCCAACGCCGTCCTGGTGGCGACCGAAGGTTACGCGGCGCGGGTGATGGTCAGGCCCAGACGGGTCAGGCTGGCGTGCAGGTCCTGGAACTTGCGCAGATAGCGCTGCTTGTAATCGTTGAAGTCGGCGGCGATGGCGGCGTCGGCGTTCGCCGATTTGGCGAATTCCGTGATGCGGTGCTGATTTTCCGCCTGATACAGCGCAAAGGCGCCTTGGGTGATGAGATCGTCGGCGGCCATTGGTTGCGTCCTCGAAACGATGAAAGGGGGCGGCGTCGCCGCTGGTTCCAACGTTACGCCCCCGGAATGCTGCGGCGCAACACCGACCCGCCTTCATCCAGCGCTTATTCCGCCGCCAGCCCGCCGCCCAACTCGATCCGCACCTCGACCACGCCCGGCTCGTCCATGTTCTCTTTGCGGACGAAGCCCAGGGCGCGGCACATGCCCAGCATGTTGGTGTTTTCGCGCAGAACCTCGCCATAAACCTCTTTGATGCCGCGCGAGCGGGCGTAATCCAGAATCTTGTTCATCAGGATGTAGCCCAACCCCTGGCCCTTCATGTCCGACCGCACCATCACGGCGTATTCGGCGCGCAGATTGTCGGGGTCGGCGTTGATGCGGACGACGCCGAACATGATGGTGTCGCCGGTGTCGGGATCGGGACCGATGGCGATCAACCCCATTTCGCGGTCGTAATCAATTTGGGTCAGCCGCGCCGCCGCCTGGTGCGACAGCCGTTTCAGCGGCGCGAAGAAGCGCAGGCGCAGATCCTCCGCCGTCTGGTTTTCCACCAGTTGATGCACCAGCGGTTCGTCTTCCGGCAGGATCGGGCGGACGAAGAACTGGCGGCCATCCTTGATGGTGATGCGGTCTTCCAGCGCCTTGGGGTAGGGGCGGATCGCCAGCCGCTTGGCCCCGGACAAAGCGGGAACCCCGACCTTGATGCGGGCGTCGAGCGCCAACACGCCCTCGGAATCGGCCAGCAGCGGGTTGATGTCCAACTCGGCGATTTCCGGGAAATCGACGATGAGCTGCGACACCTTGTTCAGCGTCAGCGCCACCGCGTCGAGATCGACGGCGGCGCGCGAGCGGTAGCCCTGCAACTGCTTCCAGATGCGGGTGCGGCTCATCAGGTCGCTGGCCAGCCGCATGTTCAGCGGCGGCAGGGCCAGCGCGCAATCCTCCACCACCTCCACGCCGATGCCGCCCTCGCCGAACAGCAGGACCGGGCCGAACAGCTCATTCTCGGTCATGCCGACGATCAGCTCGTAGGCGTCGGGGCGCACCGCCATTTCCTGAACGGTGAAGCCCTCGATCCGGGCGTCGGGGGCGTGCTCGCGCACCCGCTCCAGCATCGCGTCCGCCGCCGCGCGCACCTCCTCCGGGCTGGTCAGGCCCAGGGCGACGCCGCCGACGTCGGATTTGTGGGTGATGTCGTGCGACAGGATTTTCAGGGCGATGGGGCCGCCGATGATCTTGGCGGCGGTGGCGGCCTCCTCCGGCGTTTCGGCGACGCGGGTGTCCACCACCGGGATGCCGTAGGCGGCCAACACGCGCTTGGCCTCATACTCGCTGAGCCAATCGCGCTTTTCGGCGATGGCGCGCGAGATCACCCGGTTGACGGCGATGCCGTCGGGCTGGAACTCGTCGGCGACCGACGGCGGCGTCTGCATCAGCAAATCCTGGCTGCGCCGGTAGCGCACCAGATGCAGGAAGGCGCGCACCGCGTTGGACGGGCCGTCATAGGTCGGGATGCGGTTGGCCGCGAACAGCTTGCGGGCGTCCGCCGCCGATTCGTCGCCGATCCAACTGGTCAGCACCGGGTGGCGGCGCGACTTGTTGGCCACGACGGTGTCCGTCACCGCCTGCGCGATGGCGGCGCTGTCGGTCAGGGCGGACGGGCAGTGCAGAACCAGCACCGCGTCGTTGCTGGTGTCCTGCATCAGCGCGTTCAGCGCGTCGGCGTAGCGTTTGGGCGTGGCGTCGGCCCCGACCAGCAGCGGGTTGCCGCGCGGGCCGCCGCCGGGAATCGCGCCCAGCGCCGCCGTGATCGCCTCTTGCGCGTCCGATGACAGGCTGGCGAGTCGTCCGCCCGCGTGGATCAGCTTGTCGGTCGCCATCACCCCCATGCCGCCGCCGTTGGTCAGAATGGCCAGCCGGTCGCCGGTGATCGGCACGCCGGTGCCCAGCGTTCCGGCGGCGTCGAACAGTTCGGCCAGATCATTCACCCGCAGGACGCCCGCGCGGCGGAACACGGCGTCATAGACGGCGTCGGACACCGCCAGCGCCCCGGTGTGGGACGCGGCGGCCTCTTGCGCCTCGTCCGACCGTCCGGCCTTGATGACGATGATCGGCTTTTGCCGGGCGGCGGAGCGCGCCGCCGACATGAATTTGCGGGCGTGGCTGATGCTCTCGATGTAGAGCAGGATGGCGCGGACGGTGACGTCGGACGCCAGATAATCCAGCAGATCGCCGAAATCGACGTCGCCCCGGTCGCCCAGCGACACCAGATGCGAAAAGCCGATCCCGCGCGAGGTCGCCCAATCGGCGATCGAGGTGACGACCATCGACGATTGCGCCACCAGCGCGACGTCGCCCTTTTTCGGGGCCACCGGGCCGAAGCTGGCGTTCATGCCGCGTCCGGGAACCATCGCCCCCAGGCTGTTCGGCCCCAGAACCCGCATCAGATAGGGCTTGGCGGCGTCGAGCATCGCCTGCGTCTGCTCGGCGGTCATGCCGCTGGTCATGACGATGGCGGCCTTGGTGCCGCGCTTGCCCAGCGCGTCGATGGTCGCCGCGACGCTGGCGGGGGGCGTGCAGATCACCGCCAGATCGGGGGTGATCGGCAGGCTGTCCACCGTCTTGTAGGTCAGGACGCCTTCGACCGAGCGTTCGGTGGCGTTGACCGGCATCACCGGCCCGTCGAACCCGGCCTGGAACAGGTTGCGGGCGACCACCGCCCCCACCGTGCCCGGCTTGCGGCTGGCCCCGATCAACGCGATGGAGGCGGGCTTGAACAGCTTGTCGAGGTTGCGAACGGTCATGACCGGATCCGGTGCGAGGGTAGCCGCGTCGGCGCAGAATAGCCCGCGTCGGCGACGGTTTTTGTGACGAACAGCGCAGGCTGGCGATTTCATCCATTTTGCTGCGTCGCAACATTACGGGCTGGTATGACCATTGGACAAGGGGACGATTCGTCGCGCCCTGCGGAAAGTTTGGTGGTGAAAGATCCGCCGCACGGCCTGTGGGCTTGCGCGCCGTCGCCGCCGGTCGCAGGCTGGGGGCGCAGGGTGGCCGGGCGCGCGTCAGAAAAACAGGCAGGGGAGGAAGCGGACATGAAGGTTGGCATCGTCGGGGCGGGCTTTGTCGGCGCCGCCGCCGCCTTCGCCATGGTGACGACCGGCGCGGCGAGCGAAATCGTCCTGGTGGACGCCAACGCCGCGCTGGCCCAATCCCAGGCGCAGGACATCGCGCACGCGATCCCCTTCACCCACGCGGTCGCCGTCCATGCCGGTCCGTACGCCGCGCTGGAGGGGGCCGGGGTGGTCGTGCTGTCGGCGGGGGTCGGGCAAAAGCCGGGGGAAACCCGACTCGATCTGTTGGAACGCAACGCGCGGGTCTTCGCCGAGGTGATTCCCGCCGTGCTGGCCGCCGCCCCCGACGCGGTGCTGCTGGTCGCCACCAACCCGGTGGACGTGATGACCCAGATCGCCACCCGCATCAGCGGCCTGCCGCCGCATCGGGTCATCGGTTCCGGCACGGTTCTCGACACCGCGCGCTTCCGCGCTCTGCTGGGCGCGCGTCTGGGGGTGACGCCGAAATCCGTCCACGCCCATGTCGTCGGCGAGCATGGCGATTCAGAGGTGCTGCTGTGGTCGGGCGCGACCGTCGCCGGGGTTCCGGTCCACCGCGCCGCCGCCCAGCTTGGCCGCCCCCTGACCGCCGAGGACCGGGCGGCGGTTGACGAGGGGGTGCGCCGCGCCGCCTACCACATCATCGCGGGCAAGGGCCACACCGCCTTCGGCATCGGCGGCGGGCTGGCCCGTCTGGTCGCCGCCATCGCCGGGGATGAAAAGCTGGTGGCGACCTGCGCCGTGTTGAACGAACAGGTGGTCGGGGTTCCCGACGTGGTGTTGTCGCTGCCCCGCGTCATCGGCGCGCGCGGGGTGATCGACACCATCCTGCCCGATCTCGCCCCCGATGAAGAAGCCGCGCTCCGCCACAGCGCCGCCATCCTGAAGGAAGCCGCCGACGGGGTGGAACGGCGCATGGGGTGGGGGGCTTAAGCGCCTTTTCCCCCTCCCTAACCCTCCCCCGCTTCGCGGGAGAGGGAACTCCGCAGCGGGCCGATAAGGCGTCTGTCTCCCTCTCCCGCGTGAGCGGGGGAGGGTCGGGGAGGGGGCGGGGCGCCGCCGAATCAACAGGTTGAAACCGACTCAAGCGCCGGAATGTGGAACCTCCGCCACATAGGCGCTCAACCCCTGGACCAGCCCGTCGAACACGGCGCGGCAGCGGGGGGTTGAGCGCAAATCCTCGTGCATGGCGACCCAGACGCCCATCGACAGCTCCAGCGCGTCGGGCAGCAGCCGGACCAGCGCCGGATTGCGGCGGGCCAAGGGGATTTGGCAGATGCCGACGCCGAATCCGGCCTCGATGGCGGCGAGCTGGGCCAGATCGCTGTCCGTGCGCAGGGCGAAGGGCGTTTCCAGAAAGCCCGGAACCCGCCGGGCCATGGCGCGGATCGCCGGGCTTGGCCGGTCATAGCCGATCACGCTGTGGCGGGCCAGATCGGCCAAATCGACTGGCGCGCCCTGGCGCTCCAGATACGCCCGATGGGCGTGCAGCCCCAGGGCGATGGAGCCGATTTTGCGGACGACCAGCGCCTGCTGGTCCGGCTCCACCATGCGGACGGCGACGTCGGCGTCGCGTTGCAGCAGATTGTCCAGGCTGTTGGACAGGACCAGCTCGATCACCAACTCCGGGTGACGGGCGCGCAAGTTGGCGAGGATGGGCGGCAGGACGCGGGCGCCGACGATCTCGCTGGCCGTCACCCGCACCGGGCCGCGCACGGCGTCGCCCAAACCCGAGGCGGTCCGCCACAGCGCCGCCGCCGTGGCCTCCAGCGACAGGGCTTGCGGTTTCAGCGCCAGCGCCGCCTCGGTCGGCTCCAACCCGCGCGGGGAGCGGGTGAACAGCGCGCCGCCAACCGCCTCTTCCAAGGCGGCGACGTGCCGGGCCAGCGTCGGTTGCGTCAAGCCAAGCGAGCGCGCCGCCGCCGACAGCGAGCCGTCGCGCAACACCGCCAGAAAGCTGCGGTAGAGATCCCAACTGGGCGGTTCCGGGTTCATCGATTTCAGTATAGCAACTCCACTCCGTTCGACAATTTCCTTCATCCCCGGTCCTGTCATCCTGACGGCCGATCACAGCAGGACCGACGGAGAGGCAGGATGACCACGGATCAAAAAACGGCGCTGGTTTTGGGGGCGACCGGCGGAATTGGCGGGGAAATGGCGCGGCGGTTGGTTGCGGCGGGCTGGCGGGTGCGCGCCCTGCACCGCAACCCGGCCCGGCATTGCGCCTCGGACGATGGTTTCACCTGGATCAACGGCGACGCCATGCGCGCCGCCGACGTCACCGCCGCCGCCGAAGGGGTCTCGTTGATCGTTCACGCGGTGAATCCGCCGGGCTATCGCAACTGGGGGCAACTGGTCTTGCCGATGGTGGACGCCAGCATCGCCGCCGCCACGGCGCAGGGCGCGCGGATTTTTCTACCCGGCACCGTCTACAATTACGGCCCCGACGCCTTTCCGCTGGTGGGGGAGGACGCGCCGCAAAACCCCGTCACCCGCAAGGGCGCGATCCGGGTGGAGATGGAACGCCGCCTGCGCAAGGCGGTGGAGCGGGGGGCCAAGCTGTTGATCCTGCGCGCGGGCGATTTCTTTGGCCCACGTTCCGGCAACACCTGGTTTGCGCAAGGGTTGGTCAAGCCGGGCCGTCCGGTGACGCGCATTATGCAGCCGGGCCGCCCCGGAGTCGGCCATCAATGGGCCTATCTGCCCGACGTGGCGGAGACGGCGATCCGCCTGTTGGAGCGGGCCGACCAATTGGACGACGCGGCGACCTTCCATGTTGAAGGCTTTTGGGACGCCGACGGCGCCGCCATGGCGGCGGCTGTCGCGCGGGCGGTCGGCGACCTGGCGCTGCCGATTCGGCGCTTTCCCTGGCCGCTGCTGCGGCTGGCCGCGCCCTTTGTTCCGCTGTTCCGTGAATTGGCGGAGATGCGCTATCTGTGGGAACAGCCGGTGCGGTTGGACAACCGCCGACTGGTCGCCTTTCTCGGCGAAGAACCTCGCACCGGGCTGGACGAGGCGGTGCGGCGGACCCTGGTCGGGTTGGGCTGTCTGCCGGGCGCGTGAGTGTCGGGCGCGTGACGCTGGGCGTTAGGAGCCGGGGCGCCGCCAGGGAAACAGGGTGGGGGCGGCGGTCGGTTCCGTGGGCTTGGGCAGGGCCGACATGGGCAGGCGTCCGGTGGCGACCATCGCCAGCAGCATCGCGGGGTGGATGGTGGCGGCGGATTCTTCCGTGACGGCGCTGTCCGCATCGGCGTTCAACGCCTCATTGATGCGGGCGAACGCCTCGATGTCTTTGATGTGCAGCATGATCCGGTCCCTCGGCTCGACATTGTGCGTCGCAGCAAACGCGAAGGTAACAGCGTTGGACCGGAAAATCTCTCAGTTTGCGGCGTTCTGACGCGGCAGGGCCGGTTCACGCACCCCCAGCATAAGCCCGAAACCGATGACAAAGAAAGCGAGAACGGCGCCCATGCCCGCGCGCTGGCTGGCGAAGGCCTCCGTCGCCAACCCGAACAGCAGCGGGCCGAAGAAGCCGACAAAGCGCCCGGTCAGCCCATAAAGGCCGAACATCTCGCCGGTCATGCCGGGCGGCGACAGCCGCGCCATCATCGACCGCCCCGCCGCCTGGGCCGGGCCGAAAAAGGCGCCAAGCCCCAGCGCCAACAGCCAGAACCACAGCTTGTCCGACACCAGCAGCAGCGGCAGGCCGAACAGAAGCATCCCCGCCAGCGCGGCGAGAATCACCGGCTTGGCCCCCGCCCGGTCGTCCATCCAGGCGAATCCGATGGCCCCGAACCCGGCCACGACGTTCAAGGCGATGGCGAAGAGGACGATCTCCTCAAAGCTCATGCCGAAGGTCCCGGCGGCGAACAGCCCGCCAAAGGCGGTGATGGTGTTGATGCCGTCGCGGTAAAAGGCGCTGGCGATCAGGAAACGCGCCGCCTGCCGGTGTTGTCCGGCGTGGCGCAGGGTGCGGCCCAGCATGGCCACCCCCTCCCGCGTCGCCTGGACCAGAGAGCGGCCATTGGGCGGCTCGTCGGGAACCCACAGGACATAGGGCAGGGCGAACAGCCCGTACCACAGGGCGACCAGCAGCGCCGTGGCGCGGATGTTGGCCTGCGGCCCCCACGGGTCCCAACTCAGCCCGAACAGGCCGAACAGCGGCGCTTCGGCCTTCACGAAGCCGAAGAGCGCGACGACCAGACAGACCAGCCCGCCGAAATAGCCAATGCCCCAGCCCCAGCCCGACACCCGCCCCAACAGGCGCGGCGGGACCAGAGCGGGCAGGCTGGCGTTGTAGAAGACGTTCGCCAATTCAAAGGAGACGGTGGCGACGACGACGCAGACCAGGGCGAACAGCGCGTCCGCCGGATCGGGCCGCACCCACCACAACGCTGCGCTGAGCGCCACGGTGATCCCGGTGAACAGCGCCATCCAGGGCTTGCGCCGCCCATGCCGGTCGGCGATGGCCCCCAACAGCGGGCTGAGCACGGCGATGGCGACCCCGGCGACGGTCATCGCCGCGCTCCACCGCGCGGTTCCGGCGACCGGATCGCCAACCACGCCACGGGCGAAATAGACGGAAAAGATGAAGGTGGTGATGATGGTGTTGTAGGCGGAATTCGCCCAATCATACAGGCACCAGGACGCGACGGCCCGGCGGTCCAGCGCCGTCGGGTGGGACGGCTGGGGTGTCGGCGGCGTCATTCCGCCGCAGGTGGAACCGCAGCGATCCGGGTGGGGATCAGGGCGTTGATGGTGGCCCGCTGCTCGTCCATCCGCCCGTCGATGCGGGCCATGAGCTGTTGGATTTGGGACAGCACGCCTTTGACCTCGGTCATGCTCTGTTTCAGCCCGCCGACATCGTTTTTCAGACCGGAGACGTCGGACTTCAAGCCGGACACGTCGGTTTTCAACTCCGCCACATCCTGTTTCAGCGTGGCGATGTCATGTTCCATCCGGTCGAGACGCGCGTCGTTGCCCATTGTGAACACTCCTGAATGCGTTCGACCACAATATCCAAATCCAGCGCCGAATCCAATCACAGGCTGTGGACGCGCGGGTTTGGCGCCCGCCGCGCTCAGCCGCCGATGCCGAACGAGATCTGGTTGTTGTCGTAACGGGCGATCACGGTCAGACGGTCGCCGGGCCGGACCTTGATCGGCGATTCCAGGAAGGTCATCGCCTGTTTCCAATGGTTGGTCCGCGACAGGCTTTCCGATTTGTAGACCACCGCCTCGTCCATGACGAGGTCGAACCAGAAGGCGACGCCGTGGCAGGTTCCCTCCTTCGTCACCGTGACTTCGATTTCCCGCTCGCCCTCTTCGGGCATGTTGCGGGTGAAGTCGAAATCCAGCGCGGTGAAGCTGTCCGACAGCGCGCTGTGCGCGTCGGCGGCCAGATCGAGCTGTTGATAACCGGGGGAGCGGAAGACGTCGAAGCTGGACATGTCGAAACCGTCGATCCGGTTCACCGGGTTGATGCGGGCCAGCTCCGGCGTTTCGATCAGCATGGCGTAGACGGTCGAGGCGCGCGGGATGATGGCGCCGCCCGGCTTCACCAGATGGGTGCGGGCGTGTTGCAGCACCGACAGCATGCGCGGGGCCAGCATGCCGATGTTGATGAGTTCCGAGACGAAGACGTCGGCCTTTTCCGGCAGATCGCCGCCCTCGCCCACCGTCAATTGGGTGGACAGGCGCGGCACGACGGTGATGCGGTCGGCGTAGCCGTTGTTGGCGACGGTTTCCTTGGCGACGCGGGCCAGGATCGGGTTGACTTCGCAGGTGACGACCTGTTTGGCTCCGGCGCGGGCGGCCATCATGGCGACGATGCCCGATCCGGTGCCGATCTCCAGCACCAGCGAATCGGGCGTCACCGCGCGTTCCAGCGATTGCTTGTAGGCCTCGTTGCGCTCGAAATCGTTAATCATCGGCAGATGCCAGCCCGGCACCGCGCTGGAGTAGATCAGGCGGCGGGTGAACTGGATCATTGGATGATCGGGGGCCTGTTCGCGCGCCGCCTCGATGGCGTCGATGGCCTCCGACGCGCGATCCAGGCTTTGCAGCGCGTGGGCCAGACCGATCTGGGCCGGAACGAAGCGCGGCGCGGCGGTCAGCACGGTGCGAAAGGATTCCTCGGCCTTTTCCAGGCGCCCTTGGGTGGCGAGCAACTCCGCCAGGCTGTAATGCGCCTCCAAATAATCGGGGGCGAGGTCCAGCGCCTTGCCGAAATGCTCCTCCGCCGCCTCCAACTGGCCCAACTCGCGCAAGGCGGCGGCTAGGAAATGATGCATCTCCGGGGCGTTGTCCTTCAGCGCCAGCGCGGCGCGGAAACTTTCGACCGCTTCCTCCAGCCGCCCCAAAACCTTCAGCGCGTTGCCGAGATTGCCGTGCAGTTCCGGGAGTTTGGCGTTGACCGCCAACCCGGCGCGGAAGGATTCCTCCGCCTCCGCCGTCCGGCCAAGCTGAAACAGCAGACTGCCCCGGCTGTTGTGGAACGAGGCGTCGCTGTCCAATTCGGCGATGGCCTCGCCGAACAGGGCCAGCGCGTCGTCCGGGTGGCCGGTGTGGGCGGCGACCAGCCCCAGCAGATGGACGGCCTGCGCGTTGTGCGGGTCGATGGCGAGCAGCGCGCGGCACATCGCCTCGGCGCCCGGCAGGTCGTTGGCCCGAAACAGGCGGGCCGCGTCGAGCAGGGTGGGGGCGGGCGTGTCGGTCATCGCGGCGGCTCCGGTCGGCGGGAACACGAAAAGATGACGGCACCATAGCGGGAAACGCGTGGTCGCTACAGTCTTTCAATGCAACCCGCCGAAGCCGTCAAACCCTTGGTATTTTGCACAATTGCCGTCGATTCGCGGTCGTGGATTGCGTCAGGGCGATTATGTGGGTCAGGATTCGCGCAATGGATGATTGCGGGAGGACAAACCCATGACGCGCGTGTTTTCAACGCTGGCCGCTCCGGCGCTGGCGGCGTTGTTGTTGGCCGGTTGCGCCACGATGGCGCCCGGCCCCACCACCGGAGTCGGCGGCGACGCTCAGCCCGCCGTCGCCGCCGACTCGGCGGCGGCCCGGCGGTTCGAGGTGGCGCGCAACAGCCCGCCGGAACTGCGCGCCTTTCTCTACCGCATGCCCAAGGGGGCCGATCTGCACAGCCACCTGACTGGGGCGGTTTACGCGGAAACCTATCTGCGGCTGGCCCAGGCGGCGAATCTGTGCTTTGACCGCGCCGCCAAAGCGCTGGTCGCCCCGACCAAGGAGAAGCCCTGCGGAACGACCAAGGACAGCCCGCAGCCATCGGCTGGCGTGGTCATCGCCGACAGCGTGCTCTACCCCGTCGCGCTCGACGCGCTGTCCACCCGCGACGCGCTGCCGATCTCCGGCTACAGCCTGCACGACCAGTTTTTCGCCACCTTCGGGCGTTTCAGCCCGGCGACCGGCTCGACCGGCGATCTGTTGGCCGAGGTGGTGGACCGCGCCGGACGCCAGGGCGAACAGCATGTCGAACTGATGGTCTCCTTCCAGACCTGGGCCGCCGCCAACATCGGCAAGGCGACGCCCTGGACCGGCGACCTGCCCCAAATGGCCGACCGGCTGACCGCCGCCGGTCTGCCCGCCCTGATTCCGCAGGCCAAACAGGACATCGACGCGGCGGAAGCGCGGATGCGTGCGCTGCTGGGCTGCGGCACTCCGGCGGCCAAGCCCGGCTGCGGCGTGTCGGTGCGCTACATCCAGCAGGTGTCCCGCACGCAGGCGCCCAGCCCCGCCTTCGCCGTCACCCTGTTCAACGCCATGCTGGCGGCGCAGGAGCCGCGCGTCGTCGGCCTGAATTTCGTCGCGCCGGAGGACAACCCGGTGGCGCTGGCCGATTACGACCTGCACATGCGGATGATCGCCGAGACGCGCCGCCGTTTCCCCGACGTCAACGTCGCCCTGCACGCGGGCGAGCTGACGCTGGGTCTGGTGCCGCCGGAAGAACTGCGCAACCACATCCGCAAGGCGGTGGAGGTCGCCGGGGCCAAGCGCATTGGCCATGGCGTCGATCTGATGTTTGAGGATGACCCGCAGGGCCTGCTGCGCCTGATGGCGGCGCGCAAGGTGGCGGTGGAAATCAACCTGACCAGCAACGACGTGATTCTGGGCGTGGCGGGCAAGAACCACCCCTTCCCGCTCTACCGCGCGGCGGGCGTGCCGACGGTGCTCTCGACCGACGACGAGGGCGTGAGCCGCATCGACCTGACCAACGAGCTGGAACGCGGCGTGACCGAGTTCGGCCTGGGCTATGGCGATCTGGTGCGTCTGGCCCGCGCCAGCCTGGAGCACAGCTTCCTGCCCGGCGACAGCCTGTGGACGTCGAACGGCTGCGTGGTTGGGGAAAGCGCGTCGGTGGCGTGCCAGACGCTGTTGGACCGCAGCGAAAAGGCGCGGCTGCAATGGAGGCTGGAAGACGCCTTCCGGCGTTTCGACCGCGAGGTCGCGGAGGGAAAACTCTAACGCTTTGAGCTTATAAAACTCTGACGTGGAGAACAGGGGGCTGCGGGTTGCGGCCCCCTGTTCCGTCACATGGCCAGGATCAAACCCAGGATTAAACGATGACGCCCGGCTTGCCCTTGTTGGCTTCGGCGGCGCGGGCCAAGCCCTCTTCGATCTTCTTGGCGGCGGCTTCGGCGTCGCCCCAGCCCAGAATCTTCACCCACTTGTTCTTTTCGAGATCCTTGTAATGCTCGAAGAAGTGGGCGATCTGCTCGGTGAGAATCGTCGGCAGGTCGGTGTAGTTCTTCACGTCGGTGTAGAACGGGTGCAGCTTGTCCACCGGAACGGCCAACAGCTTTTCGTCCTCGCCGCCCTCGTCTTCCATGTACAGGACGCCGATGGGACGCGAGCGCAGGATCGCGCCGGGGATGACCGGAACGCGGCCAACGACGCAGACGTCCACGGGATCGCCGTCGCCCGACAGGGTGTGCGGGATGAAGCCGTAGTTGCAGGGGTAATACATCGCGGTGTGCAGGAAACGGTCGACGAACATCGCGCCCGATTCCTTGTCGACTTCGTACTTCACCGGATCACCGCCGACGGGAATTTCGATGACGACGTTGACATCCCAGGGCGGGTTCTTGCCCACGGCAACCTTGCTCAGATCCATCTTCTCTCGTCCTTCGACTGGCGTAACAGGGCACGTTTTTATTGGGCGCCGATGCCGCACCGACGCCGCCGGGGGCGGAGTTTAGGCGCAAGCGCGCCCAAGGCCAAGGCACTCTTGCGCGGGTGCGGCAAAGGGGCAACCCTATCGGCATGATTCGCCCCCTCCTCATCGCGCTGGCGCTGCTGGTCGGTCCAACGGCCCACGCTCAGACCCTTCCGGCTCCGCCCGACGCGGCGACCCACGGGATCGCCATGCACGGCGATTTGCGGTTGCCGCCGGATTTCGCCGCGCTGCCCTACGTCAACCCCGACGCGCCCAAGGGCGGAACCATCCGGCAGGCCGTGACCGGCGGCTTCGACACGCTGAACCCGCACATCGTCAAGGGCGTTCCGGCCCAAGGGTTGGGCTACACGTTCGAGACGCTGCTGACCCGCTCGTGGGACGAACCCTTTTCGCTCTATGGCCTGCTGGCGGATCGGCTGGCGGTGGCGACGGACCGCTCCGCCATCACCTTCCACATCAACCCAGCGGCGCGCTGGCACGATGGTTCCCCGGTGACGGCGGACGACGTCCTGTTTTCGCTGGAGACCCAGCGCGTCCACGGCACGCCCAACCGGCGGCTGTTCTACGCCAAAGTGACCAAGGCCGAGGCGCTGGACCCGCGCACCGTCCGCTTCGCCTTCGCCCCCAACGCGGACGGCGGGATTGATCGCGAAATGCCGCTGCTGATGGGGCTGATGCCGATTCACAGCAAGGTCTGGTGGGCCGACAAGCCGTTCGACCGCACGACGCTGGAGCCGATTCTGGGCAGCGGCCCCTACCGGGTGGCGAGCGTCGACGCGGGCCGCCGCGTCACCTACGAGCGGGTTCCCGATTATTGGGGCCGGGATTTGCCGATTCGCCGGGGCCAATTCAACGCGGATCGGCTGGATTTCGTCTATTACCGCGACGATTCGGTGGCGTTGGAGGCGTTCAAGGCCGGGGACGGCGACGTCCGCCGCGAAAGCGACCCGGCGAAATGGGCGACCGGCTATGACAGCCCGGCTCTGCGCGACGGACGGATCGAGCGGGAGGAGTTGGCGCACCAGCGCCCCGACGCGGCGCGCGGCCTGATCTTCAACACCCGCCGCCCGCTGTTCGCCGACGTCCGGGTCCGGCAGGCTCTGGGCATGGCCACCGATTTCGCCTGGATTGGGCGAACCCTGTTCCACGGCGCGCTGACCCGCGCCGCCAGCTATTACCCGAATTCCGAACTGGCCGCCCAAGGGTTGCCGCAGGGGGCGGAGTTGGCCGCGCTGGCCCCCTTCCGCGACCGGCTGCCGCCCGCCTTGTTCACCCAGCCCTTCGCCTTGCCCGTCACCGACGGCAATGGCCCGGCGGGCGGGCGGGCCAACCGCCGCGCCGCGCTGAGCCTGCTGGCCGAGGCCGGATGGACGATCCGCGACGGTCGCCTCACCGACGCGGCGGGCCGCCCCTTCGCCTTTGAAATTCTGCTGTCGGACCCGACGGAGGAACGGGTGGCGTTGGAATTCGCCCGTTCGCTCGACGGGTTGGGAATCGCCGCCCGCGTCCGCGCGGTGGACAGCGCCCAATTCCAGGCCCGGTTGGATCGTTTCGATTTCGACATGGTGCTGCGCTGGTGGGCGTCCAGCCTGTCGCCGGGCAACGAGCAGCTTTATTATTACGGATCCGACGCGGCGGAGCAGGAGGGCAGCCGCAATCTGGCGGGCATCCGCGACCCGGTGGTGGACGCCATCGCCCATTCCATCGCCGAAGCGACGACGCGCGCCGATCTGGTGGCGCGGGTGCGGGCGCTCGACCGCGTGCTGCTGTGGGGGCACTACATGGTCCCGCTGTTCTACAGCCCGGTGGACCGTCTGGCCCATTGGTCCCGCCTGCGCCGCCCCGCCGTCACCCCGCTCTACGGCCCCTTGATCGAAAGCTGGTGGGTGGCGGATCCGCGTTAGGGTGGGGAGCGTCCATGTTTGCCCCCTCCCTAGCCCTCCCCCGCTGACGCGGGAGAGGGAACTCCGCCGTGCGCTGACAAGGATCAAGACTCCCTCTCCCGCTGCCAAGCGGGGGAGGGTTGGGGAGGGGGAAAGCCTCACGCCGGGCGCAGCGTCACCTTGACGTCGGCGGGTGGGCCGAAGAAGGGGGCGGACGTCACCAGCAACCGGCATCCGGCGGCGGCGTAGGCGGCGGCGTTGGCTTCGGTGACGCCGCCCGCCGGGGCGACCATCGGCGGCGGGGTCAAGGCGCGGGTGGCGGCGATCACGGCGGCGGCGGCCTCGGGCGGCAGCTTTTCCAACTGGATGACGTCGGCCCCGGCCTTGGCCAGGGCGACGGCCTCCTCGACCGATCCGGCCTCCACCACGATCTTCTTTTCTGGGGCCTTGCGGCGCAGGGCGGCGATCCATTCCTCGGGCGGGCCGGGCAGGAAGGCGCGGTGTTCGGGGAAGACCAGCAGGGTTTCCGAAAGGCCGAGACGGTGCGTCACCGCGCCCCCGGCGATCGCCGCCTTGACGCTGAGATCCTTGGCGCCGGGGAAATTCTTGCGGGTGCAGGCCACGGTGACGCCGGGGGCGGCGTCCACGATCCGCCGGGCGCGGCTGGCGATGCCGGACGCGTATTCGGTCAGCGTCTGCGCCACCTTCCACGCCCGATGCAAGGCTCCGGCGGGGCCGTCGGCCTCCAGAAAGACCGCCCCGGCCTCCAGGCGGGTTCCGCTGGGGCTGACCCGCGTCACCCGTCCGCCCGCCTTTTCGACCAGACGGGCGGCTTCCTCGCTGCCCGCCAGCACCATGGCGGCGCGCGCGGCGAAGCTCATCCGGGCGGGTTGGTCGGCGATTTCCAGGGAGTCGGTGGTGAGGTCGCCGTAAGGAACATCCTGGGCCAGCAGCGCGTCGAGCGCGGAATCGGACAGGACGATCATCGGCGGTTTCCCCCTTCTACAGTCGGCGCGGTCCCGTCCGGCGAAACCCCGTCACAGCCAGCCGCGCCGCCGGAAATACCAAAGCGGCCCGACCGCCGACAGAACCATCAGCAGAATGGCCATGGGATAGCCATATTCCCAGTCCAATTCCGGCATGTGTTTGAAATTCATGCCATAGGCGGACGCGATCAGCGTCGGCGGCATCAGGGCCACGGCGACGACCGAGAAAATCTTGATGATGGCGTTCTGTTCGATGTTGATGAGGCCCAGCGTGGCGTCGAGCAGGAAATTCGCCTCATGCGCCAGGAACCCGGCGTGCTCGTTCAGCGATCGCAAATCGCGCGTCATCGTTTTCAGCGCGGTTTTCTGCTCTTTGGTCAAACGCCCGCCGCTGACCGAGGTCAAAAACACCACCAGACGGTCCAGACCGGCCAGACTGTCGCGCACCTTGTGGGTCAGATCGCCCGCCCGCCCGATGCCGCGCAGCACGTCCTGCAACTCGTCGGGCTTCTTGGCCGCCTTGCCGAAGCCGCCGCTGTCCAGCGAATCGTCGAAAATCCGGGCCGACAATTCGTCGATGCGCCCGCCGACCAGCTCCAGCACGTCGGCCACCCGGTCGATCACGGCGTCGAGCAGGCCGAACAGCGCGCTTTCGCCGGTGGCCAGCAATTCGGGCTGGCGCGTGCAGCGGGCGGCGAAGGTGATGACCGGCAGCGGTTCGGTGTAGCGCAGGGTGATGAGGTGGCGCGGCGTCAGAACGAAGGTCAGCTCGCCCTGTTCCGGGTGCGGCGAGGTGGCGCGCGAGATGATCGAGGAGGTCATGTAGACGCCCTCGCCCTCGGTGTAGAGCTGGCTCGACGCCTCGATCTCTTTCATTTCGGCGCGGGTCGGCAGGTCGCAGCCGGTCAGCGCGCCGACATGGGCGCGCTCCGCCTCGTCCGGGCGCAGCAGGTCGATCCACACCGCGTCGGGGGGCAGCGGTTCGTCCAGCGCCAAAGGCTGGCGGACGACGCGGCCCTCGACGCGGGCGTGGACGGTTATCACAGCGCCGCCTCGGCGGGGACCGGGGCGCCCGCCGCGCGGCAGGCGGCGGCCAGCGTGTTCAGCATCAGGCAAGCGATGGTCATCGGCCCGACGCCGCCCGGCACCGGGGTGATGGCGCCCGCGACCTTCACCGCTTCGGCGAAAGCGACGTCGCCGACCAGCCGGGTCTTGCCCGCTTCGGCGGCGGGAACCCGGTTGATGCCGACGTCGATGACGGTCGCGCCCGGCTTGATCCAATCGCCGCGCACCATTTCGGGCCGACCGACGGCGGCGACCAGAATGTCGGCGCGGCGGCATTCCTCGGCCAGATCGACGGTGCGCGAATGGGCCAGAGTCACCGTGCAGTCGGCCTGAAGCAGCAGATGCGCCATCGGCTTGCCGACGATGTTGGACCGGCCCAGCACCAGCGCCCGCTTGCCCTTCAGGTCGCGGCCCAGCGTGTCGCGGATCAGCAGCAGGCTGCCCAGCGGCGTGCAGGGCACGATGGCCCCCGGCTGCCCGGTGGCGAGCAGACCGGCGTTGACGACGTGGAAGCCGTCGGCGTCCTTTTCCGGGACGATGCGGGCCAGAATCTTTTGCGTGTCGATGTGCTTGGGCAGCGGCAACTGCACCAGAATCCCATGCACCGCCGGATCGGCGTTCAGCCGGTCGATCAGGGCCAGCAGGTCGGCTTCGGCCATGTCGGCGGATTCGTGATGGTCGAAGGAGTTCATCCCCAGCTCGACCAGCGCCCGTTCCTTGGACTTCACATAGACCTGACTGGCCGGATCCTCGCCGACCAGCACCACGGCCAGACCGGGGGTGACGCCGTGGCTGGCCTTCAGCGCGGCGACGCCGTCGGCCACCCGCGCCCTGAGACCGGCCGCGAAAGCCTTGCCGTCGATGATCTTTGCGTCCGCCATGGTCGCCTCCACACTCACTCTGAAACGCCGTCAATCAAGGCCGTCAGGCGGGGCGTCAACGCCGCCGGATCGCCGGCCACATGGATGATCTTGTTGCGGTCGGTCGCCCCGGCCACCACCGTCAGGCTGGTTTTCGGCAGTTTCCACGCCTTGGCCAGCAGCTTGACGACCGCCTCGTTCGCCTTGCCGTTTTCCGGCACGGTCGTGACCGTCACCTTCAGAACGCGCCCGCCGTCGGCCGTGTCAACCAGCCCGACGATGGCGTTGCGGGACGCTTTGGGCGTCACCCGCAAGGTCAAACGCAGGCCGTCGGCCGCCGGCTCCAGCGGGCCAGCCATCAGAAGCGCGGCCAGTATTGCGCCATCAGGTTCTGGATGAAGGAAATCCCCAGCAGAACGACGATGGGCGACAGATCCAGCCCGCCCATGTTGGGCAGGACGTTGCGGATCGGGCGCAGCACCGGCTCCGTCGCGCGGTAGAGGAAATCGCCGATGACGTAGACCGCGCGGTTGCGGGTGTTGATGACGTTGAACGTCACCAGCCAGCTCAGCACCGCCGAGAGGATCAGGACCCAGAAGAAGAGGTCCAGGATGGTGTTGATGAGCACATACAGCGCGATCATGCCGGGCCTGCTCCTTTGTCGGTTGTCCGGCGGCGGCCCCAAGGCGGGCGCCAGCGTTTGGCCGCACCCTACCCACGGGGCGCAAAGCTGTCCAGCGCCATGCCAGGGCAATCGCTTGAACGCTTTCACATCCACGAAAGCCCTTCTCCCCTTGTGGGACAAGGGTTGGGATGAGGGGTGCGGCCCGGCCCAACGGGACCGGGGAGGTTCCCTTTCCCCCTCACCCCACCCCCTCTCCCGCGAGGGGAGAGGGGCTTATTCAGCCTTCGATGGTTCAAGCGATTGCCCTGAGCGCCATGCCCGCGCCGCGCCCGCGCAAAATCGACGGGGCGGAGGCCGCCGTCCGGGCCGACGCGAGGGCGCGACATTTTCTTGAATCAATCGCTTGACAGTCCCCCCTCGAATGGACAATAACCGCGCCACGCCGAACGCAAGCCGCGTTTGTGCCGTGTGTGGGGCCGTAGCTCAGCTGGGAGAGCGACGCGTTCGCAATGCGTAGGTCGGGAGTTCGATCCTCCTCGGCTCCACCAATTTCCCCCAAGACATTGATCTGGTTCGGAAATTCGTCCCTCACGGGGCGTCGAACCCATCCTGCGGCGCAACGACGTCGCACACGTCCTGCGGCTGCGCGGGACTGTATGGCGCCTTCGGGTCAGGGCGCCCGCCAGCGTCCAACAACGGCTTGAGCGCTCTCACATCAGCCGGTCTCTGAAAATTTGATTCGAGTTCAGCCGACGCGCTGACCGCCGCCTTTTGCGAGACAGGCCTCGCTGCCGGAAATCTCGGTTCGGCTGACGCCACGGGGGTGCCGGACCAGAAGCTGGCCTCCCAGATCCTCCTCCAGCATGGCTCACATTCTGGCTGAGCGCCGACTGCGCGACGTTCAGAACTTCGCTGGCCCTGGAAAAACTGCCAAGTTCGCAGACGGTGACGAAATAACGGAGGCGGCGAAAATCCAGCTTCACGGACATGCGCGAGGCGCCCTGTATGACGGCCACGGTCGGCAGAGGCCGACCGCGACTATGGCGGCAATGGCGTTGTCCGCGAATTCGCCATCGTTTCAACCTTCGCGTCTGGGGTGGATTTGGAAAACAGTCTTTGCGCGGAAACTCCGACAGAAGCGAACGCCCGGCGTCGGTGGGCTTCTCCCGGGCCGACGGGCTGCTGCGATCATGAGTGTCGGAGGCTTGCGCGTTTCACGATCAGGGGGGATCGCTGGAGTTGGAGTCTGCGGGTTGACCTCAATTTTTCAAGGAGGCGAAATGAATTAAGGTTGCGTCTGGTTTTGGCTGTGTCTTGAAAACAGAGGAAACGATGACGCTGACTCGATGGGCGCGCCTCATTGTCGTTTTCATCGCATCGCACATGGCGTTGACGACGACGGCGTGGGCGAGTGATGAAAAAGTTTATAAATTCTCGCCGGTCAATCAATTTGGAATTGAGCTTACGGCGTCTTATTGGAATCCGATCATACAGTATGTTTCATCACGGTCCGGGGTGAAGCTGTCTTTGAAGATAGGCCGGACCTCGGCGGACACGACCAGTTTTGTTTTGGCCAAAGAGGTTGAGTTCGCCTTCACCAACCATCTGTTCAATGAAAATCGTCGTCAGATGGGGTGGAAGCTGCTTGTTCGGCGGGATTATCCGGCGGTTTATGGTCAAATTCTGACAGCGGCGGATTCTCCCATCACGGATCTGGGGCAACTCGCCGACAAAGAGGTTGTTTTTCCGGGAAATGAGGCCTTCATCGCCTATAAGGTCACATACGCCCATCTTCTGGAACAAAAGATCCCGGTCAAGGTGGTCTTTGGCGGCAATCATGATGGCGCCTTCGCCCAGCTTTTCAGCGGAAAAGCGCAGGCGGTTGGCGTCAATTCCCAACTTGTCGACGGCTATGCGCGGCGGGAAAACAAAGCCTTTCGGGTGTTGTGGACGTCCGAACCCTTCAATGATTTGGCGTTGATGGTCTCCCCGTCGGTGCCGTCGGCGGACGTCAAAGCCGTAACCGACGCCTTTCTGGGAATGGCGAGCGATCCGGCGGGCGCCGCGATCATCAAAAAGGTGTCTGAAACGGTGAAGCTCACACCTTTTCAGAATTTCATTCCCGCTTCAGAGGATGATTACACCTCCTACATCAACTTCCATCGCACATCACCAAATTTTGTGAAGTGACGTCGCCGTCATGGACGAACATAAAATTCCATTGGGCGTGGGGGCGTTTTCTTGAAAATTCTGCCGCAATCTCTCGGAACGCGCTTGTTCTTGTTGTACGCGGCTGTTCTTTTGATGGCTCTGGGCGTTGGGTTGTTTTTGTTTTACCGCTATCATCTTTATCAGCGTTTGGATGATGTCCAGATGACGGCGGGCGTTTTGATCGAGGTGATGGCGCGCACCATTCAGGAAAGCGTCATCATCGGCGATTACGACACGGTGAAGCGCATGCTGGAAACGGTGGTCACGCAGACTCCTTTTGATCGGGCCTCCTTCATCGATCTGTCGGGGGCCACCATCAGCATCGGCGGGGACAGCCAGGCAAAGGGGTATGTTCCAGGTTGGTTGACCGCGCTTCTTGCCGAGCGGTTGTACGATGTGAATCGGGTCATCGCCGCAGGCGGCCAGGATTACGGCGTTCTGCGGCTCTCCTTCGACGTCGCGGCGGCGGCGGAAGAGCTGTGGGCCTTGACCAGGGCGGCGCTGGAACTGGCCTTGGCCAGTCTGGTGATCGGGCTGACGGTGGTGCGCGTGCTGCTGATGCGCTGGCTGACCAACCTCAGCGACCTGAAATCCTTGGAAGAGCGGATCCGGGTTGGCGAGTTGGACGCTCAGGCCCAGTTGACGCAAGACGCGCCGTTGGAAATCCGTCAAGCCATCGAAATGGTCAACCGCACGGCGGCCAGCCTGCGCAACCAGTTCGGTCAGCGCATCGACGCCCTGATGGACGCGCTGGTCCAGCACAAGAACGCTCTGGATCAGACCGCCATCGTCAGCGAAATCGACGCGCAGGGGCGAATCAATGTGGTCAATGATCTCTATTGCGACACCGTCGGCATCGAGCGTGAGCGAGCGGTGGGGCATGCGCTGCCCAATGGGGACACGCTGTTCGTTCCATCGGATGAAATCTGGCGCGGGGCCATTCGCACCGCGCGCGGCGATGGCAGCCCGCTGTGGTTGAGCCGGACGGTGGTGCCGATCTACGACAGCGCCCGGACCATTGAAAAATGGATCTGCATCGACGTGGACATCAGCGCCCAGAAGCTGGCGGAGGAGGAGCTGCGGACCACTTACCGCGAATCCCAGGAACTGGCGCGGCGGCATTTGAAAGCCATTCTGGACGCGGTGGGCGAGGGGGTGGTGATCGCCGATCAGACCGGAATCATTCTGGACGTCAACCGGGCCACCATGGAGATCTTCGCGGCGGACCGCGACGCGCTGGTCGGCGCCCGTTTGGACGATCTGGTGGTCAGCCGCGCCGCTGGCGCGGATCAACGTCCTCTTCTGACGACCTCGGAGCCCGGCGCGCATGGCCGCAGCCAGGAAGAGATTGGCCGACGTGGCGACGGCGACGAATTCCCCATCGAACTGGCGCTGGGCGACTTGGGCGTGGTTGGCGTTCCACAGGTGATCGGCATCATCCGCGACATCAGCGAGCGCAAGAAGTTTGAGGAGAATCTTCAGAACGCCAAGGAGATGGCCGAGGCGGGCAGCCGGGCCAAATCGGAATTCCTGACCACGATCAGCCACGAGATCCGCACGCCGATGAACGGGGTGCTGGGGATGCTGACGCTGCTGGAGTATGAGGAGCTGGCGTTGGACCAGCGCGACAAGGTGGCGGTCGCGCGTCAGTCGGCGGAGGCGCTGTTGCGCATTCTCGACGACGTGCTGGACTTCTCAAAACTGGAAGCCGGACGCCTTGAGGTCGCGGAGGAAAATTGCGACCCGGAAGCCATTTGCGAATCCGTCACCCAACTTCTGCGGGGCAAAGCGAAGGAAAAGGGGCTGGCCCTGAGCTGCCGGATGTTGCCGTCGGTTCCATCCAGCATCGTCACCGATCCGGCGCGGCTGCGGCAGATCCTGTTCAATCTGGTCGGCAACGCCATCAAATTCACGACCAGCGGCCATGTCGCCCTACGGGCGCGGCGTTTGGCCGATGCGCCGGACGGGCGTTTTCTGATGGAGTTCGAGGTCGAGGACACCGGCATCGGCATCGCGCCGGAGGCGGGGCGAACCCTGTTCCAACGCTTCACCCAGGCCGACAACACCATCACCCGCCGTTTTGGGGGAACCGGGCTGGGGTTGGCGATCTGCAAGGATCTGTGCGAGCTGCTGGGCGGAACCATCCGGGTGGAAAGCGCGCCCGGACAGGGCAGCGTCTTCACCTTCACCATCGCGTGTCGTCCTGGTGAAACGGTCGGGAGGCTGCTGACGCCGTCGCCGTCGCTGGCGGCGGATTCGGGGGCGCCGCCGCTGCGTGTTCTGGTGGTCGACGACAACGCGGTGAACCGCGACGTCGCCGCCGCCATGCTGACGCGCGAAGGGCACACGGTCGCCTTCGCCACCAACGGGATCGAGGCGATCGAGGCGGTGATGAAGCGCCCCTTCGATCTGGTGCTGATGGACGTGCAGATGCCGGAAATGGACGGGCTGACGGCGACGCGCCACATCCGCGCATTGCCGCCGCCGCAGGGCGCGCTGCCGGTGGTCGCCTTCACCGCCCACGCCTCCACCGCCACCTGGAAGACCTGCGCCGAGGCGGGGATGGACGCGCTCGCCACCAAGCCGATCCGGCCCAAGCTGTTGTTCGCGGCCATGGCGGCGGCGCTGCAAAAGGCGCGGGATCGCTCGTGAGGCTGGCCGTGAGGCCGCTTGCGTCGCCGCCCTCGCGCCGCTGAACCCAAGCGAAGCTCTGCCCCGCCATCGACAGGCTCGCCGCCGACCCATCGGGTGCGCTATAGAACGGCGCTTCGAGGATAAGGTCCAGGTTCGGGACGGTCAGGGAGCGTTGGGCATGAAGGTCGGCATCGACATGGGGCGGACGAACACGGGAACCGCCGCGACGCTCGATCTGGAGGAGTTGCTGGCCACCCGTCTGCTGGTCCAGGGCAATTCCGGTTCCGGCAAATCGCATCTGCTGCGCCGCCTGATCGAACAGAGCGCCCCGTGGGTCCAGCAGGCGATCATCGACCCGGAAGGCGATTTCGTCACGCTGGCCGAGCGCTTCGGCCATGTCGTGGTCGAGGCCGACGAACACACCGAATCGGCGCTTCAGGCGGTGGCCGCGCGGGTGCGTCAGCACCGCGTCTCGGTCGTCCTCAATCTGGAGGGGCTGGATTCCGAGATGCAGATGCGGGCCGCCGCCGCCTTCCTTGGCGGGCTGTTCGACGCCGACCGCGATTTCTGGTACCCGATGCTGGTGGTGGTGGACGAGGCGCAGCTCTTCGCCCCGTCCGCCGCTGGCGAGGTGTCGGACGAGGCGCGCAAGGTGTCGCTGGGCGCGATGACCAACCTGATGTGCCGGGGCCGCAAGCGCGGGCTGGCCGGGGTGATCGCCACCCAGCGCTTGGCCAAGCTGGCCAAGAACGTCGCGGCGGAAGCGTCGAACTTTCTGATGGGCCGCACCTTTCTCGACATCGACATGGCGCGCGCGTCCGACCTTTTGGGGATGGAGCGGCGGCAGGCCGAGATGTTCCGCGATTTGGAGCGCGGCCATTTCATCGCCCTTGGCCCCGCTTTGTCGCGCCGCCCGCTGCCGCTGCGCATCGGCGCGGTGGAAACCCAGGGGCGCACCGGCAGCCCGACCCTGATGCCGCCGCCGACCACCCCGACCGAAGACGCCCGCGATCTGATTTTCACGGCGACGGAGGCCGAACCGCCGCGCTTCCCGGTTCGCCGCCCCTCGACCTCGGCCAGCGCCGATCTGATGGCGCAACTGGCCCGTGGCCGCGCCGCCGCGCCGCCGCCGACCTTGGCGGACGAGGCGGAGGACCTGTTGCCGTTGCCCATCCCCGAACCGGAGGAAACGGCGGAGCAGATCGCTGAGCGCGAGGCGCTCTATGAGGAGATCCTGCGCGCCGTCCTGGCCGACCCGGAGGCCGCCTACCGTTCCATCGCCGTGCTCTATCAGGATTTTCTCGTCCGCTGCCGGGGGCAGGGGGTGGAGGGCGACCGGCTGGCGTTGCCCGCCTTCCGCCGCAAGCTGAGCGCCGCGCGGGCGGGGGCTGGAACCGGCGACGATCCGGCGTGGGAGCGGGCGACCGGCGTCGCCGCGACGCTGGCGGAGGACATCCAGCCGGTGTTTCTGCTGCTGGCCCGCGCCGCGCTGGATCATGCGCCCTGCCCGTCGGACGCCGACGTGGCGCGGGCCTGCGGCAGTCGGTCCAAGGGGCGTGGGCGGCGCTTGCTGACCTACATGGAACAGCGTGGCTTCATCGCCGCGCGCAGCGGCTTGGGCAACACCCGGGCGATCACCCTGCCCGCGCTGGGCTGGGAAACCGCGTTGGGCGATCCCAACGCCGATGCCAACGCCGATGGTTGGGCCGACGCCCCCGTCGAAGGCGATCTGTTCGCGGCGGGCTGACGAAGGTCTTCACCAAGGCTCAGGCTGTTCCGACCGCCGCCGCGCGGCGCACCCAGGATTCCGCGTCGTCGGCTGGCAAGGGGCGGGCGAAGAGGTAGCCTTGGGCGTAGTCGCAACCCAGCCCGGTCAGGATGGCCTGTTCCGCCGCCGTCTCCACCCCCTCGCCAACCACGTCGAGGCCCAGGTCATGGGCGAGGTTGACGATGCCGCGCACCAGCCGCGCCCGGCCCGAGTCCGGGGCGAGATCGCGGACGAAGCTCTTGTCGATCTTCAACACGTCGAAGGGGAAGCGGCCAAGGTAGGAGAGCGAGGAATAGCCGGTGCCGAAATCATCCATGCACAGGGGGATCCCCAGATCATGGAAGCGCCCCAGGATGGCGAGCGCGCGGTCGGGGTCGCTCATCGTCATGCTTTCCGTCACCTCGATCTTCAGCCCTTCGACGCCCGTTTCGGCCAACCAAGTCAGCATGTCCTCGACATAGGCGGCGTCCCACATCTGGCGGGCCGACAGGTTGACGTTGACGGTGATCGGCAGGCCGGATTGGGCGCGCCAGCGCTTCAGGCTGCTGACGGCCTCTTCCAGGACAAAGCGGCCAAGCGGCAGGATCTGGCCGGTTTCCTCGGCGATGGGGATGAAACGGTCGGGGCCGATCAGGCCCAGTTCCGGGTGGCGCCAGCGCACCAACGCCTCAAAGCCGGTCAACCGTCCGTCCGCCATCGTCACGATGGGCTGGTAGAGCAAAAAGACCTCCCGCGCCTCAATGGCGCGGGTCAGGTCGGTTTGCAGGCGGTGGCGGATCAGGATGGCGTCGCGCAGGGCGGTGGTGAAGACCTCCGTCCGTGACCGGCCATGCTCCTTGGCGCGGTACAGCGCGATGTCGGCGTCGCGCAGCAGGCTGACCGGATCGGCGGCCAGACCGTCGTCGATGGCGACGCCGATGCTGGCCGAGGTGCGCAGCTCCATGTCGCCGATGCGGAAGGGGGTGGTCAGCGCCTGTTCCAACCGCTCGGCGTCGGCCAGGGCGGCCTCTTCGCCGGTGGTGACGACGACGAACTCGTCGCCGCCCAGCCGGACGGCGAACTCATTCGGGCCAAGATGATCGGCGATGCGCTGGCCCACCGCGATCAACAGCCGGTCGCCGATGGCGTGCCCCAACGAATCATTGATGACCTTGAATCCGTCCAGATCCAGGAACAGCAGGGCGACGCCGCGCCGCGCCTCGCCTCCGCTCCCCATCGCCGCGCGCAGCCAGTCGATCAGATAGGCGCGGTTGGGCAGGCCGGTCAGATAATCATGGGTCGCCTGATGGATCAGCGCCTGCTCCGCCGCCTTGCGGCGGGTGATGTCGGTGGCCGAACCGACGATGCGGACGGCGCGCCCGGCGCCGTCGCGCTCCACCACGCCGCGCACCAGCATCCAACCTTCGGCGCCGGAGGCCAGGCGGGTGCGGAACTCCATGTCGAAGATGGTGTGTTCGGCGTCCACAATGGCCTTGCGCCAAAGATTGCGGACCCGCGCCGCGTCGTCGGGGTGGACGAATTCCATGAAGCGGTCGAAGGAGCCGCCCAGCGCGCCGTCGGCCAACCCCAGCATCTGGTGCAGGCGGGCGGAGGCGTAGACGCCGCCGCTGACCAGATCCCAATCCCACAGCCCATCGTTGGTGGCGGCGGCGGCCATGGCGTAACGCTGTTCGCTGTCAATCAGCCGTTGCGTCTTTTCCTCGATGGCCGAAAACAGGGAGGCGAGCGCCGAACGGCTGTCCTCCAGCGTACGGCCAAGCTGGCCCAGCTCGTCCCGCCGGGTCCAGACAAAGGGTTGATCCAATTGCCGCCGGGCGAGCTGTCGCGATTCTTCGACCAGCCGGGCCAGCGGCGTCAGAACGCGGCGGTGGGTCAGGCCGACCAGCAGGATGGCCAGCAGGGCGAGCAGCGCCGCCGCCACGCTGCCGCCGATGGCCAGAATGGTTTGTTGGCGAGCGATGACGGCGCGGTTGGTGGCGCCCAGCGCGGCGCGATCCCGGCTGATCTGTCCGTCCAGAACGCGCAACGCCTCCACCGTCGGACTGAAATCGACGGCGGTGTCGCGCAACAGGATGTGGGTGAGCTGGTGGGCGGCTTGCGCGGCTTCGACGTCGGGCAGGCGGGCGGCGACGGCGTCCAACGTTTCGGCGATGACGGAGATCGCGCGCTCTTCCTCCGCCGTGGTGGCGGCGGTGTAGCGGTAGGTTTCCAGATTGGCGCGCGCCAGGGACACCGCCCGTTCAACCTCGGCCCGCGCGCCGCGCGGCCCCATCACCTGAAACTCGTGGAACAGATCGACCACCCCGCCCGCGCCAAGGTAGGAGCGCAGTTCCGACAGCGCGTCGGATTTGGTGGCCGCCCCCAGATCATAGGCGTTCCAACTGTCCTCAACGTCGCGGATGCCGTTCAGCAGCAGACCGCCGATGAGGGCCATCACCGCCAGAACGATCACCAGCCCGCCAACCATCAGGTTGGCCAGCGCGCGCAACGTCATTGTCCGACGCCGGGCGCGCTTCGGGTGGACCTGCGTCATCGCCATGCTTGTCATCGCGCCGAATCTTTCCGTGCCGCGCCATGCCGTGGCGCCCAGGGGGGGGGCGTCGCCGGTCAAACCGCAGACCAGCGTTCCACCCTCACACGTTCCTGCCCCAGGCTGTCGCGCGCGTCAACGCTCCTGTCATCAACTCCCGGTGAGGGCGTCGCTGACCGGCTGGCCCGGCAGGCTCCAACTGTCGACGAAGGGGCGGACGCCCGGCACGGCCACCATGTTGGCGTCCTTCACATACAGGATTTGCTTCGGCCCCAGATTGTAGGCGGTGAGCGTCACGCCCTTGGTCTGGCAGGCTTTGCGTTCCGCCGGGCTGATGGGACGGTCGGCGGCGACGATGTCGGGATGGTCCAGCCCGACCCCGGCGCAGAAGGCGCGGAAACCGGCGGTGGTTCCCTTGGCGGTCAGGTGGGGCTTGGCGTCGGGGCCGCCGTCGAACTTGGCCGCCGCGTTTTGAACCGCGCCGCGCAAGGCCGGGCTGCCGACCAGCCAGACGCCGCGCGCCTCGGGCGGCGGCCGCGTGGTGGTGGGGGCGATGGGGGTGGTGGTGGTCTTCGGGCGCGGCGGGCTGTTGTCAAAGGCGGGGAATTGGCAGGCGGACGCCAGCAGCGCCGTCGCCAGCAGGGAGGCCGACATCCATCGGTTGGTCATGGTCGCGACGTCCAGCGGAAGAGGATCAGGAATCACCACGGTAGCACGCGCGGTGTTTTTGGGAAGGACTCGCCATTCATGCGATTGCGCGATAGGATGCGTGTCATCAATTTGTTTCAGGAATGTTTGGGCATGGCGATTCCCGATCTGGACATCGACGCCCTGCGCGCCTTCGTGACGGTGGCCGAGGCGGGGGGCTTCACGGCGGCGGCGGATCGGCTGGGCCGCACCCAATCGGCGATCAGCGTCAAGATCAAGAAGCTGGAGGACACGCTGGGCCGCCGGGTGTTCGCGCGGACGAGCCGGTCGCTGGCGCTCACCCACGACGGCGAGTTGCTGCTGGGCTACGCCCGCCGCCTGCTGGCGTTGAACGACGAAACCGTGCGCCGGTTCCACGAACCGGCGGCGGAGGGGGAGTTGCGGCTGGGCGTGGCCGACTATTTCCTGTCCGATCACCTGCCGCGCGTGTTGACGCAATTCGCCAAGATTTACCCGCGCCTGCGCATCGACGTGCGGGTGGGCATGTGCGACGATCTGGTGACGGGGCTGGAGTCGGGCGATCTGGATCTGGTGATTTCCCGCCGCGACGCCGGGGAAACGCGCGGGCGGGTGATCTGGCGCGAACCGATGCGCTGGGTCGCCGCCCCGACGTTGGAGATCGACCCCGCCGCGCCGCTGCCGCTCTGCGTCTTGCCCGCGCCCTGCGTGTTCCGCAATCGCGGCGTGTCGGCGCTGGGCGAGATCGGGCGGTCCTGGCGGATCGTCTACACCAGCGGCAGCGTCCTGGGGGTCCAGGCCGCCGTGCGGGCCGGGTTGGGGGTGGCGGCGCTCAGCGAATCCTCGGTCCCCGACGACGCGCGGCGGTTGGGCGTCGAGGATGGGTTGCCCGAGTTGGGCGAGGTCGACATGGCCATTTTCGGGGAAACCCCGCGCAACCGCCGTCTGGCCGAACCGCTGGTCGGCTTCATCCTGGACAGCCTGGCGGCGATGCGTCGGACCAACCGCCCGGCGCCGTCGCCCGCTCCCCTGTCGTCGGTTCCTCGGTCGCTGGACGCGGCCTAAAAGCCCGCCAGCACGATCTTGCCGCGCGCCTTGCCGGTTTCGATCAGGGCGTGGGCGCGCCGCAGGGTTTCGGCGTCGATCCGGCCCAGCGTTTCGGTCAGCGTCGTGCGCAAGGTCCCGTCATCGACCAGCCGCGACACCTCCGTCAGCAGCGCGTGTTGGGCGGCCATGTCGGCGGTCTGGAACAGGGAGCGGGCGAACATCATCTCCCAATGCAGGGACACGGATTTCCGCTTCAGCAGGCGGACGTCGATCAGGCCGGGATCGTCGATCAGGCCGATGCGGCCCTGCGGGGCGACGATCTCGGCCAGCGCGGTGAAATGCTGGTCCGTGCCGGTGGTGACGAACACGCAATCCACCCCGTTCAAGCCCAGCGCGCGGATTTGGTCGGGGATCGAGCCGGAATGGTCGATCACGTCATGCGCGCCCATCTCCCGCGCCCAAGCCGCCGTTTCCGGGCGGGAGGCGGTGGCGATGACGCGGATTCCGGTCAACCGCCGGGCCAATTGCACGGCGATGGAGCCGACGCCGCCCGCCCCGCCGACGATCAACAGCGACCGCCCGCTTTCCGCCGTCTCGCCACGGCTCAGCCCCAGCCGGTCGAACAGCATTTCCCAGGCGGTGATCGCGGTCAGCGGCAGGGCGGCGGCCTCGGCGTCGCTCAAGCTCTTGGGCTTGAGGCCGACGATGCGCTCGTCCACCACATGAAACTCGCTGTTGGCGCCAGGACGGTCGATGGCCCCGGCGTAGAACACGGCGTCGCCGGGTTGGAACAGGGTGACGTCCGGCCCGACCGCTTCGACGATTCCGGCGGCGTCGAAGCCCAACACCCGCAAGGCGCCGTCGGCGGGCGCGGCGTTGGCGCGCAGCTTGACGTCCACCGGGTTGACGGAGATGGCGGCGACCCGCACCAGCAGGTCGCGCCCGGCAGGAGCCGGGGTGTCGAGCGTGACGTCGATCAAGGAGTCGGGGTTGCCGATGGGCAGGGACGCGCGGTAGCCGATGGCCTTCATGATGGGATCGCCCTTTTTGACATGAGGTGGTGACGCCGCGCAGCTTGCCCTGGAAGCTATGATTTCAAAAATTCATAGTTTTTCTTTTATCAATACGAATTTGCGATGAATGAAGGGTGAGTCGTGAATCTGTTTCCGGTGGGAATAATCGCGCGCCCAGCGTGTTTGCAGAAACACACACCGCTTTTCAGGTCCACCGCCATGCGCGCCATTCCTGTCCGCACCGTCCTTCGCTTCGCCGCCCTGTCCGCTCTGCTGTTCACGCTGGCGGGCTGCGTCCACCATCATGGCGGCTATTATTCGGAATATCCGGCCTACCGCCCGCCGGTTGTGGTGGCCCCGCCCTATTACCGGGCGCCGCCCGTCGTGGTCTATGAGCGCCCGCGCTATGGATATGGCCGCTCGTGGGAGCGTCACCACCGGCCCGGTTGGGGGCGGTCGGATGATCGGTCCCGTTGACGAACGTCGCGGACATGGATGAGCGCCGCAAAAAAGAAGCCGGACGCGATCGGCGCCCGGCTTTCAAGTGAACCTCTCCCCAGGAGATTGCGAGAGGTTGGAGGACAACACCAGGAAGAGACGTTCATGAGCCGTCACGCTCATGGATGCGATCCAGGCCGACGCCCTTGGCCGACAAAGCCTGCGGGCGTCAACCTGAACCGCCGCAACAACCGGCCCACGTCTCGAAACAGGCCGGTCGATCCGCAAACGGCTTTTGTTCAGAAGGCCAGATTGGTGGTCAGCAGAACCACGTCGCCCTTGTCCTTGTTGGCGGCGACGTCAGAGTTCAGCTTGAAATGGTTGTATTCGCCGCCGACCGAGAGACCCGGCGCGATCACGTATTTGGCGCCGACGATGTATTGCTGGAAGGAGTTCTTGCCCGCGACGGCGAGGCTGCCGGCGTCCTTGGCGTTCAAATAACCGACGCCGAGCGTGGTCGCGCCAAAGGTGTATTGGGCGCCGACGGTCAAGACCGTCTGGTTTTCCCGGCTGATCGCCGTCGGGGTGCTGGAGCGCGTGGCGTAACCGCTCTGTCCCGACCAAGCGTAGCTGCCCGCGACCTTCAGACCGGCGTAACCGACGGACAGACCGGCCATCGTTGACGACAGGTTTTCATAGCGCCCGCCGCCTGTCGAGGCGTCCTTCGCCTTGCCGGCGGTGTAGTAGAGGCTGGCGCCCAGGCTCACATCGCTGAAAACGCCCGCGTAATTTCCGCCAACCTCGACGACGTCGGTGAACGCGCCGGCCAACATGCCGCTGGCGGTTGGCGCCGCCGTCTTGCTGCGGTCGATGCTGGTCAGGTTGCTGTCGGTGGTCGGCTGATAGCTGAGGCCCAGTTGGAATCCGGAGAATTTCGGGGTCAGATAATTGATCCGGGTGGCCGTGTTGCCGGAGTTCATGGCGCGCAGGCTGCCCGCCCCAGCCGGGGCGTTGTCAAAGCTGGAGCCGATGTAGGCCAAAAACGACCCGTCCACGCCGCCGGTTCCCCAATCGGACGGGGCGATGATGGCGTATTCGTCCGACAGGCCGTTGACCTGCCCCATCTGGACCGTGCCGAAACCGCCATTCACAAAGATGAAGGCCCGGTCAGCGTCGGTGGCGCGGTTGTTGTTGACCGCGCGCAGACGCAGGCGGGCGCCATATTCCAGGCCATTGTCGGCCTTGGCGATGGGGGTGACGGTCAGACGCAGACGGTTGCGGAATTCGGTGGAGCGCAGGTTGGCGTCGCGATCTTGGCTGGTGTGGCCAGCCTCGAAATAGGCGTCGCCGCCGATCGTGATGTCGAACTTTGACTTCGATTGAGCGGCAGCCGGAGCGGCGGCGGTGAAGGCGACGGCGGCGACGCCGCTCAAAAGAACCAGACGTGACATACAGTGTTCCTCCATGGATGAAGCGCAGTGTGTTTCCTGCCACAGCCGCGACGGGCTGTTTCGTGACCGCGTCTTTGGTCGGTGGACCGGCGCGATGTTCTTTTGATTGGGTGGTGTTTGCGTGGGGCGGGGCGCGTCACCCGCCCGGTCGGTCGTGGTCGTCGATCCAGGTCCGCCCGTCGCGTTCGATCAAGGCGATGGCGGCGGACGGTCCCCAGGTTCCGGCGGTGTAGGGGTGCGGGCGGCGCGGGTCGCGCGCCCAGGCGTTCAGGATCGGCTCGGCCCAGGACCAGGCCGCTTCCACTTCGTCGCGGCGCATGAACAGGGTCGGGTTGCCGCGCGCGACGTCCATCAACAGCCGCTCGTACGCGTCGGGGAAGCGGCTCTTGAAGGTCTCGGCGAAGCTGAGATTCAGCGCCGCCTCGCGCAGCCGCATGCCGCCCGGTCCTGGCTCCTTGGTCATCAGATGCAGACGGATGTGCTCGTCGGGTTGCAGCCGCACGACCAGCCGGTTCGGCGCGACCGCGCCGCCGCCGCCGGGGAAGATGCTGTGGGGGATCGGCTTGAAGGCGATGACGATTTCCGAAAGCTTGGCCCCCAACCGCTTGCCGCTGCGCAGGTAGAAGGGCACGCCCGCCCACCGCCAATCGCGGATCTCGGTCTTCAGGGCGACGAAGGTTTCGGTGGCGCTGTCGGCGGCGACCAGCGGTTCGGACAGATAGCCCGGCGCCGGCTGACCATCGATGGCCCCCGCCCGGTATTGGCCGCGCACGGTCAGAGTCTCGACGTCGGCGTTTTCGATGGGGGCGAGCGCGCGCAGGATCTTCAGCTTCTCGTCGCGCACGGCGTCGCGGTCCAGCGTGGCGGGCGGGGCCATGGCGACCAGGCAGAGAAGCTGCAACAGATGGTTCTGCACCATGTCGCGCAACGCGCCGGAGCCGTCGTAATAGCCGCCGCGATTCTCCACCCCGACGGTTTCGGCCACCGTGATTTGCACATGGTCGATCCAGGCGCTGGACCACAGCGGCTCGAACAGGGAATTGGCGAAGCGCAGGGCCAGCAGATTCTGGACCGTCTCCTTGCCCAGATAATGGTCGATGCGGAAAATCTGGGATTCGGCGAAGACCCGCCCAACCTCGTCGTTGATGCGGCGGGCCGAGGCCAGATCATGGCCCAGCGGCTTTTCCAGCACGACGCGCGAACGCGGGGTGACGGCGCCCAGATCATGTAGGCGCTGGCTGATCGGGCCGAACAGATCGGGCGCGGTCGCCAGATAGAACACCCGCACATGGTCGGGGCGCTGGTCCAGCGTCGCGCCCAGCGCGCCCCAGCCCTCGCCGCTGCGGGCGTCCACCTGCGCATAGGACAGGCGGCGGGCGAAGGCGGTCCAGGCGTCGTCGGTCAGGCGGTCGCCGACATGCCGGCTCAACGCCTCCCACACCTGGGCGCGGTAGGCGTCGTCGCTCATCGCGCCACGCGCGGCGGCGATGACGCGCCCCTCGGGCGGCAACTGGCCGTCCAGTTCGCGGTGAAACAGCGCGGGCAGCAGCTTGCGCATGGCCAGATCGCCGGTTCCGCCGAACACGACATAATCGAAGGCCGAGATGTGGGAGGACGGTGAGGACATGAGCGGGGTCCAGCGGCGCCGGTCGGACCGGCGTCGTCAAAAGGGTGAAGGCAAGGAGGGGGCGTTTCCCGCGCCAGCGACGGGCGGCTGGCGACGGGCGGATTGAGTCAGCAGGAGGGAGCGCCGGGGTCGCGGGTCAGGTCCGCTGGGATGCGGTCGTTCAGGCGGCCTTCAGGTCGCGCAGGAAGGCGACGACTTCGGCCTTCATGCGGTTGGTTTCGTTCGACAGGGCTTGCGAGGAGGACAGGACCCGCCCCGCCGCCGCGCCGTTTTCGGCGGACGCCGCGCTGACGCTGGCGATGCTGACCGCCGCCTCCTGCGTGCCGAGCGCCGTGGTTTGAATGGCGCGCGCGATGTCCGACGTGGCGGCGGATTGCTGTTCGACCGCCGCCGCGATGGCGCCGGCGACATGGTCGATCTCGTCGATGCGCTGGACGACGCGGGCGATGACGGCCACCGATCCTTCGGTCGCGCCTTGCAAGGCGGCGATCTGCTGGATGATGTCGTCGGTCGCCTTGGCGGTCTGCTGGGCCAGGGTCTTCACCTCGGTGGCGACGACGGCGAAGCCCTTGCCGGCGTTTCCGGCGCGCGCCGCCTCGATGGTGGCGTTCAAGGCCAGCCGGTTGATCTGCGAGGTGATGTTGGTGATGACGCCGACCACCTCGCCGATGCAGACCGACCGTTCGACCACGCTGGAAATCGCCGCGCTGGCCTGCGTCACCTCGTCGATGGCGACGCGGGTGCTGCGGGTCGATTGGCCGATCTGACGGCCGATTTCGCTGATTGAGGCGCTCAACTGCTCGGCGGACGCCGCCACGGTCTGGACGCAGCCCGACACTTGGGCGGTGGCCGAGGTGACGGTGGCGGCCTTTTCCGTGCCGACCGCCACGCTGTGGGCCAGCGCGTGGGCGACCTCGGCCATCTGGGCGGCGGCGTCGGCCATGCCGTGCAGCTTGTCGGACACCGCCGCGTCAAAGGATTGGGCGAGCTGTTCGATGGTCCGGGCGCGGGCCTCGCGGGCCAGCCGCTCGCCCTCCTGTTCGGCGGCCAGACGCCGGGCGGTCAGCGCCGCGTCTTGCAACACCGCCGAAGCGCGGGCGATGTCGCCCAGCTCGTCCTTGCGTCCCGCGCCGAACAGCGTGATGTCCAGCGTCCCGTCGGCCAGCCGCATCAGGTCGCCGACGATGGCCCGCACCGGGTTGGTCAAGCCCAGCTTGGCGACGATCAGGCCGAACAGCGTGCTCAACAGGATGCCGCCGACCGCCACCGCCGCCATCGCGATCGTCAAGGTTTGGCGCTGCTCCGCCGCCGCGTCGTTGATCCGGACGCCCTCGGTGTCGAGCGCGTCGGTGAAGCTCTTGATCTTGCGGTCCAGCTCGCTCACCAGCTCGGTTGATTTCTGGACGGTGGCGACCAGCGTCGCGCGATCCTCCTCCCGGCGGGAGTCCTTGGCCTTGCGGGCCAACTGCATGGTTTGCAGGGCTTGGCCCATATAGGCGCGGTGGGCGGCGGTGATCGCGGCCAGCGCGTCCTTGTGCTCCGCCGCGACCATGCCGTTCAGCAGGGCGACCCGCTGGGCGAATTGGCGGCTGGCGTCCTGCAAGGCTTGCGCGGCTTCGGTGGTTTCCGCCGGGTTCATGCCCATCCGGTGCTCCGCCCGGTTCATCGCGACCAGATTGGTGCTGAGCCGCGCGCCGGTCTTGATGACGTCGCCGGACAGCGCGATGCGCTCCGCCGCCGATCCGATCTCGGTCATCCCCACCACGCCGATTCCGCCGACGACGCCGCACAGCAGCGCCATCGCCGCGACGATGATGATGACTTTTCCTCTCATGCGAAGATTGGCCAGCATGGCGGAACCCTTCGGGTCATGACCGCCCGTCGCCGCCGGAGACCAGAGGTCCGGCGGAGGAACGGCGCGTCGGTTGTGGGGGGAGGGTGGGAGCTTTTAGAGGGCGTCGGTCGCGTCGGCGGCCCGCCACGCGCCCTCGACCCAGGTTCCCAGAACCTGAATCTCGGGGGTCAGCAGAACCAGATCGGCCTGATGGCCCGGCGCGATGCGGCCCAGACGGTCGCCCAGGCCAAGGAACTCCGCCGGATGGCGCGACGCCATCGCCAGCGCGCTTTCCAACGGCAGGCCGAGCAGGTCACGGCAGGCGCGCACCGCCCCGACCATGTCGATGTCCGCCCCGGCCAGCGTGCCGTCTTCGGTTTCCAGCCGCCCGTTGCGGCGCAGGATGCGGCGGCCCTGAAGGGTGAATTCGCTCACGTCCGTGCCGGTCGCCATCATCGCGTCCGTCACCAGCATCATCCGGTTCAACGGCTTGGCGGCCAGCGCGAGGCGCAAGGTGGCGGGATGGACGTGAATCCCATCGACGATCACGCCGCACCAACTGTCGGGGTCGAGCAGCGCCGCCGCGATCAGCCCCGGCGCCCGCGCCGTCAGCGGCGGCATGGCGTTGAACAGATGGGTGAAGCCGCGCACGCCATGGGCCAGCGCGTCGGTGGTCTGCCGCCAGTCCGCCGCCGAATGGCCCGCCGACAGCAGAATCCCGCTGGCGGCCAGACGCTCCAGAACCGCGCCGTCCAGCGTTTCCGGGGCCAGCGTCAGCAGCACGCGGCCAACCGCCGGATTCGCCGCCAAATCGGTCAGGAAATCCAAATCCTCAGGGGTCGGCGGGCGGATGAAGCGCGGGTCATGCACGCCGGGCCGCTGCGGGCTGATGAACGGCCCTTCGAAATGGACGCCCAGAACGCCGCTGCCGGGGGTTTTCCGGGCGGCGACCACCGCGTCGGCGGCCTGGCGCAGAAGTTCGGGCGCGTCGGTGATGATCGTCGGCAACAGGCCGGTCGTTCCGTAGCGGCGGTGGGCGGCGGCGATGGTCCGCACGCCGGTCGGCGTCGGCGCGTCGTTGAACAGAACGCCGCCGCCGCCGTTCACCTGCACGTCGATGAAGCCCGGCGCCAGCAGGCTGCCCGGCGGCAGAATCGTCAGGGCGGCGCCGGCAGCGTCCAATCCCGGCCCGACGGCGGCGATTCGGCCCTGGTCGATCAGCAGGTCGCAGCCCTCGACGATGGCGTCGTCGAGCAGCAGCCGCGCGCCCCGCAGCAGGTCGGCCATCAGATCGTCTCCGTGACTTTGCGCAGGTTGGCGGGGGCGTCGGGATCCAGGCCGCGTTCGCGGGCGACGCGCCCGATGGCCATGTAGAAGCTTTGCAGGGCGGCCAGCGGCGCCGTCGCCGGGCCGACGTCGGGAACGGTCGGCAACGTGACGCCGCCCGCGACGTCCGGCAGGGTGGTGAGAACCGGCCCGCCCAGCCCGACGATGCGTTCGACGATGTGCCGCGTCGTGTCCGCCGAGGCGTCGGGCTGGGACAGGGCCAGGACCGGGAAGCCCGGGCCGACCAGAGCGAGGGGACCATGCAGCACCTCGGCGGCGCTGACCGCCTCGGCGTGCAGGCGGGAGGTTTCCTTGCACTTCAGCGCCATCTCGTTGGCGACGCCGAAGCCGGCGCCGCGCCCGACGATGTACAGATCGTTGACGCCGGTCAGGGTTTGCAAGGGCGTGTGCCAATCCAACGTGGCGGCCTGGCGCAGCGTGTCGGGCAGGGCGGCGACCTCGGTCAGCAGCGCCGGGTTCTGGCTCCACTGCGCGGCGAGAAGCAGGAAGGACGCCATGGCGGCGAGGCAGGATTTGGTCGCGGCGACGCTCAACTCCGGCCCCGCCGACAACGGCACGCACAGATCGCACAGGCCCGGCAGCGGCGAGTCCATGTCGTTGACGAAGCCCAGGACGATGGCCCCCGCCGCCCGCGCCGAGCGGGTCAGACTGAGCAGATCCGGGCTGCGCCCCGACTGGGACGCCACGATGAACAGCGCGCCTTTGACGCGAAGCTGACGGTCGTAGATCGAGGCGATGGACGGGCCGACCGAGGCCACCGGAACGTCCAGATGGGTTTCGATCAAATATTTGCCGTAGAGGCTGGCGTGGTCGGAGCTGCCGCGCGCGCAGGTGACGACGACGGGGGGCGGCGAGGCCCGCAGGCGCTCGCCCAATTCGGCCAAGGCGGGGGTCGCGTGGGCGATCAGACGGGCGATGGCGTCGGCGGCCTCGGCGGCCTCGAAGGCCATGCGCGGGTCGGATCCGGAAAGGGTGAAGGACGTCATGAACCGGCCTCGCTGTCGTGTCGGCTGGGTATGGAAGGGGCGGAGAGTTGCAGCTCCACGACGAAGTCGTAGGCGTCTCCCCGGTAGGAGGATCGCACCAGCTCCACCATGCCGCCGGTGGGCAGGAAGGTGCGGCGTTCGATGTGCAGCGCCGGGCTGCCGGGCTGGGTGTCCAGCAGCCGGGCCTGGTCTTCGGTCAAAGAGGTGGCGCTCAAGCGCTGGAGCGCCCGGTGCGGGATGTGGCCGCGCGCCCGCAACACGTCGTAGAGCGACCCGCTGACCGCGCCGGGGTCGGGCAGAAAGCGGCTGGGCACCACGGAATTTTCAATCGCCATGGGAACGCCGTTGGCCAAGCGGATGCGGCGCAACCGGCTGACCCGCTCGCCCAGCGACAGGCCAAGGATCAAGGCCTCGTCCGACGACGCCGTTCCGGTGGTGCGGTCGAGCCAGACCGACCCGGCGGTCAGGCCGCGCGACTGCATGTCCTCGGTGAAGCTGGTCAGAACCGACAGCGGCTGTTCGACGCGCGGCGGGGCGCTGACGAAGGTTCCGGCCCCCTGGCGCTGTTGCAGCAGCCCTTCGTCGGTCAGTGATTGCAACGCCTTGCGCACGGTGACGCGCGACACGCTGAAGCGTTCGGCCAACTCGCGTTCGGCGGGCAGGGCGTCCTGATCGTTGATCGCGCCGCCCATGATGAGCTGGCGCAGATGCTGGGCCAACTGCATGTAGAGCGGCAGCGCCCGTGCCGACGAGACGGCCTGATTGTCGAACAGCGGCTCGACGGCGGCGGGGGCGGCGACAGTTGCGGCGTTCCGGGCGGGGCTACGCATGGCGGCGACTCCATAAGACCAAACAGGCGACGGGCGCCAAACCGACGAAACGGGCGCTCAGAGAACGGAGGCTCAAAGAACGGACTTTCATCGGCGGTGCGCCTCGGCCAGGGCCGGGCCGAGAACGCCGCCCGACCGCGCAAGCGCCGCCTTGGCCTGTTCCAGACTCATGCCGCTGACCAGCAGGACGGCGTGCTTGGCGTCCCCGGCTTCCGCCAGGGCGGCTTCCGCCTGCGTGTCCTTGCAATCGGTTATTTGTTGAATGATGGCAATGGCCCGCTGACGTTCCTTGTCGTTTTCCGGGCGCAGATTGACCATCATGTTGCCGTGGACGGCCCCGCAACGGACCATCAGCGCCGTCGAAAACAGGTTCAACACCACCTTTTGCGCGGTTCCGGCCCCCAGCCGGGTGGAACCGGCGATCACCTCCTCGCCGGTGTCGGTGACGAGCGGATGCTCCACCGACTGGATCAGCGGGCTGTGGGCGACGCTGGACAGGCCGATGGTCAGCGCGCCGCGCGCCCGGCCTTCCTGCACCGCGCTGGTGGTGAAAACGCTGGCCCCGCTGGCCGACACGCCGATCACCACGTCCTTGTCGTCGCAGCCGTAATCGAGCATCCGCAGGCGTCCGGCGTCGTAATCGTCCTCATGCCCGCCCGGCATGCCGCGCGAGAAATCCAGGCCGCTCGCCAACAGAATGACGGTGCGGGCCGCAGGGAAGCCGAAGGTCGCCCGCAGCTCAATCCCGTCCACCGCCGCCATCGCGCCCGCCGATCCGGCCCCGACATAGAACAGCCGCCCGCCGCGCTTCAGCCGCGCCGCCGCCGCCTCCACCGCCGCGACCAGCGTCGGCAGAACCGGCAGGCAGGCCGCCACCGCGTGGGATTGGCTGGCCCACAGCGCCTGGACGACCTCCTGCGGTTTCCACTGATCGAGCGTGGAATAACGTGGGGAGATCGCCTCGGTGCGCATATGGGTAGCCCCTGCTGGATCATTGGTATCTGATTGGTCTTATGTTTAGGACCAATTTTTTGGACTGTCAACAGGCTTGATTGTTGGTGATTTCGCTTGTTTCAAAGGCGGCGCAATTTTCCTTATAAGTCTGAATTTTATGATTTTTATAGGAGATTCAAGCGTAAATCGGAGGATGAAAGCGGCCCAAAAGGGCGTCTCCCATCGCAAAAATTATTGATGGGCAAAAAAATGGTTTCCTTTTGGTATTGTTTTGGTATCGTCCTAGTGCAGCCGACGTGGCCGGGACGGCGTGTCGGCGAACAGGCCGATGGGTCCTGAACAACCGGCTCAATCGAACATTTCAGACGGAAGGGTACGAACGATGAAGCGCGCTTTGACAATGTCGGCTGCGGTGGTGGCGGTGTGCGCAAGCTGGGCGCCGATGGCCCAGGCGGCGAGCACTCTGGTGATTGAAAGCTGGCGCGCCGACGATCTGGCCATCTGGCAGGACAAGATCATCCCCGCCTTTGAAAAGACCCACCCCGACATCAAGGTGACGTTCGCGCCGACCGCGCCGAAGGAATACAACGCCGCCCTGAACGCCAAGCTGGAATCCGGCACCGCCGGCGACATCGTCACCTGCCGCCCGTTCGACGCCTCGTTGGAGCAGTTCACCAAGGGCCGTCTGGCTCCGCTGAACGATCTGCCCGGCATGAACAACTTCAGCGCCGCCGCCAAGCTGGCCTGGAGCACCGACGACGGCAAGACCAATTTCTGCGTGCCGATGGCCTCCGTGCTGCATGGCTTCATCTACAACAAGGAAGCCTTCGACAAGCTGGGCCTGAAGGAGCCGAAGACCGAAGACGAGCTGTTCGCCGCGCTCGACAAGATCAAGAAGGACGGAACCTACGTTCCGATGGCCATGGGCACCGCCGACCAGTGGGAAGCGGCGACCACCGGCTATCAGAACATCGGCCCGAATTATTGGAAGGGTGAAGAGGGCCGCAACGCCGTCATCCAGGGAACGCAAAAGCTGTCGGAAGGCGGCTGGCTGGAAACCCTGCGCACGCTGGCCAAATGGGGTCCCTATCTGGGCGACGGCTACAAGGCGCAATCCTACGCCGACAGCCAGAACATCTTCACGCTGGGCCGCGCGGCGATCTATCCCGGCGGGTCGTGGGAAATCTCGGGCTTCAACGCCCAGGCCACCTTCAAGATGGGCGCCTTCCCGCCGCCGGTCCGCAAGGTCGGCGACACCTGCTACATCTCCGACCATCCCGACATCGCGATGGGCGTGAACACCAAGAGCAAGAATCAGGAGGCCGCCAAAAAATTCCTGACCTGGGTCACGACCCCGGACTTCGCCAAGATTTACGCCAACGCGCTGCCGGGCTTCTTCAGCCTGCAAACCGCGCCGGTGGCGGTCGAGGATCCGTTGGCGCAGACCTTCGTCGGCTGGCGCAACGGCTGCAAATCCACCATCCGCTCGACCTATCAGATTCTGTCGCGCGGCGCGAAGCCGAACCTGGAAGACGCCACCTGGGGCGCGTCGGCCAACGTCATCAACGGCAGTGAAACCCCGGAAAAGGCGGCGGAGCGTCTCCAGGCCGCTCTGGCCAACTGGTACAAGCCGCAGCAGAAGTAAGCCGTTCCCATCATTGACCGTCATCCGGGCCGCCTTCGCGCGGCCCGGACTCCTCCGATCGAAAGGGTCTGCCGTGGCGACGTCGGCACAGCGCAAACCAATCCGCTGGCACATTGGGGTGTTGCTGGCGCCCGCGATTCTCATCTACACGGTCATCATGCTGCTGCCGGTCTTCGACAGCCTGCGCCTCTCGCTCTACGGCAAGGGGCCGGACGGCGAGGCGGTGTTCGTCGGTCTGGCCAATTACACCACCCTGCTGACCGACAGCTATTGGCAGGGGCCGTTCTGGAACGCGTTGTGGAACAACACGCTGTTCTTCATCATCCACATGCTGGTCCAGAACCCCATCGGCGTTCTGCTGGCGGCGCTGCTGTCGCTGGGCAAGCTGCCGGGGCGCGAGTTCTACCGCACGGCGCTGTTTTTGCCGACCATGCTGTCCTTCGTCATCGTCGGCTTCGTCTGGAAATTGATCCTCAGCCCGGCCTGGGGCGTGTCGAAGACGCTGCTGGGGTCGGTCGGCCTGGGATCCTGGTTCGGGCCGTGGCTGGGCCAGCCCGACACCGCGCTCGTCACGCTGGCGCTGATTTCGGTCTGGCAATTCATCGGTCTGCCGATGATGCTGATCTACGCCGCGATGATCGCCATCCCCGACGAACTGCTGGAAGCGGCCTCCTGCGACGGGGTGACGGGGATCACCCAGTTCTTCAAAATCAAGCTGCCGCTGATCTGGCCGTCCATCGGCGTGGTGTCGATCCTGACCTTCGTCGGCAATTTCAACGCCTTTGATCTGATTTATGTGAGCCAAGGCGCGCTGGCCGGGCCGAATTTCTCCACCGACATTCTGGGAACGCTGCTGTACCGCACCTTCTTCGGCAACCAGTTGCAATCCGGCGACCCCTTCATGGGGGCGACCATCGCCGGGGCCATGTTTCTCATCATCCTGTGCGGCGTCTGCGTCTATCTCTATGGCGTGCAGCGTCGGCTTGCCTATTATCAAATGTAAGGACTCCGGCCATGACGCAGACGATTGCGCGCCGTTTCCAGATCTCCACCCTGGCCGCCCATCTGGTTCTCATCGGCTTCACCCTGCTGGCGCTGGCGCCGACGCTGCTGGTGGTGATGAACTCCTTCAAACCGCGCAAGGAGATCTTCGGCGCGCCGCTGGCCCTGCCCAGCTTCGAGACGATCACCCTGATCGGCTACGACACGGTTCTGAAGCGCGGCGACATCCTGCATTATTTTCAGAACAGCCTGATCGTCACGGTTTGCGCGCTGTTCTTCATCATCCTGTTCGGCGCGATGGCGGCCTTCGCCCTGTCGGAATACCGCTTTCCCGGCAACCGCCTGATCGGCCTGTTCCTGGTGATGGGCATCATGGTGCCGATCCGGCTCGGCACGGTCGGCATTCTCAAGATGATGGTCTCGCTGGGGCTGGCCAACACGCTGTTCGCGCTGATCCTGGTCTACACGGCCCAAGGCCTGCCGATGGCGGTCTTCGTGATGTCGGAGTTCATGCGGCAGGTGTCCGACGATCTGAAGAACGCGGCGCGCGTCGATGGCTTGTCGGAATACACCATCCTGTTCCGGCTGGTTCTGCCGGTGGTGCGCCCGGCCATCGCCACCATCGCGGTCTTCACCATGGTGCCGATCTGGAACGATCTGTGGTTCCCGCTGGTGCTGGCGCCGGGCGAAAGCACGCGGACGATGACCTTGGGCGCGCAATCCTTCATCGGTCAGTTCATCACGGATTGGAACGCCGTCCTGGCGGCCCTGACCCTGGCCATCGTGCCGATGCTGATCCTGTATCTGATGTTTTCCCGCCAGTTGATCCGGGGCATCACCGCTGGCGCGGTGAAGTGAACGAACGCTCGACGCGGGATTTGAGAGGAAACCATGGGCAAACTCGTTCTCGAAGGCATTTCCAAGCGCTTCGGCGCCGTCGAGGTTCTGAAGACCGTCGATCTCGACGTCGCCGACGGCGAATTCATCGTCATCGTCGGCCCGTCGGGCTGCGGCAAATCCACCCTGCTGCGCATCATCGCGGGCCTGAGCGACCAGTCCACCGGCACGGTGCGGATCGGCGGGCGCGACGTCAGCAACCTGCCGCCGTCCAAGCGCGGCATCGCCATGGTGTTCCAGAGCTACGCCCTGTACCCGCACCTGACCGTGGAAGGCAACCTGACGCTGGGGCTGAAGCAGGCCCGCACCGCCGCGTCGCTGATCGCTGAGCGGGTGGCCGAGGCCGTGCGCATCCTGGCGCTGGAACCCTTCCTGAAGCGCCGCCCCGGCGAATTGTCGGGCGGGCAGCGCCAGCGCGTCGCCATTGGCCGCGCCATCGTCCGCCATCCCGAGGTCTTTCTGTTCGACGAGCCGCTGTCCAACCTGGACGCCGCTCTGCGCAACCAGGTGCGGGCGGAAATCGCCGATCTGCACCGGCGGCTGGGCGCGACCATGGTCTACGTCACCCACGATCAGGTCGAAGCGATGACGCTGGCCGACCGCATCATCGTGATGAACGGCGGCATCGTGCAGCAGATCGGCACGCCGTCCGACCTCTACCGCCGCCCGGCCAACGCCTTCGTCGCCACCTTCATCGGCTCGCCCGGCATGAACATGGTTCCGGGGGCAGCGGCTGGCGGGGTGTTGACGCTGGCCGGGTCGGGGCGTCTGCCCTGCACAGCCGCCGCGAACGGGGCCGTCACCGCCGGGATCCGCCCGAACGGTTTCGAGGTGCTGCCCGCCGGGAACGACGGGTTGGCGGGAACGCTGATCGGGTCGGAGTATCTGGGGGCGGAGAGTTTCTTGCGCGTCCGTCTGACCGATGGCACGGTCGTCACCGTTCATGAACACCCCGACCATGGGTGGCTCATCGACCAGCCGGTGACGTTGCGGCTGCGTCCGGGCAATCTGCATCTGTTCGACGCGGAAAGCGGCTTGCGGATCGCCGAGGGGCCGGACGCCGCCCCCCAGCCCGTCGCCGCGCGGGTCGCCTGAGCGATCCTCCGGGCCTTCGCAAAGGACCAGCGCGCCATGACCATCCCTGTTCCGCTTGAGTCCCTGGGCGGCGAGGCCGTTCCCGTTCACGTCGTCACCGCCCGCGACGGCGCGCGGTTGGCCTTTTCGCCGCAGGGCGGGACCATCTGCCAATGGTGGGGGGCGGATGGGGCGGAGCGGCTCTATCTCAGCCCGACCAACCCGTGGGCGGCGACGGACGCCATTCGCGGCGGCGTGCCGGTGATCTTCCCGCAATTCGCCGCCCGTGGCCCCCTGCCCAAGCACGGCTTCGTCCGCGCCGCCCGGTGGAGCGTGGCCGGGCAGGGACTGGACGAGGCGGACGGCTGCGGTTGGGTGACGTTGATTTTTTCCGACTCGCCGGACACGCTGGCGGTCTGGCCGCATCGCTTCCGTTTGGAGCTGACCGCGCGCTTTGACAACGACCATCTGTCGATCCGCCTGGACGTCACGAACGTGGGGGAGGAGGCCTTCGCCTTCACCACCGCGTTGCACAGCTATCTGAGGGCCGACGTGACCGACCGGGTGTCGGGCTTGGCCGGGTTGGAGCTGATCGACAGCGCCGACGGCGACCGCCGTTTGCGCGCGGGCGACGCGCCGATTTCGCTCGACGCCCCCATTGACCGGATTTTCTTGAACGCCGAACGCCCGATCACGCTGGAGCGGGCGGCGTCCGTCCTGCGGATCGAACAGAGCGGTTTCCGCGACGCCGTGGTGTGGAAGCCCGCCGCGACCGACCAACTGCCCGCCCTGCCGCCGGACGGCCACCGCCGTTTCGTCTGCGTGGAGGCGGCGGCGGTCGGCGCGTCTGTGTCCCTTGCCCCCAACCAACGCTGGAGCGGGACGCAGACCCTGCGGGCGCTTCCGCTTTCATGACGCAGCCTGTGTGAGGAGACGTGGTTCCCATGACGTCCGCTGTCTATTTTTGTGTCGATGGCGGCGGTACGCGCAGCCGTGGCCGCCTGACCGACGCCGACGGCGTGACGCTGGCCAGCGCCGTCGATGGCCCCTGCAACCCCAACACCGACTGCGCCCGCGCCGTCGCCAGCGTCATGGCGCTGTGGCGGCGCTGCGCCGCCGACGCCGGGCATGACCCGGAGGATCGGGCGGGGATCACGCTGGCCATCGGGTCGGCGGGGTTGAACGTGATGCGCTCCCGCGCCGCCTTTGTCGCCGCCTGCCCGCCCTTTGGCCGCATCCTGCCGATCAACGACGGCTACGCCGCGTTGATCGGCGCGGGCGCGGGAAAACCTTGCGGCATGGTGGCGGTGGGGACCGGGGTGACGGCGCGCCGTCTGCTGCCCGACGGAACGAATTTTTCCCGCGACGGTTGGGGCTGGACGGTCGGGGATCGCGGCGGCGGGGCCTGGATCGGGTTGGAAGCCTTCCGCCACGCGCTGGAGGTCAAGGACACGGTGGCCCCGCCCTGGCCGCTCGCCGAATCGCTGATCGCCACCATCTGCGGGTCGGAGTCGCTCGACGACATCCTGGCCAACCCCAACCCGGAACGGATGGCCAGCCTGACGCCCTTCGTGCTGGCGGCGGCGGACGCGGGCGATCCGGTGGCGCTGGGCATCCGCGACCGCGCGGTCGATCATCTGGTCGCCCTGGCCCGCGCGCTGAAGCTGGAAGAGACCGACACGCTCTATTTCTCCGGCGGTCTGGCCGTGCCCTTGTGGCCGTTCCTGGTCGAACGGCTGGGCCGTCCCATCGCCGAACCGCTGGCCGACGCGATGACCGGAGCCTATCTGCTGGCCTCGGGCCGCGCCCCGGCGGAGGTCGAGGTTGCGGCGTAGGGTTGCGCGCGGCAAAATCACGCAAGCGGTCTTGCCATCGGCGGTTTCCTTCCCATAATGGAAGGGACCAAGGGGATGCGGCTCGCGACCGCATCCCCCATGGCCCGGTTCTTACAGCATCCGATCAAGGATCTCTTTGATCAGTTGCAGGATAAGAACCAGGAGTTTGAGGATCTTTATCATCCCCGCTCTCCTTCGTTTGACCTGTGGCGCGGGCGGCGGCCATTCCGCCGCCCCGCTCCGCACGTCGCAGCCAGGGATAGAGAAGCTTACCCGCAAAAGGCAAGCGGGTTGTCCCGGCGAAAAGGCTGAAAAGCCTGCCCGTGAGTCACGAAACCGCAAAGATGGTCTGCTACAACCAGATCTTGAGCCATCGGGTTTCGGCGCGCGACGGGCGCGCGCAACACAGCGGGCGGCGGTCTTTCAATGACCTTGCTATCAATGGACGAAAAGACGGACGGGCGGCCCGCCCTGGCGGGCGGCGTCGGCGATTCCGCGTCCAAGCCGCTGTTCGATTGGGCGCCGGTGGTGGCGGCCCTGACCTACGCCTTTCAACCCATCGTTCAACTGCGCAGCGGGCGTTGCCACGGGTACGAGGCGCTGCTGCGCGGCTTTGACCGCACGCCCTTCGCCGACGCCACGGCCCTGCTCGACGCCGCCGACGCGGCGGGGGTGGTGGTGCTGGGGGCGGTGGAATCGGCGCTGCACGCCAAGGCGGTGACGTCCTACCGCGCCTTGGCCGGTTGGACTGAGGCCAAACTGTTCTTGAATCTCGACGCCCGTCTGGTCGGCAAGCCGGATTCGCCCTGGCTGCCGCGCGACGGCGGCGGACGGCGGCAGGGCGGAATCGTCCTGGAGATCTCCGAACGGCGCTCCACCCCGCCCGGCGTCGCCGTCGAAGGGGCCATCGAGCAGTATCGGCAGGGCGGGTTGGGCATCGCCATCGATGATTTCGGCGTCGGCTACGCGGGCTTGCGCCTGCTGTACGAGGCGCGGCCCGATTACGTGAAGCTTGACGAGTATTTCATCCGCAACATCGACAGCGACGCGCGCAAGCGGGCGCTGGTCGCGGCGGTGATCGGCCACGCCCACGCGCTGGGCATCCAGATCGTCGCCGAAGGGGTGGAGACGGCCAGCGAGTTTTACGTCTGCCGCGATCTTGGCTGCGATTTCGCCCAAGGATTCCTGATTTCCCGCCCGCGTCTGGACGTCGGCGCGCTGCCGACCAGCTACGCCGTCGTCGAGGATCTCAACGCCAAGGACCGCCGCCAGCCGAGCGAGGCGCACCGCCGCCTGTCGGAGGTGATCGAACGCCTGCCGCCGCTGCGCGTCACCGCGCGCAAGACCGACTTGCTGGATTACTTCAAGGGCGACGGCAGCGCCTCCATCGCCCCCATCGTGGACGAACATGACCGCCCGCTCGGCCTGATCCGCGAGCGCGATTTGAAGCGCTTCGTCTATTCCCGCTTCGGCGGCGAATTGCTGCGCAACCGGGGCTTGGGCGACCGGCTGGACGATCTGGTCATCAAGATGCCGGTCTGCGACATCTCCACCCCGCTGGATCGGGTGATCGAGGCCTTCTCCGCCGATTCCGCCGACGACGGCATCGTCATCGTCGAGGGCGGGGCCTACGCCGGGGTGCTGTCGAGCAGCGCGCTGCTGCGGCTGGTCCATGAACGCAACCTCGCCATGGCGACCGACCAGAACCCGTTGACCCGGCTGCCCGGCAACGCCGCCATCGTCCGCCACATCGAAGAGGCGTTGACCGACGGCGCGCGGTCCCACGCGCTGGCCTATCTGGATTTCGACAATTTCAAGCCGTTCAACGACAATTTCGGCTTCCGCCAGGGCGACCGCGCCATTCTGATGTTCAGCGAGCGGCTGAAGGCCTGGGCGGCGGCGGCGCCCGGCGAATGCTTCGTCGGGCACATCGGCGGCGATGATTTCTTCCTGGGCGTCAGCGGCGGCGACGAGGCGGAGGTGTTGGCCCGGCTGGTCGAGCTGGTGGCGCAATTCCGCTCCGACGCCGAAAGCCTCTACGACGCGGCGACGCGCGAGGCGGGAAGCTTCATGGCCAAGGATCGTTACGGGGCCATGCGGTCCTATCCGTTGCTGTCGGTCAGCGGCGTGGTGGTCGCCATCGCCCCCGGCCCGCACAGCCTGACGCCCGACGCCATCAACGCCACCATCGCCGACAACAAAACCCACGCCAAGAGCGCGGCGGACAAGCTGTGCGTCATCCGCCTGTCGGGAGCGCGGTGAGGCGCTGAGCCACCGCGAGGGTCGTTTCGCGTAAGAAACGATGGGCCGGGTCGCCCTGCTGCCGGGGATGCCAGGCCTGCGCGATGGTGATCGGCGGCGTTTCGACCGGCAACGGAAAGCGCGCCACAGCCAGCCCCAGCGCGATGGCCCGGCGCGCCGCGCTGTCCGGCACGGCGGCGATCAGATCGGATTGCGCGGCGGCGAACAGCGCGTCGTCGGCCCCCGGCGCCACCAGATCGACTTGCCGCGACAGTCCCAAAGCCTCCAACGCCGCGTCGATCGGGCCGCGCGCCCGTCCGCGCCGCGACGCGCTGGCGTGGGCGCAGGCGGCGTAGCGGGCGGCGGTCAACGGCCCGTCGAGCAGCGGATGACCAACCCGCGCCACCCCGACGAAGCCCTCGCGGTAAAGCGTCTGCACGCGCAGTTCCGGCCCCATCGGCCCGATCACCCCGATGTCGAGATCGACCCGACCATCGCGCAGATCCTCGGCCTTTTCCTCGCCCTCGCCGACAAAGCGCAGGGTGACGGCGGGGGCCTCGCGCCGCAGCGCGGTCAACAAGGGCGCGGCCAGCGCCCCGGAAAACCCCATGCGGATGGTGAAGCGGCGGGTCAGCGTCGCCCGGTCCAGCGCGTCGGGGCGCAGCAGGTCGTGGGCCTCCGCCACCAGGGCGTGAACCCGCGCGCGCATCGCCTCCGCGCGCGGGGTGGGGACCATGCGGCGTCCGGCGCGGACCAGGATCGGGTCGCCGACGGTGTCGCGGATGCGGGTCAGGGTGCGGCTCATCGCCGGGGCGCTGAGATTCATCCGTTCCGCCGCCCGCGTCACGCTGCCCTCGGTCAACAGCGCGTCGAGCGCCAGCAGCAGGCCCATGTCCATCGGCGCGCCCCACGGATTGCGTTTCACGCACTTATAAAGTCAGATCATTGCACTGTAAATCATGCCTGAGCCGGACGAAGGATGGGGTCTGTCTCACTCCATCGATAAGGCTTTCATCATGAGCGACTCGCTCGCCTCCCGTCCCGCCGCGCCTTCCGCGCCCGCCGCCGCGTCGGCGCTGGTCCGGTTGTCGCCGTTCGTGTTCATCGTGTTCTTTGGTTTTCTCGCCATCGGTCTTCCCTTGACCGCTCTGCCGCTGCACGCCCATGGCGCGTTGGGGTTGGGCGCGGTCATGGTCGGGGTGGTGATCGGGCTGCAATCGGTGGCCACCCTGTTGACCCGCCGTCACGCGGGCGTGCTGTCCGACACGCGCGGCCCCAAGCGCGCGGTGCTGCGCGGGTTGGCGATCTCGGCCCTGGCGGGGCTGTGCTACGGCCTGTCGACGGTGGTTCCGACCGGCGTCGGGCTGGCGGTTCTGCTGCTGGGGCGGGTCGCCCTGGGGCTGGGCGAAAGCCTGCTCGTCACCGGGGCGCTGTCCTGGGCCATCGGCGTGGTCGGGCCGCAGAATTCCGGCAAGGTGATGGCCTGGAACGGCATCGCCATGTATGGCGCGCTGGCGCTCGGCGCGCCGGTCGGCGGGGCGCTGCTGTCGGTCAAGCTTCCTTTGCTCCCCTTGGCTCCCTTGGTCCATGGGCTGGGCGGCTTCGCGTTGGTGGCGGTCGCGGCGGCGTTGGCCCCGCTGGTCGGGCTGTTGGTCGCGGTCTTCGTGCCGCCGGTGGCCCCCGCCGCCGGGGTGCGGATGCCCTTCACGGCGGTGATGGGGACAATCGCCCGTCCCGGTCTGGGGCTGGCGCTGTCCAGCGTCGGTTTCACCATGCTGGCCGCCTTCGCGCCGCTGCTGTTCGCCGCGCGGGGGTGGGACGGCGCCGGGCTGGCCCTGAGCGCCTTCGGGGCGGCCTACATCGCCACCCGTCTGGTGGCGGGCGGTCTGCCGGATCGGTTGGGCGGACGCCGGGTCGCCATCGGCTCCCTGCTGGTGGAATTGGTCGGGCAGGCGGTGATCGCGACGGCGGCGACGCCGGACGTCGCGGTGGCGGGCGCGGCGATCACCGGGCTTGGCTTCTCGCTGGTTTTCCCGTCGTTGGGGGTGGAGGCGGTGAAGCGGGTTCCGCCGCAAAATCGCGGGGTGGCGCTGGGCGCTTACGTCGCCTTCTTCGATCTGGCCATCGCCCTGTCGGCCCCCGGCGCCGGGCTTCTGGTTGGGGCGTGGGGCTACGCGTCGGTCTTTGCGGCGGGCGCGGTCGCCGCCGCCCTGGCGGCGCTGCTCACCGCGACGGACCGCGCGGCGTGACCCGTCAGGCGAAGTCGCGGAAGCTGTCCGCCGTCGCGCGGTCATAGCCCTGGCTGGCCCGCAGCAATTGTTGGGTGTAGGGCTGGCGGGCGTCGCCGTGGCGCAGGGCGTCCACCGTCAGCTCCTCCACCAGCCGTCCCCGGTTCATCACCGCCAGCCGGTCGCACAGATTGGCGACGACCGCCAGATTGTGGCTGACCAGAACCATGGTCAGGCCATGGGCGGCGCGCAGGCGGCGCAGCAGATTCAGGATCTCCGCCTGCACCGACACGTCGAGCGCCGAGGTCGGCTCGTCCAGCAGCAGGACGCGCGGCTCCAGAATCAGGGCGCGGGCGATGGCGACGCGCTGGCGCTGGCCGCCCGACAATTGATGCGGGTAGCGGAAGCGGAAGGACGGGCCAAGCCCGACCTCGCGCAGCGCCCGGTCGATCCGCCCGTCGGGATCGTCCAAGCCGTGGATGGCGACGGGTTCGGCGAGGATGCGGTCCACCGAATGGCGGGGGTGGAGCGCGCCGTAGGGATCCTGGAACACCATCTGGCAGGTTTTGAAAAAGCCCTTGGCCCGGCGCGGCGACTGATCGGCCCCGGCGACCGACACCCGCCCGGTCCAGTCGTGGTTTAGGCCGCTGACCGCGCGCAGCACGGTGGATTTGCCGGACCCCGATTCGCCGACCAGCCCAAAGCATTCGCCCTCGCGCACGCTCAGCGACACGCCGTCCACGGCGGTCACGCGGTTCGCGTCCTGGCCGAAGGCGACGCGGAGGTCTTCAACGCGGATCATCGTGCGTTCCTCATCGGCGCGCTCCCCAGCGGCGCGTCGTCGGTCAGCCAAGCCGGATCGCGGGTCAGCACCGGCAGATCGCGGCGCGGATCGTCCAGTCGGGGCAGGCTGTCGAGCAGCCCGCGCGTGTAAGGATGCTGGGCGTCGCGCAGTTCCGACGCCGGGCAGCTTTCCACCACCCGCCCGGCGTACATGATGAGGATGCGGTCGCAAAAGGACGCGACGAGGTTCAGATCATGGCTGACGAAGATCATGCCCATGCCGCGCTGGCCGCACAGATCGTCCAGGATCGCCAGAATCTGCATTTGCACGGTGACGTCCAACGCCGAGGTCGGTTCGTCGGCGATCAGCAGGGCGGGGTTGGGGATCAGCATCATGGCGATCATGATCCGCTGGCCCATGCCGCCCGACACCTCGTGCGGGTAGCGGTCATAGACCCGTTCGGGATCGCGGATGCGCACCGCCTCCAGCATCTCCAGGGCGCGGCGCTTGGCCTCGCGCGCGCTGGCCTTGCTGTGGACCCGATAGGCTTCGGCGATCTGGCGGCCCACCGTCATCACCGGGTTCAGCGAGAATTTCGGATCCTGCATCACCATGGCGACGCCGCTGCCCCGGATGGCGCGCAGCCGCTGTTCCGAGGCGTTCAACAAATCCTCGCCGCGAAAGGCCAGCCGGTCGGCGGTGACGATTCCCGGCGGCGGGACCAGACGCAGGATCGACCGTCCGGTCATCGACTTGCCGGAGCCGGATTCGCCGACGATGCCCAGCTTTTCCCGGCCCAGGGTGAAGGAGACTCCGCGCACCGCCTCGGTCGCGCCCTGGCGGGTGGGGAAGGCGACGCGGAGGTTGGAGACCTCCAACAGCGGTTGGTCGCTCATCGCCTCAATCCCCCTTCGGATCCAGAACGTCGCGCAGGCCGTCGCCCAGCAGGTTGAATCCAAGGCTGACGACGAAGATGGCGAAGCCCGGCATGGCGGCGACCCACCATTGTTCCAACACGTTCTGCCGCCCGGCGGCGATCATCGCCCCCCATTCCGGCAGCGGCGGCTGCGCGCCCAAGCCCAGAAAGCCCAGCCCGGCGGCGGTCAGGATCACCCCCGCCATGTCCAGCGTCACCCGCACGACCAGCGAGGCGACGCACAGCGGCATGATGTGGCCCAGAATGATGCGCAGGCTGGACGCCCCTTGCAGCCGGGCGGCGCTGATGAAATCGGCGTGGCGCACGGTCAGGGTTTCCGCCCGCGCGATGCGCGCGTAGGGCGGCCAGGAGGTGATGGCGATGGCGATCACCGCGTTTTCGATGCCGGGGCCAAGCGCGGCGACGAAGGCCAAGGCCAGAATCAGCTTGGGGAAGGCCAGGAAAATGTCGGTGACGCGCATCAGCGCCGCGTCGGTCCAGCCGCCCAGATACCCGGCCACCGTGCCGATCAACAGCCCGACCACCGGCGCGGTCACGGCGACCAGGGCGACGATCATCAAGGTCAGCCGCGCGCCGTGGAGCAGGCGGGACAGGATGTCGCGCCCGAAGCTGTCGGTCCCCAGCCAATGGCCCGGCCCCGGCGCCAGCAGCCGGTTGGCGAGATCCTGCTCATAGGGGTGATGCGGGGCCAGCAGCGGGGCGAGCGCCGCCACCACGACCAGGGCCAGAACGATCAGCAGCCCGGCCATCGCCAGCCGGTTGCGGCGGAAGGTCCGCCAGCCGGTCCAGGCGCGGCCCAGACGGGCTTGCAGGCGGGATTGCGGCGTGTCGGTGGTCAGCCACGCGCGCCATGGGGGGGAAGCGTCGCTCATCGTCACGGCGGCCTTATCTCGCACGGGGGTCCAGCAGGCGGTACAGCAGATCGGACAGCAGGTTCAGCCCGATGAAGACGGAGCCGACGACCAGCGTGCCGCCCAGCACCGCGTTCATGTCGGCGCTGAGCAGCGAATTGGTGATGTACAGGCCCAGGCCCGGCCAGGCGAACACGGTTTCCGTCAAGACCGATCCCTCCAGCAGCGTGGCGTAGGACAGGGCGATGACGGTGATGAGCGGCACGGCGATGTTGCCCAGCGCGTGGCGCCAGACCACCCGCGCCTCCGACAGGCCCTTGACCCGCGCGGTGGTGATGTATTCCTGGCGCAACTGGTCGAGCATGAAGCTGCGCGTCATCCGCGCGATGTAGGCGACGCTGTAGAGGCCCAGAATCACCGACGGCAAGGCCAGATGATGCAGGGCGTTCCAAAACACGTCGGTTTCCCCGGCCAACAGGGCGTCCAAGGTCAGGATTCCGGTCTTCGCCTCGACCAGCCCCTCGTAAAAGACGTCGACGCGGCCCGGACCCGGAACCCAATCCAGTTTGGCGTAAAACAGCAGCAGCCCCATCAGCCCCAGCCAGAAGATCGGCACGGAATGGCCGACCAGCCCCAGCAGGCGGATCGCATGGTCGGCCAGACTGCCGCGATGGGTGGCGGCCAGCACCCCGGCGGGAACCCCCAGCGCCGCCCCGATGACGACGGCGACCGTCGCCAGTTCCAGCGTCGCCGGGAACACCCGCAACACATCCTCCAGCACCGGGCGGGAGGTGAGGACGGATTGCCCGAGATCGCCCTGCGCCACGGCGGCGAGGTAGCGCAGGAACTGCCGCCACAGCGGCAGGTCGAGGCCAAGCTCCATCCGCAAACGGCTGTAGGTGTCGGCGGTGGCGCGGTCGCCGACGATGGCCAGAACCGGGTCGATGGGAACGACGCGGCCAATCAGAAACGTGACCAGCAACAGGCCGAGCAGGGTCACGGCGACCGAGGCGATCAGGCCGAGACAGCGTTTCACCATGCGCGGGGGCGCTCCATACTGTGGCGTCGTCAGCGACTGAGTTTCACAGGCAACCACACTCGGCCCGTTCTGCAAAGCCTTACATTGTTTGTGCAATTTTGCGTGGCGACGCCGCCGCCGCGCTCCCCCGCATTGAACCCGCCGCCGCCCGCGCCTATGGTGGGCCAATCAGCGGACGCCGGAATCGGCGCTGGATTGCGGGGGAGGGCGGGGACATGCGGATCGACGGCGCGGCCTATCGGACCATTTGGCCGACGGAGGATGGCGCGGTCGCCATCATCGACCAGACCCGCTTGCCGCACGACTTCGCCGTCGTTCACCTGACCAGCCTGGAGGACGCCGCCCACGCCATCCGCGCCATGCTGGTGCGCGGCGCGCCGTTGATCGGGGCGACGGCGGCCCATGGCGTGGCGCTGGCGATGCGCGCGGATCCGTCCGACGCCGGGCTGGAGCGGGCCTGCGCCACGCTGCTGGCGACCCGCCCGACGGCGGTCAATCTGCGCTGGGCGCTGGACCGGCTGCGCGACCATCTGACGGGCGCGCCCGAGGAGTTCCGCGCGGCGGCGGCGGCTGTCGAGGCGGCGGCGGTCGCCGACGAGGACGTCGCCATCAACCACGCCATCGGCCAGCACGGCGCGGGACTGATCCGCGCGGCGACCCAGCGCAAGGGGGCGGGCGAGCCGGTGCAGGTGCTGACCCATTGCAACGCCGGTTGGCTGGCGACGGTCGATTGGGGAACCGCGCTGGCCCCGGTCTACGCGGCGTTCGAGCAGGGGATCCCGCTGCATGTCTGGGTGGACGAAACCCGCCCGCGCAACCAGGGGGCCAGCCTGACGGCGTGGGAGCTGAACCGCCACGGCGTGCCGCACACGGTGATCGCCGACAATGTCGGCGGGCATCTGATGCAGCATGGCAAGGTCGATCTGTGCATCGTCGGCACGGATCGGACAACCGCGACCGGCGACGTCTGCAACAAGATCGGCACCTATCTGAAGGCGCTGGCCGCCTTTGACAATGGCGTGCCCTTTTACGTCGGCCTGCCGTCGCCGACCATCGATTGGGGCATGAGCGACGGCCTGCGCGAAATCCCCATTGAGGAGCGCGACGGGCGCGAGGTCACGCATCTGACCGGCCTGACCGCCGACGGGCGGACGGAAACCATCATGGTGACGCCCGACGGCAGCCCGGTGGCGAATTACGGCTTCGACGTGACTCCGGCCCGGCTGGTCACGGGGCTTGTCACCGAACGCGGGGTGTGCGCGGCGAGTCGCGAAGGGCTGCTCAGCCTGTTTCCCGAACGGCGCTGACGGTCAACTCTGGCGCTGGCGGCGCAGCAGGCGCCGCCACAGCGGGCGGGCGCGGTCGTCGCCATCCTGACTGGCCAGCCATTGGTCGGCCAGCTCGCGGACCTGCCAACCGCCCAAAAAACGCTCGCAGTCGATGGCGGCGTAAAGGCGAACGCGGTCTTTCCCCAACCGTTCAAAATATTCCAACGTCCGTTGGCGGTCGATGTCTTCCATGTCCCGCGCGCGGCTGGCGATTGGTCCGTCACCATCCTGGCAAGGAGGGAAAACGGCGAATCAACCATACAGTTGATCGATCAAGCCGCGCATAATGCGTGAGTTGTGACGGCGGCGCAACGGTTTGATCGGCAAGGCGAACGTCGCGGCGTGCGCCATAATGTCCACGCCACCGGCGCCCCGGTGGTCGCGTGGCGTCGTGGCGTCAGGGGATCGCCCCGGTGTGGATCGCCCCGGTGTGGATCACGATGTCCGACAGTGGAACGCCGTGCGATTTGGCGGCGTCGGCGAGGGCGGCGGGGCTGTCCCAGTGATTGCATCCATCGATGTCGAGCAGAACGCCGCGCCGCTTGATGACCCACAGGCCGGTCGCCGCCATTTCGATGATCTGCCCCATGGGGGCGCTGGGGGGAGGAACCGGAGCCGGGCGGTGGCTCGCGCCTGGGGGATGGGCCTGCGCGTCACGCTCGAAGGTCGGAACGCCGTCCAGACCGGGCCGAGGGGCAAGCGGGCTGCGCTCGCGGCGTTCGCTGGGGCTGCACGGGGCGGCCGACAACAGCGGCGTCGGACGGGCGGCGAAAGGCATGGTGGGCATCCCTGAGTTTCTTGTCCGCCAGCGCGTCAGCGATAAAGCGGACGGGGCGGTGTTTGATGGGCTGACGAACGAGTTGGCGGGAACGTTATGGATTGCGAATATGAACAATGCGTTGTGAAAGCTATTCGCTTTTTGCATGTCTGATCGGAAGCCGAATTGTTTCGGTCGTCGGTTGGGGCAAAAAAACGGTCCCGGAAAGGTCACAGGCGTTTGCCGCCACGGCTTCCCAGATATCTCACCAAGACGCGCGTCTTCTTCTTTTCGATGGCGCGCGCAAACAGAGGAGAGATCGCATGACCATGACGACACAACGCGCCGCGATGGGCCGCACGGCCACGGGCTTGGTGGTTCTGGTGATGGCGGCGGGCGCGCTGTCGGGTTGCGCCAATCTGAACCGCCGGGAGAACAACGCGCTGGTCGGCGGCGGAATTGGCGCGGCGGGCGGCGCCGTGATCGGCGCCGTGACCGGCGGCAGCGCGATTTATGGCGGTCTGTTGGGTGGCGCCGCAGGCGCGGCGGTGGGCGCGCTCAGCACCCCCAGCGGCCACCAGGGCCGTTGAGCCAGAACCAGCCCGACTCAGCCCTCGTCGTCCTCCTCATCCTCAAATTGGTCGAGGCTGAGGGAGCGGACTTCCGGCGGCGGAGGCGGGGGCGCTTCACGCGGCGGCGGCATGCTCTGTGGACGGCCCGCCGGGCGCGGAACGCCCGCGCCGGGGCCTTTCAGCGGGCTGTTCACCGTCCCCTTCGGGCCGATGCTGGGCGCGTCGCCAAAATCGGGCAATGGCGGGATGCGGTCCATGACGATGCGGATCAAGCCGATGATGCGGTCGGCCTGGGCGCGCAGGGCGACGCCGCGCTCCCCGTCATAGAGCGGATCGTCGAGGAATTTGCGGATCTCGACGACGCCGCGCAGCTCCACCCCGCACATTTCATGCGCGCCGATGGGCAGCGCCTTCACCCGCGCGTAGGCGGCGAAAAAGGCGACCGTGCCCTCGACGAAGACGACGACCATGCGCGTGTGCAAACGCTCCAGCGCGGTGGTCATCGCGTCGATCAGATCCTCCATCTCCTCCGGCGCGGCGTCGAGCCGCTCTTGGGCGACGGCGGCCAGGGCGAAGAAATCGCGGACCCGGCGGCTGAACCGGCGGTAGCGCGTCAACCCGCCGATCGACACCCGTTCGCGCGCCGCCGTCGCCTGCTCGTTCGATTGCTTGAGCATGGCGTCGAGCCGCATCAGCAGCGTGGCGATTTCACGCTGGCGCTGCGCGGGGGATTTGGCGACCGGCGGCGCGGCGGCGCGGCGTTGGTTGATCGGACGGGTCATGCCGCTAGGGTAGCATTCTTTACTTCGCCGTGCGCACGGTCAGCGATTTTTGCGCGCCGTTGCGGACCACGGTGACGTTCACCGGCGTGCCGACGCGCAGCAGGCCGATGCGGTTGCGGAAATCGGTGGCGCTGCGCACCGGACGGCCATCGACGGCGATCACCACGTCGCCGCTGCGCAGGCCGCCGCCGTCGGCGGGCGATCCCGGCTCGATCTTGGCGATCAGCGCGCCTTCGTCGCCGACCAGATTCAGGCTGTCGGCCAGATCGGGCGTCAGATCCTGGATGGCGACGCCCAACCGCCCGCGCCGCACCTCGCCGAACTCGCTCAATTGATCGACCACCGAGCGGACGATGCTGACCGGCACGGCGAAACCGATGCCGACCGACCCGCCCGCCGGGCCGATGATGGCGGTGTTGATGCCGATCAGCTCGCCGTTGAAATTGACCAGCGCGCCGCCGGAATTGCCGGGGTTGATCGAGGCGTCGGTCTGGATGAAATCCTCATACCCCTCGATCTTCAGGCCGCTGCGCCCCAGCGCCGAAATGATGCCCGACGTCACCGTCTGGCCCAGGCCAAAGGGGTTGCCGATGGCCACGGCGAAATCGCCGACCTTCAGCCGGTCCGAATCGCCCATGGTCAGCGCGCTCAACCCCTTCGCCTCGATCTTCAGCAGGGCGATGTCGGTGGCGGCGTCGCGCCCGATCAGCTTGGCGCGCAGGCGGCGGCGGTCCTTCAGGGTGACGGCGATCTCCTGCGCGTTTTCCACCACATGGTTGTTGGTGATGACGTAGCCGCGCGCGGCGTCGACGATCACCCCCGACCCGGCGCTCATCTGCGGGCGGGCCTGGGGCTGGTCGGGGATGTTGAAGAAGCGGCGGAACAGCGGATCGCGCAGCAGCGGGTTTTCCGCCTGCGGCGCCCGCGACAGGACCGAGATGTTGACGACGGCGGGCGTCACCTGCTCCAGCATCGGCGCGATGGTGTGGACGCCGGTGGCGCCGACGGGCAGGGCCGCCGTCGCCGGAAGACTGAAACCGCCCACAACCGCCCCGGCGGTCAGCCACGCGGCGATCCCAACCGCCGCCGCCGTTTTCGTCGCCATCTTCGCCGCCTTCGCCGTCATGGGTCCGCCCTCTCCGTTGTCAACCGGGCTGATTTGGGAGAAAAAGAAAGCGTGTTCAAGCCCGTTCCCGCCATCATAGCCGAGGCGGGCGGCGGACTGAAACGCCGATCATGGAACTGAATGGGCGCGGGCTGGATTGCGCGCGGGGGGAGACATACGTGTTGGACCGCTTTGCCCTGGGGGCTTTCTCAGGGTAAGGTGGCGATTATGACCTTCGGGTGGGCGTAAGGCTGGGCGGATGGATGGGATGAGCGGCGGGCCACTCCTGGAACTGACCGAGCAAGATTATTTGCAGATGGAAGAGGCCCTGTCGCAATCGTCGCGGGGCCGGGCCTTTCTGCGCATGCGCGACCGGCGCACCCGCGTCGTGGCGTCGGATGATTTCCAGCGGCTGGTCGGCCAGTTGGAAAATCAGGTGAACCGTCTGAGCGGCGCGACGCCTTCGGCCCCGCTGGGGCTGGCCGGTCCGGCGGGCGGCGATCAGCGCTTCCAGCAGGAATTGACCGCCATCACCCAAGTGGTGCGCGAGGCGCGCAGCGACATCGCCGCCCTGAAGGCGACCGACACCGGATCGAACCGGATCGAGGCGGCGACCAGCGAATTGGACGAAATTGTCGCGGCGACGGAGCGCGCGACCACCGATATCCTGAACGCGACCGAGAAGATTCAGGAAATCACCATGTCGATCCCGCGCGACGATCCCGATCTGGCCGAACAGATCGACGCGATCGAGGCGTGGTGCATCGAGGTGATGACCGCCTGCTCGTTCCAGGACATCACCGGCCAACGCACCACCAAGGTCGTGAACACGCTGCGCTACATCGAAGAGCGCGTGAACACGATGATCGAGATTTGGGGCGTTGAACGATTGGCCGGGGCTGGGCAGGGCGTCGGCGACGACGTCACCTCGCACCGCAAGAGCGGCGACACCCGCCCCGACGCGCATTTGCTCAACGGTCCCCAGCTTGGCGGGCCGGAGGTCAGCCAGGACGCCATCGACGCCCTGTTCGACAGCTTCCCCAGCGCGATGGAGCGGGCCGAACCAGCCTTCGAGGTCTCGCCGCCGCCCCCTCCTCCCCCGCCGCCGCCACCACCGCCTCCCCCAGCCAAGAAAAAGGCCGCCCCTCCGCCCCCGCCCCCGCCCCCGCCGCCGGAACCAACCGGCGGCGGCGCGGAGATTTCCCAGTCCGACATCGACGCCCTGTTCGCGTGACCGCTGATGGCGCAAGACGGCAAATCCCGCATCCGATTGTCCCAAGAGCAGCTCGACCGAGTCTGTGAGCGGCACCTGCGTTTCCTGGAAGGGCGCCCGAACGGCGCACGGGCCAATCTGCCCTTTTTTGACCTGTCGGGCTTGAATCTGTCGGGGCGTAATCTGACCGGGGCGCACATGTCCGGCGTCATTCTGCGCGACGCCAAACTGGTGGGAACGCTGCTGGACCACGCCGATCTCTACGGCGCCGACCTGCGCGGGGCCAACCTGAACGAGGCGCGGCTGATTCGCACCGACATGCGCGGGGCCAACGTGCGCGGCGCGCAGTTGGACGGCGCCACCATGGTGGAGGTCGATCTGCGCGACGGCAGCGTCTACAACCGCAACAGCGACGGGGAGATGAAGGTCGTCGGCTTCGATCCCGGCCCGGCGGACATGGCGTCGGCCCGGTTGACCAACGCCAACATGGCGCGCGCGCGCCTGTCGGGCAGCTTCGCCCAGGCCGCCGACTTCACCAACACCAAGCTGTCGGGCGCGCGGCTGGACCGCACCGACCTGCGCGGCTCCAACTTCACGGGCGCGGATCTGCGCGGAGCGGATCTGAACGGGTCGGATCTGCGCGGGGCCATCCTGACCGGCACGCAGATCGACGACGAGCGGATGCAACAGGCGATCCGCACCGACGAGGACGCCCGCCGCGCCGCCAAAATGAACGCGGGCGCCGCCCCGGAACCGGATGTCGAGGAAGAGGCGGCGGTCGCCGCCGAAATGCCGGCGCTGCCCGCCGATCAACTCGACACCATGCTCAAGCAGCACATGATCTGGCTGGGCACCAGCGGCAAGCAGGGCAGCCAGTTGGACCTGACCGGCCTCAATCTGGAAGGGGCCGATCTGTCGGGCAAGATCATGACGTTGGCCAAAGGGACCGGGGCCAAGCTGCGCAACGCCCGGCTGAACGGCGCCCAGCTCCAGGCCGCGCAATTCGACGGGGCCGACCTGCGCAGCGCCGATCTGCGCAGCGCCGATCTGCGCGGCGTCAAGCTGGACCGGGCGATCCTGATCGATTGCCAGCTCGACAACGCCAATCTGGGCATGCTGCTGGTCAGCGCCGGGGCCAAGGTGATGCGCGCCTCGCTGGTGCGGGCGCGGTTGGCCGGGGCGTCGCTGTTGGGCGCCAACATGAAGGGCAGCGATCTGACCATGGCCGACCTGACCGGCTGCGACCGGAGTTCGACGGTGCTCGACGACGCCATTCTGGAAGGAACCCGGCTGGGAGCGGCGATGTAGACGCGGCGTTGATCGTTTTGCCGATGACGGCGCTTTGCGGCGCTTCCTGAATGCGATCAACGTTCGTCGGATGAACGCTCAACGCGCGTCAAACCAAAGTCACGCTCCAATGGCGATGGAGCCGGGCGCGACAATCGGCGCATAGACATGAAAGGCGGTTTTGCCGAAAAATCGCGCATAGGGTCCGATCATTAAAATTCCTAGGGTGACGTTCGGCGATTTTATTTTTCCAGATCAATGGTCTGCGGAGAAAGTTCGGCGTCTAAATTACGCATTCATTGGGAAATTTTTTGCCCGAAAGTTGCAACTCATCGCGGTGGAACGGCGTTACTTGCGTCCCGCGTGACGCGGCTTGGTGTGGGCGGGGTTGAAAGATGTTTCGTCAGAACGGCTTAGCTTGACGGGGTGGGGGCGTGGTGGCACGCTTTTTCCAAGCGGCGCGCACCCTCCAACGCGCCCCGCGCAGAAGGGGGAAACGTCAACGGCCATGACCAAGTCGGAACTGATCCAACGCTTGGCGGAGCGCAATCCGCACCTGTACCAGCGCGACATCGAAAAGATCGTCGGCACCATCTTCGACGAAATCAGCGAGGCGCTGGCTCGGGGCGACCGGGTGGAGCTGCGCGGCTTCGGGGCGTTTTCGATCAAGCGGCGCGACGCGCGCACAGGTCGCAACCCACGCACTGGGGAATCGGTTGACGTCGGCGAAAAATGCATCCCTTTCTTCAAGACCGGCAAGCAGCTTCGGGAGCGGTTGAACACGGATTGATCGTTCTCCGCCGGTGTTTTTCCCCGGCGGTCTTGGGGAGTCCGTAATTCTGAGGAATCGTCGCTTTGCGTTATCTGTCCTGGATCGTCACCCTGCCCATCGCTCTGGTCGCGGTGCTGTTCGCGGTGTCCAACCGTGACGGCGTGACCCTGTCGTTGTGGCCTCTGCCCTTCACGCTGGACGCGCCGCTGTATCTGGCGGCGCTGTTGGCCCTGCTGGCCGGGTTTCTGGCGGGCGGTTTCGTCGTTTGGAACAGCCAGCGCCGCCACCGCCGCCGCGCCCGGCGCGAAAGCAACCGCGTCCTGTTTCTGGAGCGCGAGGTGAAGGAGGCGCAGGCCCGCGCCATCGCCGCCGAAAAACGTCTGGCCGAACTGTCGCGCCCGGTGTCCGGGCCGCTTGGCGCCCCGGGCCTGCCGGTCGCCGCCGCGCCGTCCGCCCCGACGGTGCATTGACCGCAGACGCCCCCGCCCGCCGATGACCGCCTGCCGGATGGTCCGGCGGGCGTCGTGTTTTCGGGAGTCCCGCCGATGCGCACCATCCCCGGCGCCGAACTGAAATCCGTTCTGCATTACCCGATGCTGATCGAACGGATGCGGCAGACCTTCCGGGCGGGGGTGAGCGCGCCGCCGCGCTGCCAGCATCGGGTGGAAACCTACGGCCAAAACGACGCCACGCTGCTGCTGACGCCCGCGTGGCAGGTCAACCAGTCCATCGGCGTCAAAATCGTCACCGTGTTCCCCGACAATGGCGCGCAGGATTTGCCCGCCGTGCAGGGCGTCTATCTGCTGATGGACGGCAAGACCGGGACGCCGCAGGCCTTGATCGACGGCGCGTCCCTGACCAAGCGGCGCACGGCGGCGGCCTCGGCGTTGGCGGCGTCCTATCTGGCGCAACCCGACGCCGAACGTTTGTTGGTGGTCGGCACGGGGGCGTTGGCCCCGGAACTGGTCGAAGCCTACACGGCGGTGCGCCGGATCAAGCAGGTGCTGGTCTGGGGCCGCAATCTGGACAAGGCCAAGCGGGTCGTCTCGCGTTTCCACCGACCGAAATTCAAGATCGAGGCGACCGACGATCTGGAGGGGGCCGTGCGCGGCGCCCACATCATCACCTGCGCGACGTTGGCGAACGAGCCGCTGATTAAAGGCGACTGGCTGCAACCCGGCCAGCATCTTGACCTGATCGGCGGCTTGACCCCGGACATGCGCGAGGCCGACGATGAGTGCGTCCGCCGCGCCCGCGTCTTCGTGGACACCCGCGAGGGGACGTGCCAGGAGGCGGGCGACATCGTCCAACCCCTGCGCGACGGCGTGCTGACGGCGGACGACATCGCGGGCGACCTGTTCGACCTGACGCGCGGCGAACGGGCCGGGCGGCGCTTTTACGACCAGATCACCCTGTTCAAATCGGTCGGAACCGCGCTGGAAGACCTCTGCGCCGCGCAGTTGGCGGTGGAGATGGTGCTGCACAACGATTCGATCCGGTGAGGGAGAGGGAGAATTTTTTGACACCGATGAACACAGATAAACACAGATGAAGGGCGATGAGTTCTTTATCTTGATGAATGGTGATAAAAATGATTTCTATTTTATTATGAGTTCTGTGTCGTTTTGGGTTCGTAAAAATTTTATTAATAATAAATGAAGTGTGTCCTGTGATGTCTGCGGCAATGATGCGCGCATCATATTTTATCGGTGTTCATCTGTGTTCATCGGTGTCAAAAAAATCTCGCCCCCGGCACTCTCCGCGCCGCTCTGGCGCTCTCGGGTCGCCCTTGCTAGGGTGCCAGCGTTTTTGATGTTTCGGGTTTTGGAGACCGCAGCCCCATGATGTCCGCCGTTTCGCGCATTTTCTGCTCCATCGACACCACCGAGATTGACGCCGCCCGCCGGTTGGCCGCGCAGGTGAACGGGGCGGTCGGCGGGATCAAGCTGGGGTTGGAGTTCTTTTCGGCCCAAGGTCCGGCGGGCATCCGCGCGGTGGTGGGGGAAGACGGCCCGCCGCTGTTCCTGGATCTGAAGCTGCACGACATTCCCAACACGGTTGGGGCCGGGGTGCGCGCGGCGCTGCCGTTGGCGCCCGCCTTCATGACCATCCACAGCTCCGGCGGCCCGGCGATGATGCGCGCGGCGGCGGAGGCGGCGGCCAGCGCCGGGGCGAAGCGTCCGAAGATTCTCGCCGTCACCGTGCTGACCAGCCTGGACGACGGCGATCTGGCCAAGGTCGGGCAAGCGGTTCCGGTGGCGGATCAAGTGACGCGGCTGGCCCGGCTGGCCAAGGAGTCGGGCGTGGACGGCGTCGTCTGCTCCCCCGCCGAGGTGGTGGCCCTGCGCGCCGCCTGCGGGCCGGATTTCATTCTGATGGTGCCGGGCATCCGTCCGGTTTGGGCGGCGGCCAACGATCAAAAGCGCTTCACCACCCCCGCCCAGGCGCTGGCCGCCGGGGCCGATCATCTGGTCATCGGCCGCCCGATCACCGCCAGCGACGATCCCGCCGCCGCCGCCCGCCGCATCGCGGCGGAGATCGCGGACGCTGACATTGGCGGCGCTGGGATTGGCGGCGCGGCATGAGCGTCGCCGTCAAAATCTGCGGCCTGAGCGAGCCGGACACCCTGCGCGCCGCCGTCACCGGCGGGGCGCGTTACGTCGGCTTCGTCTTCTACCCGCCCAGCCCGCGCGCGGTCGCCCCGGCGATGGCGGGGGAGTTGGCGCGGCTGGTTCCCACCGGCGTTCGCTCGGTCGGGCTGTTCGTCGATCCCGACGACGCCTTTCTGGAGCATGTGATCGGTCAGGTTCCGCTCGACGTCATCCAGTTGCACGGCTCGGAAAACCCGCGCCGGATCGTCGCGATCAAGGCGCGCTACCGGATGCCGGTGATGAAGGCGGTCAAGATCGGCGGGCCGGACGATCTGACCGCCGCCGCCGAACTCGCCGAAGCAGCCGACCGCCTGCTGTTCGACGCCAAGCCGCCGAGCAAGACCGGCGCGCTGCCCGGCGGCAACGGCGTCGCCTTTGATTGGACCCTGTTGGCGGGCCGCCGCTGGTCGAAGCCCTGGATGCTGTCGGGCGGGCTGACGCCGGAGAATGTGGCCGAAGCCGTGCGCGTCACCGGTGCGACCGAGGTGGACGTCTCGTCGGGGGTGGAAGACCGTCCGGGCCACAAGGACGCGGCCCTGATCCGCGCCTTCCTGTCCAGCCTCGGCGGGCTGTGAGATGAGCGCGCTCCGGCTGTCGCGCCTGTCGCTGGTGGCCGGGGTCGCGCTGTTCTTCACGCTGGTGGCGTGGGGCAACATTGCCGATTACGGCAGCAATTTCGCCTTTGTGCAGCATGTCCTGTCGATGGACACCACGTTCCAAAGCCCGGCGTTGATGGGGCGGGCGATCACCGCGCCCGCGCTGCACCACGCCGCTTATTGGCTCATCATCGGTTGGCAGATTCTGACGGCGGCGCTGTGCTGGGGCGGGGCGTGGCGTCTGTGGCGGGCGCGCGCCGCGTCGGTCGGCGCGTATGACGCGGCGAAGGGGGTGGCTTTGCTGGGGCTGACCGCCGGGTTTCTGCTCTACGCCGTCGGCTTCGTCACGATGGGGGGCGAGTGGTTCGCCATGTGGCAATCCCAGATTTGGAACGGCCAACGCAGCGCCCATCTTTTCCTCACCATGATAGGCGTCGTCTTGCTGTTCGTGGCGTTGCCGGAGACGGAAGCGCGGTGATCGCCGCATGGCGTTGCGCCGCGCCCTCGGGTAGGATGACGCGATGAGCGACGCGACTTCCTCCCTGTCGGCGACCGAACTGTTGGGCGTGGTGCTGGACGAGCATCTGCGCTGGATTGGCCAATGGCACCGCGCGGCCTTTTTCCGCGACGGCGCAGGCGGCGAGCGGCCTTCGGCTCCCGCCGCCTTCGCCGCCTGGTGCGTGGCGGCCAACCGCGACGATCTGGTGCATCAACCCGCCGTGCTGAAGCTCGCCACCCTGCACGAGCAGATGCACCGTCAAGCCAAGCTGGCGCTGCTGAAGGCGTCGGCCGGCGACAGCCCCAGCGAGGCGGAGTATGAGGCGGTCATCGGTCGGTTCGAGGAGTTCGTCCTGCATCTGCGCCGGATGGAGCGCGCCTTTGGCGCCGCCGCGTCCGGCCTGGATCCGCTGACCGGCCTGCGCACCCGGCGCGGGATGATGGAGGCGCTGGAGCGCGAGCACAACCGCTTCCACCGCACCGGCCAGCCCTTTTGTCTGGCGCTGGCCGACATCGACAAGTTCAAAACCATCAACGACACCTATGGCCACGACATCGGCGACCGCGTGCTGGCCGCGACCGCCGCCGTCATCAGCCGGGGCGTCCGCAGCTTTGACGAAGCCTTCCGCATGGGGGGCGAGGAGTTCCTCGTCTGCCTGAAGGAAACCGAGATGGAGGAGGGCTACGCCGTCATCGACCGGCTGCGGCTGGATTTGATGGAGTCGCCGGTGCTGCTGGCCGATGGCCGGGAAATTCCCGTCACCGCGTCTTTCGGGCTGGTGGAGGTCGATGACGACGCCAGCATCGACGATCTGCTGATCCGCGCCGACCGGGCGCTCTATCAGGCGAAGAACGCCGGGCGCAACCGGGTGATCCGTCATGGCGTGGACCGTCCCGCCCCCGCGCCGACGAAACCGGCCCGTCCGCGCGCCTGAGCCTCCGGCGCATCCGCATCTTGGCCGAACGGGGGCGGGCGGAGTAGGATCGCGGCCAATCCCAGCCAGCGGCGAACCCGACCCATGCGCATCGAACCCAATTTCCCCAACCTGTTCATCCTCGACCACCCGCTGATTCAGCACAAGCTGACGCTGATGCGCGACAAGCAGCGCTCGACCGGCGGATTCCGCACCCTGCTGCGCGAAATCTCGCTGCTGATGGGCTATGAGCTGACCCGCGATTTGCCGCTGACCACGGAGCGGATCGAGACGCCGTTGCAGGCGATGGACGCCCCGGTGATCCTGGGCAAGAAGCTGGCGGTGGTGCCGGTGCTGCGCGCCGGGCTTGGCATGTCGGCGGGCCTGCTGGAACTGGTGCCGTCGGCGCGCGAAGGCCACATCGGCCTTTACCGCGACCATGAGACCAAGCAGCCGCACGAGTATCTGGTGAAGCTGCCGCCCGCCGAAGGGCGTCTGTTCATCGTCGTCGATCCGATGCTGGCGACCGGCAATTCCGCCGCCCACGCCTGCGACGTGCTGAACCGTCACGGCGTCGAGGACGGCGACATCCGTTTCATGGCCCTGGTCGCCGCGCCCGAGGGCGTCCGCCGGTTCCACGAGACGCACCCGGACGTGAAGGTCTTCACCGCCGCGCTCGACAGCCATCTGAACGAGGACGCCTACATCGTCCCCGGTCTGGGCGACGCGGGCGACCGGATGTTCGGCACCAAGTAAGGATAGGGAACCACGTAAGGATGGCGTGCGCGGCCCCGCGCCGCGCATTGTCCCGTTCGCCGCAACACTCTTCCCCACGCGGCCCCCTTCCCGAACGGGCCGCGAACGGCTACCTCTCGGCGGATGCTTGCTTTGAGGAGATCGTCATGACCGCCGCCGTCCCCGCCATCCGCCCCGTGATCGCCTCGGTCGAGGGGATGCCCACCTCCGACGGGGCCGGGGTGAACATGACGCGCATGCTGGGAACGCCCCGCCTGCGCACGCTCGATCCCTTTCTGATGCTCGACCTGTTCGGGTCGGACGAGCCGACCGATTATCTGGCCGGATTCCCCGACCATCCCCATCGCGGCTTTGAAACCGTCACCTACATGCTGGCCGGGCGGATGCGCCACGCCGACAGCCGGGGGCATGAGGGGGTGATCGAAACCGGCGGGGTGCAATGGATGACCGCCGGGCGCGGCCTGATCCATTCGGAAATGCCCGAACAGACCGAAGGTCTGATGAAGGGCTTCCAATTGTGGATCAATCTGCCAGCCCGGCTGAAGATGAGCGAGCCGCGTTACCAGGAGTTTCCCGCTCCGCAAATCCCGGTGGAGTCGCGTGACGGCGGCGTCACAATCGTGGTGATCGCCGGAGACAGCGCGCGCGGCACGGCGGGGCCGGTGCGGGCCGAGGCGACCGACGCCCGCTATTTCGACGTGACCCTGCCCGCCGGACAGAGCTTTGAGGAACCCGTTCCCAGCGGCCACACCGCCTGTCTGGTCCTGTTCGAGGGGGGCTTGCGCGTTGGCGATGATGGCGAGGCGTTGACCGGCCCGCGCGTGATCGTGCTGGGCGCGGGCGAGCGAATCGCGGCGACGGCGGGCGCGCAGGGCGCGCGATTCCTGCTGCTGGCCGGGCGTCCGCTGGGCGAACCCATCGCCTGGGGCGGGCCGTTCGTGATGAACACGCGCGAAGAGGTCATGCAGGCGTTCCGCGATTACGAGGAAGGTCGGATCGGCTAACCTTTGGCGTGCGGCAAGACACGCCTTGCGCCCCGGTGTTCCACGGTTATCATGCGGCATCACGGAAACCGGAATGACGGCAAGGGGTCGGAGCGATGCGCTGGAGAGGTCTTCTGGGCGGTTTTGTGGCGGCGATGATGTCCGCGATCCTTCTCCAGCCCGCGAACGCGGTGGATTTCTCCAAGGCGGGCGCCGAGCTTGGGCCGGAAGGAACTTGGACGAATCAGTGCGATGTGGACCGGATGACCGACAGCAAGGTCTGTCGCCTGATGATCTACCGGCTGTTTGACGACGGCAAAGATGTGGGTTTCATTGCGCTCAGCGTCATTCCGACCGGCAATGATTTTCACCTGTTTCTAACGACCAGCCAGGGATTGGTCGATTCCTGCGCGATCCGTGTGGATCGTCAACCGCGCATTGAATCCCACATCGCGACGCTGAACATGTGCATGTTCCCGAATTTCATGTCGGGCCGGGTCGTCGATCAGTTCCGCAATGGCTCGTCGATTTTGGTCCGCGTCAATTTCTTGCGGGCGGGGAAGCGCGACATTGATTTTCCGCTGAACGGCTTCTCGCGGAATTTTGAAGAGATGCAGCGCAATCTTCAATAAGGGAACCGCTGTGAGTGGACGGCATTCGCCAGCCGTCCACTCACAGCCTATCCATCAAAACGCGGCGTCGCGGCGCGGTTTGTCATCAATGCCGGGTGCGCGCCGCAGTGACGTAGACGCCGTCCCAATCGACGCCCAACAGAGCCTCGTCGCCCGCCGCTTCGACCAACTCGTCATACTCGCTGGCGTCAATCAGGCCGAAGATCGAGGCGGTGCCCGACGCGTCGAGATCGCATGTGACCACCCGTCCGCCGACCTCGACCGAGGTGAAATAGACTTCCGGCAGCTCCAGGCTGTCGAGGTCGCAGGTCACGGCGTTTTCAATGTCGTGAATCGCCCGCGAGGACAGCGACGCGCGCAGGGCGGCGGCTTGCGACGCCCACAGGATGCGGGCCACCCGCGCCGCCGGTTGCGCGTCGGCTGAGGCCGCCGCGCCGTCGGTCTGGTCGGTCACGGCAACCGCCTGAGACTCCAAAACCGAGCTGTTGGGTCCGCGCATGAACAAACCTCCGCTGTCGAATGATTCCACACTCATGCCAAGCCAGTTAACGGATTGTTAAGGCGGCATGCGGGAGTCACCGGATTCTCTGGCGGACAGCGCGATGGCGACGGCGGCGGCCACCCGTGCGTTGTGGCGGATCAGGGCTATGTTCGCGGTCAGACTGCGCCCCTGGGTGATTCGGTCCAGCGCCGCCAGCAGATGCGGGGTGATGGCCTTGCCGGTGACGCCTTGCGCGTCGGCGTCGGCCAGCGCCTGGGCGATGGCCCGCTCCATCATGGCGGCGTCGAGTTCGTCGGATTGGGGAATCGGGTTGACGAGCAGGACGCCGCCCTCCAGCCCCAGATCCCATTTGGCGCGCAGAATGGCGGCGACCTCGGCGGGGCTGTCGCAGCGTTGGTCGACGGGCAGACCGCTGCGGCGGCTGTAAAAGGCGGGGAATTCGTCGGTTTCATAACCCAGAACCGGCACGCCGCGCGTTTCCAGAACCTCCAACGTCTTGGGCAGGTCCAGAATGGATTTGGCCCCGGCGCAGACCACGCAGACCGACGTGCGGGCCAACTCGTCGAGATCGGCGGAAATGTCGAAGCTGCGTTCGGCCCCACGATGGACGCCGCCGACGCCGCCGGTGGCGAAGACGGCGATTCCGGCCAGCCGCGCCGCGATCATGGTCGCCGCCACCGTGGTGGCCCCCAACGCGCCCGTGGCCAACGCGATGGGCAAATCCCGGCGGCTGAGCTTGCGCGCCGCCGAACCGCCCGACGCCAGCCGTTCCAGCGCGTCGTCGTCCAGCCCGACGCGGATTCGCCCGTCCATCACCGCGATGGTGGCGGGAACCGCGCCCGAGTCGCGCACCTCCGCCTCCAGGGCGCGGGCGGTGGCGAGGTTTTTGGGATAGGGCATGCCATGGGAAATCACGGTTGATTCCAGGGCCACCACTGGGCGGCGTTCGGCCAACGCGTCGGCAATTTCGGGCGTGATGGTCAGGTGGCGGCGCATGGCGGCAATCCCGGTGGTCGGCGACGCGTCATGATAGGCGGTTGATCGGCGCCGCTCCATCGCGAAGCGGTTGCGTGACAGGGCGGGGTTGGTTTCACAGTTCAGCGACGCTGACAGCGCGAATGGGCTGTGCGTGATTGCGCTGTGAATTTCCAAAGGGACTGCGACAAATCGGCTTGTGAATTACCGGCCTTCCGATGTAAAAAGCGACAAACCAACAGACCGGACGGGGAGAGGCTGCGGCATACTCCCCAAACGCCGGATTTCGAGTCCGGGCCGTCGGCGCCTGGATCCGCCCATTAGGATCTTTCAGGAGTGGTCGTGATGCTCCGCATCTCCAAAAAGCTGATGTTCGCCATCGAGGCGGTTCTCGACATCGCCTACAACGCGGGCACCGAGCCGGTGCAGTCCGGGGAAATCACACGCCGCCAAGGAATCCCAAAACGCTATTTGGAACAGGTGCTTCAGCAACTTGTCCGTGACGGCGTGCTGGCCGGGGTGCGTGGACCGCGCGGCGGGTATCGTTTGGCGCGCGAGCGGCGGCGGATCACGCTGGGCGAGATCGTCAAGGTCGTCCGTTCCATGGAAACCGCCACCGACCCGATCGAAGAGCCGGCAGGCTCGATCCTGGGCCATAAGGTGGTCCGCCCGTTGTGGGGGGAGCTTCAGGAAGAGACGATGAAGCAGCTCGACACCATCACCATCGAGGACCTGTGCATGCGCGCGCGGGCCGCTGGGGTGGAGAGCGAAACGGAAGACCGCATCGACTTTACGATTTGATTCGCTCTGGCGGACTGCTTAAATTCGGTTCAGGCGTGTTGAACCGGCTTATACGACAAATCACAGAGGTGAAATCATGGCTGCTCCCGAATTTCGCGGCAAGATTTACGACAGCGTTCTCGACACCATCGGCGCGACGCCGTTGGTGCGGTTGCAACGTCTGGCCGCTGATGCGGGCGTCAAGGCGCAGATCGTCGGCAAGCTGGAATTCTTCAACCCGCTGGCCAGCGTCAAGGACCGCATCGGCAACGCCATGATCGAAGCGGCGGAAGCCGCTGGCGTGATCCAGCCGGGCCGCACCACCCTGGTCGAGCCGACCTCGGGCAACACCGGCATCGCGCTGGCCTTCGTCGCCGCCGCCAAGGGCTACAAGCTGATCCTGACCATGCCGGAAAGCATGTCGGTCGAACGGCGCAAGATGCTCAAGCTGCTGGGCGCGGAGCTGGTGCTGACCCCGGCGTCGGAGGGCATGAAGGGCGCGATCCGCAAGGCGGAGGAAATCCTCGCCGCCGACCCGAACGCCTACCTGCTCCAGCAATTCAAGAACACCGCCAACCCGGCGGTTCACCGCGCCACCACGGCGGAAGAAATCTGGGCTGACACCGCTGGCGCCGCCGACATTCTGGTTTCCGGCGTCGGCACCGGCGGCACCTTGACCGGCGTCGGCGAGGTTCTGAAAGAACGCAAACCCGGCTTCCGAGTCGTCGCGGTGGAGCCGGAGGACAGCCCGGTTCTGTCGGGCGGCATGCCCGGCCCGCACAAGATCCAGGGCATCGGCGCCGGTTTCGTGCCGGACATCCTGAAGAAGGATTTGATCGACGAGGTCGTCCGCATTTCCAACCAGCGCGCTTTCGAGACCGCCCGCAAGGTCGCCCGTCTGGAAGGCGTTCCGGTCGGCATTTCCTCGGGCGCGGCGTTGGCCGCCGCCCTGGAGCTGGGCGCCCGCCCGGAGAATGAAGGCAAGCTGATCGTCGTCATCCTGCCGTCCTTCGCCGAACGTTACCTGTCCACCGCCCTGTTTGAAGGGCTGGAATAAGCCGCCCGCCGCTCCGTCCGCCGTTCCGCCCTTTGGGCGGTTGCGCATCGGGCGGAGCGGCAACCTTTTGGCGGCGTTGTGCCGTTTCCCAAAATACCCTATGATTGCGCCAGAGCCTTTCGGGGCCGCTTGGTTTGACAAATAGATCGCATTTTAGTAAATTGAATCATCGTTCGCCGCGTCGACCGTGTCGAGGGTTGGATGCGGTCGCTCGCTGATCGGGAGAGATCGCCATGAGCGTGTCCATACCGAACCTGTCCCAGACGGCCTTCTCGCAGTTGAAGGGGACGACCACGAAGTTGGCCCCGAACGGCAGTTCCGCCGATTATCGGACCTTCACGGTCAGCAAGCCCGGCGAATTCAATTTCAAGATCAACAACAGCTTCACCAACGTCGACATCGTCGACACGAACACCAACAAGGTGGTCGCCAATCTGAAATCGCAGCAGGACGCCGCCGACGTCAGCGCGCGGTTGGGGCCGGGCACCTACACGGCGATGATTTCCCAGGCGAACCGCAGCGCCGGTCCGCGCGACTATTCGCTGGACGTCAGCGAGAAACAGAATGTTCTGATGACGGCTGGCGGCGCGGTGATGAGCGGAACGGCGCAACCGCCGGGCAACGGCGACACCGGCATTCAAAAGCACACGATCAATGTGGTGCAGGGCGGCAGCTTCACCGCCAATTTCACCCTGCCGAACTCGCGCTGGGCGATGATGGGCAAGGAAGGCAACGTGGTGGCGTCCAGCGACACCTCGAACCCCGACGCCCAAGTGGATTTTTTCAAGAAGCCGACCTACAAGATCGACCCCGGCGAGTATCAGCTCGTCATCATTCCGCCGTCGAGTTTGAAGTCGCCGACGCCGTTCCAGTTCAATTTCGTGCCGCGCGACACCACGGTGCAGGCGTCGGGAACCACGGAAGAAAGCGCCATTTCCAAGACCCTGCGGGAGCGCGAGGTTCGCCTGAAGCAATGGGCGTCGGAAGCCTCAAGCACCTCGACTTCGGCCTGATCGACTCCTTAACTGTTCCGGCTGCGGGCGCGGGTTGCGCGGCCTGTCGCTTGCGCTATGCTGTCGGGCATGGACTTCACCGACACCCAACTTCACCGCTATTCCCGCCACATTATCCTGCCGGAAGTTGGCGGAATAGGGCAGGAACGGCTTTTGCGCTCCAAGGTTCTGGTGGTCGGCGCCGGCGGTCTGGGCGCGCCCCTGCTGCTGTATCTGGCCGCCGCCGGGGTGGGAACCCTTGGCGTCATCGACGATGACGTCGTCGATCTGTCAAACCTGCAACGACAGGTCATTCACGACGAAAGCGCGCTTGGCCGGTTGAAGGTGGACAGCGCGGCGGCCCGCATCCGGGCGCTCAACCCCGATGTGCGGGTGGAAACCCATCCGGTGCGGCTGACCCGCGACAACGCGCTTGATCTCATTGGCGGCTATGATCTTGTGGCCGACGGGTCGGACAATTTCGCCACGCGCTTTTTGCTGAACGACGCCTGTTTTCTGGCGAAAAAGACGCTGGTCTCGGCGGCGATCCTGCGCTTTGACGGGCAATTGACCAGCTTCAAGGCGCATCTGGGCGCGCCGCACCCCTGTTACCGCTGCCTGTTCCCCGAACCGCCGCCGCGTGGGTTGGTGCCGTCCTGTTCGGAAGGGGGGGTGTTGGGGGCCTTGGCGGGGACCGTCGGGTCGCTTCAGGCCGCCGAAGTGTTGAAAGAGCTGCTGGGGTTGGGCGAAAGCCTGTCGGGCAGCCTGTTGATGATGGACACGCTTTATGCGTCCTATCAACGCATCACGCTGAAACGGGATCCCGATTGCGCGCTTTGCGGCGATCATCCGACAATTCACGATCTTTCCGCCCATTGAGAGACGGACAACGTCCGACGCGAGGCGCCTCATGTCCCAGCCCAAAAACACCGCCCAGCCCGAGAACACCGCTCAATCCGCCGCCGCTGACGGCCTGTCGATCATTCTGTTCGCCGGGGGATTCGACCGCGTGCATTACGCGCTGGTGATGGCCAGCGCCGCCGCCGCCACCAACCGGCCCGTCACCCTGTTTTTCACGGGCCGCGCCCTGCGCGCCCTGGTGCAGGAGAATGAGCCGGGGGTGCTGGGCTGGCACGATCTGGACCCCGCCGACGACGGCAGCACGCCGGTGGCGCGCGACCGCTATTTCGCCACCCACGGGCTGGCCAGTTTCGAGGAGCTGCTCGGGGCTTGCGTGGCGCTGGGGGCGACGGTGATGGCGTGTGAAATGGGGATCCGCGCGTTGGGCCTGCCGTCCGGCGTGTCCTTGCGCCCCGATGTGCCGGTGAAGACGGGCGGCGTCGTCACCTTTCTCAACGAGGCGCCGAAGGGCGGCGCCATGCTGTTTGTGTGACGATCCATGACGACGCTTCCGGTGGATGATGGCCGCGCGATTCTCGACCTCGCCAACCAATTCGAGGCCATCGCGGCGGATGGGTTTGAGGGGCGGCCCTACCGGGATGACCTGACCGCGCTGGCCCAACAGGTGACGGCCCAACCGGGGTTGGCCCCGCGTGTGGCTCACGCGCTGGGCATCATGATCGGCCTGATCGGCGAGAGCGACCGATCCGGGCGCTTCGCCGCCAAGATCGCCATTCTGCGCGAAGGGGCGGCGTTGCTGGAGGGATGACGCGGCGCTCACGCAACCCTGCCATGCGTCACGTTTCCGGGGTCTGTCCCGTCTTGAGGGCGATTGCAACGCTTGAAGGACCGGACGCCATCATGGAAACCCGTTTCACCATCCTCGCCGACGCCCCCGCTCTCTACAAGGCGCTGGGCGGCGTCACCGCCGCGCTGGGCGCGTCGGCGCTGCCCGCCGGGTTGAAGCATCTGATCGATCTGCGGGTGTCGCAGATCAACGGCTGCGTCTTCTGCATCGGCAAGCACAGCGAAGAGGCCCTGCGCGACGGCGACAGCGCTGAACGCCTGGCCGCTTTGCCCAACTGGGCCGACTCCAGCCTGTTCACCCCGGACGAGCGCGCCGCCTTGGCCTGGGCGGAAGCCCTGACCCGCAGCGAAAGCCACCGCGTCGATGATCTGCACCCGGAGTTGGGGCGTCATTTCAGCCGCGAACAGGTCGCCGCCCTGACCATGGCGGTGGCGACGATCAACGCCTGGAACCGCGTCGGCATCGCCCAGTTCCGCGAAGCCGTTCCGGCGGCGGCGTGACCGGGCCGGTTGACGCCCTGGGTCAAACCCCGCTCTCGGTTTTCGCTGAGGAGCGGGGGCGGCTTCGCGCGCTCGCCTATCGGTTGCTGGGGGCGGTGGCCGAGGCCGACGATGTGTTGCAAGATGCTTGGCTGCGTTGGAGCGCCGTCGATTCGACCTCCGTCGGGTCGGCCCCGGCGCTGTTGACCACCATCGTCACCCGGCTGGCGCTGGACCGGCTGCGCGCGGCGCGCGCGGTGCGGGAACGTTATTACGGGTTGTGGCTGCCCGAACCGCAAGTCACCGCGTGGGAGGCGGAAGCGGACGAGGCCGATTCGGTTCCCATCGCGATGATGCTGCTGTTGGAACGGCTGGGGCCGGACCAGCGCGCCGTCTTTGTGCTGCGCGAGGCCATGGATCTCGATTACGCCGAGATCGCCGTCATTGTCGGAAAATCAGCGGAGGCCTGCCGCCAGATCATGCGGCGCGCCCGTGACCGGATGAGCGACTCCGCCGAGCCGACCGCCGATCCCGCCGCCGGGCGCAAGCTGGCCGCCGCCTTCGCCGAGGCCAGCCAGCGGCGCGATTACGCGGGCATCGTCGCCCTTCTGGCCGACGACGCGCTGTGGCTGAGCGACGGCGGCGGCCTAGTGCTGACGGCGCTGAATCCGCTGCGCGGCCCGGACCGCATCGCCCGCTTCATCCTGGGCGTTCAGCGCAAGCGCGCCAAAAGCTACGGCTTCACCCCGGTGCGGGTGAATGGCGGGCCGGGCTTCCTCGTCACCTTCGGCGAGCGCTTCCACGCGGTGTGGGGGATGGAGATCGCCGACGGACGCATCCTCCGGCTCTATCAGGTGTCCAACCCGCACAAGCTGGGGCATGTGGCGGTCGGGCAAGAGTCGCCGCGTTTGGCGTAAGGGTCAGGTGGTCAGCGCGTCCAGACAGCGGTCCAACTGGTCAAGATTGACCGGGCGGCGTAGGACGGGGAATGGCCCGTCCTCCATCCCGTCATCGTCGGGCGCGTCCGCGTTGGTGGTGACGATGATCCGGGTGTGCGGGTAGAGCATCGCCGCCAACGCGGCGGCGCGTTCGCCCGCATCGCCGTTCGGGCCGCGTTGCAGCAGGGCGATTCGCGGCGCTTCGGCCCCGATGATGGTCAGCGCGGCCATGCCGTCGCGCGCTTGGGAAACGCGAAACCCCCGTTGGGTCAAATGGCGGGTCAGCGCCTCGCGCTGGGTGTCGTCGTCGTCGGCGACCAGGGCGCGCCGTCCGCCAGTGTCGGGCGCGTGGATGTCGGCATCGATGCTGAACACCATCCCTCTCCTTCCGACCCTGGTTTGCGAAGGCCGCTCATCAGGTTTTGATGATAGGGGGACGGGTTATGGTTGTAAATCAGACGAGTGGCGTCGTCGGCCTCGGCCAATCGTCACCACCTCGCCCCGCTGCATCAGCGCCAGCATCGGCAGGTCGCTGGGGCGGTTGCCGTAGCCCCAGGTGGCCCCGACCGGGTTGTGGTGGTGAAGCCAGGCGCGCACCCGGTCAGCCTTGTCATGCCGCACGCAATTGCCGGTGCTGAGCCGCCCGGTCAACAGGCCGTTCTCCACCTCCATGCCGGTGGCCAGCAGATCATCCACCTCCAACCCGCGCAGCAGGGCGGGCATGTAGAGGTCCAGCGCCCCGGTGGCGACGACGATGCGGCGGCCATGGCGGCGGTGGGTCTTCAAAATCTCCACCAGCGGCGTGTGCCAGCGGATGCGGGGGATCATCCGCTCGGCGGCGGCTAGGGCGTCGGTCAGCGGCACGCCGCGCAGGGTGCGTTTCAGATAGACCGCCTTGACCGATCCGGGAAAATCAACGCCCGGCCCGCGCCCGCGCGCATGGCGGTGCAGGCAGGAGCGGATGGCGTCGGCCAGCGCCAGAGCGGCGCGCCGTTGTCCGATCACCTCGCCGACGAACATCGGCAGGCTGTCGCCGTGAATGAGCGTGCCGTCGAAATCGAAAAACGCCACGCCGGGCGCGTCGTGGTCGATGCCGGACGGCGGGTTGGTCGGGCGTGGCGCGGCGGTGGTCTGCATGGCCCTGGTTATCAGGCGTGGCGGCGGAGCAGGGCAAGCGGTTTTGCGGTTACGCCCCGCCGCCTGATTCGCTTCGGCGGTTGCGGGGGACGCCGTACAGCTCCAGACGGTGGCCGATCAAGTCATAGCCCAATTCGCGGGCGACGGTTTCCTTCAACCGCTCCATCTCCTCGCTGGTGAATTCGATCACCTCGCCGGAGTTGACGTCGATCAGATGATGGTGATGGTCGGTGCGGGTGCCTTCGTAACGCGCCCGCCCGTCGCCGAAATCCAGCCGGTCGATGACATGGGCTTCCTCGAACAGCCGCATCGTCCGGTAGACCGTGGCGATGGAGATGCGGTGGTCGATGGCGGCGGCGCGACGATGCACCTCCTCCACATCCGGGTGGTCGGCGGCGTCCGACAGCACGCGTGAAATCACGCGGCGCTGGTCGGTCATCTTCAACCCCTTTTGAACGCACAGCTCTTCAAGGCGCGACGGCATGACATTCCCCTGTGATGATCGGGGGGCGGCGGTCTTTCCAACGCGCGCAGCCTCTCGAATACCCGACCATCATACTGTGTTTCGTTCCAATTCTCAAACCTGGACCGTGAACGTCCAGGAGGGGGGACAGCCCTTACTGGGGGATGGATGGGTGGTCGGGTATAGTTTGTCTGACACACAGTTTGAAACCAATTGCTCATAATCGGCTGTTACCGTTTCTGACAAGCGCAAACGTCGGGACGACCAGTCCGGCGTCGTTGGCGCGCTTCATCAGGAGGCAAAGACCTCAGTGACGCCCCCCCGTTCGATCAACGGCGCACCGATCCAGGGTGACGAGGAGGCGGCTTACACCGCCGCCGGGTTGGCCGTGCCGGTGGCTCCGCTTGGGGTTGGCGGTTTGTGCGCCGAAGCCTGCGACCGATTTTCCCGCAAGGCGGATCTGTGGGCGCTGGCGGTGGTGGAGCGCGACGGTCGCCCGGTCGGCTTGGTCGAGCGTCACACTGTGATGGGGCGCCGCGCCGCGTCGGCGGAGATGGCGGCGTTGCCGCTCGCCCAGGTGATGGATCCGGCTCCGCTGCTGATTGAAGCTGGCCTTGGCTTGTGCGAAATCGGGCGGCGGTTGGCTCGGCTGAAGCCGACGACGCCGCAAAGCAGCTTCATCGTGGTGGAGAATGGGATCTATCGCGGGTTGGGCGCGGTGGCCGATCTGCTGCTGCTGTCCATCGAACAGTCCGACCTGCGCGCTCGCCAGTTGGAGGCGGCCAGACGGCAGGCTGACCAAGCCAACCGAGCCAAGAGCGCCTTTCTCGCCAACATGAGCCACGAGATCCGCACGCCGTTGAACGCGATGATGGGCTTTGCCGAAATCCTGGAGCAGGAGGTGCTTGGCGCGCACGCCATTCCGTTGTACGGCGAATACGCCCGCGACATCGCCGACAGCGGGCGGCATCTGATGGATCTCATCAACGATCTGTTGGATCTGTCCAAGGCCGAGGCGATGCGGCTGGAACTGAGCGAGGTCTTGATCGACGTGTCGCGGGTCGCGTCGAGCGGCGCGCGGCTGCTGTCCGAACGCGCGGCGCGCAACGGCGTGCGCATCGTCAGCGCGGTGCCGCCCAGCTTGCCGACGTTGCGGGCGGACGAACGCAAACTGCGGCAGATGCTGCTGAATCTGCTGTCCAACGCGGTGAAGTTCACCCCGCCCGAGGGGGTGGTGACGGTGGGCGGCCACATCGCCGGAAACGGCGCCTTGTGGCTGTCGGTGCACGACACCGGCATCGGCATGTCGGGGGAGGATTTGGCCAAGGCGATGGAGCCATGGGGCCAGATCGACAACGCGCTGGGCCGGGGCCATGTCGGCACCGGGCTTGGCCTGCCGCTGACCAAATGCTTGATCGAGCTGCATGGCGGGCGTCTGGACGTGGTCAGCACGCCCGACCGTGGCACGACGATGGCCCTGGTTTTCCCGGCGGCGCGGGTGGAGCCGAGATAGAGCAAAAACGGCGTGGGACGGCGGCGGTGAAACCACCGCCCCACGCACGGGGGTTACGCCAGCCCCTTTTCCATCGCGCTCGCCAGACGGCGGGCGAAGGCGGCGGGGTCGGGCAGGCTTTCGCCTTCGACGATGCGGGCCTGGTCGAGCAGCAGCCACGCGGCGTCTTCCAGCGCCGTCGCCGCGCCCTCGATCTTCGCCCGGTCGGCCAGACGCTTGATGAGCGGGTGGGACGGGTTGATTTCCAGGATGCGCTTGGCCCCGGCGGCGTCGGCCCCAAGCTGCTTGTGCTGCTTGAGCAGGCGTTCCAGGTGCATGTCCATGTCGTTGTCGTCGGACACCAGACAGACGGCGCTGTTGGTCAGGCGTTCGGACTTGCGGACGTCCTTCACCGCCTCGCCCAGCGTCAGCTTCAGCAGGGCCAGCAGATCGACCAACTCGCCTTCGGGGGCCTTTTCCTCCGGCTTCTCCGCGCCGCCTTGGATCTTGCCCAGATCGGCGCCGCCGCGCGTCACCGACTTGAAGGGCTTGGTCTCATACACGCCGACCGACGGCACCCAGAATTCATCGACCGGGTCGGTCAGCAGCAGAACCTCGACGCCCTTGGCCTTGAAGCCTTCCAACTGCGGGCTGCGCAGCAGGCTGTCCACATCGTCGCCGGAGATGGTGAAGATGGTGTCCTGGCCTTCCTTCATCCGCGCGACATACTCGTCGAGCGAGACCAGACCATCACCGGCGGTGGTGCGGAAGCGCAGCAGCTTCAGCAACTCGTCGCGGTGTTCGTAATCCTCGTACAGGCCTTCCTTCAGGACGGCGCCGAAATTTTCCCAGAAGGTCGCGTATTCGGCGGCGTTCTCGGCGTCCTTGGCCTTCTTGTTCAGCTCCGACAGGATGCGGCGGGTCAGGCCGGCGCGGATCTTGGCCAGCATCGGGTTGTGCTGGAGCATCTCGCGGCTGATGTTCAGCGGCAGATCCTCGCTGTCCACCACGCCGCGCACGAAGCGCAGATAGGGCGGGATCAAGCCTTCCGCCGCGTCGGTGATGAACACGCGCTTGACGTACAGCTTCACCCGGTGGGCGCGCTTGGGGTCGAACAGGTCGAACGGCTTGGCCGAGGGGACGAACAGCAGGTTGGTGTATTCCAACGCGCCTTCCGCCCGCCAATGCAGGGTCAGCCACGGATCGTCGAAGGCGTGGCCGACATGGTGGTAGAATTCCTTGTACTGGTCCGCCGTGATCTCGTTCTTGGAGCGGGTCCACAGGGCGGACGCGCTGTTCAGCGATTTGGCGTCTTCGCCGTCGCCGAAGAGGATCGGGATGGCGATGTGGTCGGAGTATTTGCGGATGATGGCGCCCAGGCGGTGCTCTTCCAGATACTCGTCATCCCCTTCGCGCAGATGCAGGATGATCTTGGCGCCGCGCGGCAGGTTGTCGACCTGGCTGATGGTGAACTCGCCCTTGCCGTCGGACAGCCAACGCCAGCCCTGGCTTTCCCCGGCCTTGCGGGTCAGAACCTCCACCCGGTCGGCGGCCATGAAGGCGGAATAGAAGCCGACGCCGAACTGGCCGATCAGGTTGACGTCCTTCTTGCCGTCGCCGCCGTTCGTCTTCAGGGAATTCATGAAGGCGGCGGTGCCGGACCGCGCGATGGTGCCGAGATTTTCGACCAGATCCTCGCGGTTCATGCCGATGCCGTTGTCGACGACGGTCAGGGTCCGCGCCTCCTTGTCGGTCAGCAGGCGGACCTTCAGATCGGGGTCGTCGGACGAGAGTTCGGGCTGGGTCAGCGCGGCGTAGCGCAGACGGTCGCAGGAGTCGGACGCGTTGGACACCAGTTCGCGCAGGAAGACTTCCTTCTCGCTGTAGAGCGAGTGGGCGACGATGTCGAGCAGACGGCTGACCTCGGCCTGAAAACTGAGCCGTTCCTCGGTCATGTTGGCACCTTCATCCGTATCGTGTGGTGGGTGGTTTTGTGGAACGGCGGAGATATGTGAAAGCGGCCCCGCCGTTCAAGGGGCAAGCGCGCAAAGACACGCCGGATTGAGGGGGGATCCTCAACCCGGCGTGGTTACGCGCCGTGATGAAAAAGCTTACTTCTTGGGCTTCTTGCCTGCCTCGGCGGGCGCCGCCGGTTCGCCGCCGCCTAGCAGCGGGGCCATGTCGGCGCCGTTCAGCAGAAGCTGGCCGCTGTCCGTCATTTCGATCTTGTAGCTGCGGATTTCGGCGCCGCTTTCGTCCTTGCTGATTTGGCCCATGGCCTGAAGCATGGCGATCATGCCCAGCGCGTCTTGGGTGTCCTTGTCCGGCTTTTTGCCGGGGGCGGGCTGCATCGCCTTGGCCGCCGCGTCCAGCCCCTTCAGCAGGATGGTGGTGGCGCCGGTCACGCCAAAAGCCGATTGGGCGGCGACCCGCATCGCCCCGGTGGCGGTGGCGGTGGTGGCCGGAGCCTCCACCTTCAGCGAGTCGAGCCGCAACTCGGCTCCGGCCTCGACCAGGGCGGCCATCGTTTTGGCGATGATCGCGTCGGGGGTGGCCAGCGGGGTCGCGGGCGCCGGAGCGGCCTTGGCCTTGCCGTCTTTCTTGGCGGCCTTGGGACCCTTGGCTTTTTCCTCGGCCTCGGCGGCGAGCGCCAGATCGCTCAGACCCTGCCACAGCGCGGCGTTCGGCAGCTTGGCCACCGACAGGCCGAACTCGACCGTCTTCGGCGTGAAGGCCGTCGGCGCGACCGAGGGGGTGATGGCGAAATCACGGGCCGTCATGCCAAGACTGATGGTCGAAAAATCCTGATCGAGATCGGTGACGCCGCCGGTGAAGGTCAGTTGGCCAAGATCGACCTTGGACCCGTCGGCGCTGTCGCTTCCGCTCAGGCCGGTCAGGCTCATGCTGCTGGTGAAGCCGCCGATGACGCCGCGCAGGGTCGGCAGAACCTCCGCGACGTTGGGCGGCTTGCCGGTGGCGGTGACGCGCTGCGCCATCGCTTGCAGGGCGCTGATTTTGGTGAAGTCGGCGCGGGTGTAGACATTCTCCACCGACAGCCCGGCGACCTTGAAGGCTTCACGCTTTTTCTCGTCCAGGGCGGCGATGTTGCTGGCCGCGATGGTCGAGGGGCCGGACCAAGTGGTGGGACCGTCGGCCTTCAGATCCTGTTTCAGCGTCACCGCGCCGATGGTGACGGCGCCCTTGCCGTCCGGGCTGGTGACGGCGATGTCGTTGACGGCGCCGTCCATTGTCAGCAGCGTTTCCAGCGGAGCCGACCAGGTGCCGGTGAAGGTCTGGCGGCCCAGCGCGATGGTGGCGGAGTCCTTGTAGTCCTCCTCCTCCTCGTCCAGGCTTTGGATGGTGATTTTGTTGGGCAGGGTGACGCTGACGCCGAACAGGCCGCCGTCGCGCGGGGTGACGCTGAGCAGCACCGTGCCGACCTCGATCCGCACGCCGTCGGCGCCTTCCGCCGCCAAACGGGGCAGGGCGATGTCGTAATGGTCGCCCGAGGCCTTGACGGTCGGTTCGCCGTCCCACTCAAAGCCAATGCCCTCGCTGTCGTCGCCAGCGGGGGGCATCCAGCGGGTCAGGCCGCTTTTCAGCGTGCTGGCCAGCGCGCGGGCGCCCGCGTCGTCGACCACGGGCACGTCGGCCCGCGCGGGCGACCACGCGGCGGCGACCAGCGCGAACAGGCCGCCAGCCAACAGGCCAGGCGCGACAGGACGGACAGACGGACGGCGCATGGGGGGTGTCTCCCTTGGGGAATGGTTTGAAACAGTTAAGCCTGATACTCGGCGCGGGTCCACCTCCGTCGCGGGTCCTCGACGTTGGTCGGTGACGCCGAGCGTGGCGTTTGTCGTCCGTCAACCCGGCGCATGGCTGTCCGTGGGCGGTTCTTGGCCGCATGGCGCGTTTTGCGTGGGAGAGCGCTCCATCACGGCGCGCGCGGCGCGGGGTTGCAGCAAAAAAATCTCGCGCGCGGGGCGATGACCAAATTCGATGAAGCGGTAGCTGAGCGCGGACAAGGCGACAAGAAAGGCGATGAAGATCGGCAAGGCCTGGAGCTTCTCCGCAAAGCTGTAAGATGGAAGCAGCACAAGACGCTCCAGCAGCGGAACGTGCCACAGGTAAACGCTGTAGCACATGGCCCCGATGATTCGCACCGGCCAAAGCCGAAGCAGCGCGTTCAGCGGCGTGCGATGGGTCAGCAGAAAGCCGACTCCAAACAGAAAACCAAGGTCGAGCAGCAAAGTGGGAATGATCGCGGCTTCGACGGGCAGAGCTTTGAGGAACCAGAAATGCCACACGGCCAGTCCGGCAAAGACGCCGCCAACCCCAAACAGCAGAAAACTCACCGGGTTCAACAGGCGGGAGCGTGCCAAGGCCAAATCCGCCGCCAGCATGCCGAACAGAAAATCGGTCAGGCGGGCGGGCAGGCTGTCGCCGATCCAATTCAAAGCGATGCTTGATTGCGGGATTTCAGCCCACCAGCGCAGGCCCAACGTCGCCAGCACGGCGGTCGCCACCAGAGGCGCCCGATGGCGGAGGTAAAGCGGCAGGAGCAGAGGAAACAGCAGACTGAACCAAATCTCGACGCCCAACGACCACAAGGGATAGAGGTAACGTGGCACGAAGGTGGCGGGCGAGACATTGAAGGTCACGGTCAAAAAAGTCGCCAGATCGATCCAACTCCGCGATTTGGCGGGATCGAACGGCTTCAGCGGGCCGAGGGCCAAAGCAAGGATGCCGACGATGTAGTAGAGCGGCATCAACCGACGCAGCCGACGGCGGATGAACGTCCAGGCGTCCGACCATCCCGACATGCGCCGTTCTCCCCGCGCGTAAGGGAGATAGAGCACCAACCCGGACAGGAAAAACAGCAGATTGACGCCGAGCCAACCGCCTTCAAAAACAAGCCGCAGAGGCAGCCACCAAGTGGCGATGGGCGAATTGGGCGCGAGCGGCCCGAGGCTGTTCCAGGTGAGGTGGACATACACCACGCCGAGGATGGCGAAGGCGCGCAACCCGTCAACCTCAGGAATGTGATGAGGGAGGATGGATGAGCTTGCGTTGGCGCGGTTGAGGATCACGGCGTTTGTGAAGAGGAGTTTTGAATCGACGGATCAAAAATCGAGATCGGCGTAATGGCGGGGCGGTGGGCAGCCGGTGATGTTGTCGGCCAAAATGGCGCGGAAGCTGGGGCGCGACTTGATGCGCGCGTACCAATCCTTGGCCTCCGGGTTTTTGTCCCACGGCACGTTGTCGATGTAGTCCAGGCAGGAGAGCGAGGCCGCCGCCGCGATGTCGGCCAGCGAGAAGGTCGGCCCGGCCAGCCAGGGGCGGCGTTCCGACAGAAAAGCGATGTAGTCGAGGTGATAGTGGATGTTGGCCAACCCGGCGCGAATCGCCGGGGCGAAGGGGTGGCCCTGGCCGGACAGCCGTTTGATGAGCTTTTCACCCACCAGATTTTCCGTCACCTCACGCTCGAACTTAAACAGGAACCAGTCGGCGATCCGCCGCACCTCGGCCCGGCGGGCGACCTCGCGCGGCAGCAAGGGGGTGTCGGGATAGGCCTCTTCCAGATATTCGATCAACGCCCAGCCGCCAGCGACGACGACGCCGTCCTCCTCCACCAGCACCGGGACGTCTCCGGCGGGGGTCAGGCGCAGGAACTCGTCGCGCCGTTCCCACGGCTTTTCGATCACCGATTCGAAGGGGATGGCCTTCTCGGCGAGCATGACGCGGGCGACGCGCGACAGGGCGTGCAGGGGGTGGTGGTGCAGGATCCTCATGGCGGCGGGACTTTAACGCAACGCAGCAGGGGAAAACAGCCCGCGCGTGAGGAAGCGGCGTGACTTGTTTGGGAAAAATTAACCGACCGGCTCCATCCGGTAGAGCACCAAGGGGTCGGGCGGGTCGTAGGGCCGGTGGACCGGCGTCCAGCCCTTATGCTCGTAAAAGGCGCGGGCCGCCGCGTTGCGCGCGGAGCAGGCCAACAGGGCCGACCCGTGCAACCGCTCCACCGCCGCGCGCAGCAGAGCCGATCCGATGCCCCGGTTGTGCCAAGCCCCATCGATGAACAGGTTGTGGATGAAGCCCGCCGTCGCGTCGATGGAGACGAAGCCGACGACGCCGCCGGGCGTTTCGGCGACCAGAACGGCGTCCTCTTGAACGCAGTCGTAATAATCATCCAGGCCGAAACGGTCGGCGGGGTGCCAGGAAAAGGCGTTGCGGCGGCCATGCAGGAAGATCTCGGCGCAGCGTGGCGCGTCGTCGGCGCGCGCCTTGCGGATCGTGATGCGAAAGCGGTCGCCTGCTGGCATGCGCCCTCCTGTGTTTCCAAACCCAGCCTTCGTTCGTCCAGGCACGATTCCAAGACTAATCTGGAACCCGGTCGGAGGGGAACGGTCCATTGGTCGAAAATGAAGCGAATCAGCAAAAAGAAACGGCGGCCCGGTGTCGCTCCGGGCCGCCGTTCTTTGATCGGACGTTCAAACTTGATTTATTCGGCAGGGATCGCCTTGGGCGGCGTCACCGGCACGGCCAAGCGGTTCAGCATCTCCTTCGGCACGATCTGCCAGAACTTGGTCAGTTCGCGGTCCCAATCATTGAGGATTTCGGCGGCGAAGCGGCTTTGCGTTTCGGCGACATGCTCCTCGATCAGGCCGCGAAGCTGGGCTTCGTAATGGCTGACCTCGACGCGCTGGAAGATGACGCTTTCATCGTTGATGTAGAGCGGCAATTGATCGTCGGCGTCGTAGATGTAGGCCATGCCCCCGGTCATGCCGGCGCCGAAATTGTCGCCGACCGTGCCCAGGATGACCGCCGTGCCGCCGGTCATGTACTCGCAGCCGTTGGACCCGCAACCCTCGACCACCACGGTGGCGCCGGAGTTGCGCACCGCGAAGCGTTCGCCGGCCTGACCGGCGGCGAACAGCTTGCCCGCCGTGGCCCCGTACAGCACCGTGTTGCCGATGATCGTGTTCTTGTTCGACTCCAGCGCGCTGTTGCTCGGCGGACGGACGACGATCATGCCGCCCGACAGACCCTTGCCGACGTAATCGTTGGCGTCGCCCATCACCTCCAGCTTGATGCCCTGGACCGCGAAGGCGCCCAGCGACTGACCGGCGGTGCCGCGCAGACGGACGGTGATGTGGCCGGGCTGAAGCCCGAACATGCCGAACTTCCGGGTAATCATCGACGACAGGCGCGTGCCGATGGCGCGCTGCGTGTTCCGCGCGTTGTAGGCGAGCTGCATCTTCTCGCCCTCCTCGAACAGCGGGCGGGCGTCGGCGACGATGCGGGCGTCGAGCGTGTCCGGCACCTCGTTGCGGCCCTGGAGCGTGCAGTAGCGGGCGTTCTCGCCGGGATCGACCTGGGCCAGCAGCGGGTTGAGGTCGAGATCGTCAAGATGCTCGGCGCCCCGGCTGACCTGATGCAGCAGATCGGTGCGGCCGATCACTTCGTTCAGGGTGCGGAAGCCCAGCTTGGCCAGGATTTCGCGGACCTCTTCGGCCAGGAAGGTGAAGAGGTTGACGACCTTCTCCGGCGAGCCGACGAATTTCTGACGCAGCGCCTCGTCCTGCACGCAGACGCCGACCGGGCAGGTGTTGGAATGGCACTGGCGGACCATGATGCAGCCCATGGCGATCAGGCTGGCCGTTCCGATGCCGTATTCTTCCGCGCCCAGCATGGCGGCGATGACGATGTCGCGGCCCGTCTTCAGACCACCGTCGGTGCGCAGCCGCACGCGGTGGCGCAGACGGTTCAGCGTCAGCACCTGATGGACTTCCGACAGGCCCATTTCCCAGGGCAGACCGGCGAACTTGATCGAGGTCTGCGGGCTGGCGCCGGTGCCGCCGGAATGGCCGGAAATCAGAATGATGTCGGCGTTGGCCTTGGCCACGCCCGCCGCAATCGTTCCGATACCGGAACGACTGACCAGCTTCACGGTCACTTTCGCATCCGGGTTGATCTGCTTCAGGTCATAGATGAGCTGAGCCAGATCCTCGATGGAATAGATGTCGTGGTGCGGCGGCGGGCTGATGAGCATCACGCCGGGGGTGGCGTGACGCAGCTTGGCGATCATCTCCGTCACCTTGAAGCCGGGCAACTGCCCGCCCTCGCCGGGCTTGGCGCCCTGGGCGACCTTGATCTCCAGCTCGCGGCACTGGTTCAGATATTCGGCGGTGACGCCGAAGCGGCCCGAGGCCACCTGCTTGATGGCGGAGTTCCAGTTGTCGCCGTTCTTGTCGGGACGGAAGCGCGCCGGATCCTCGCCGCCCTCGCCCGAGTCGGACTTGGCGCCGATGCGGTTCATCGCGACGTTCAGCGTGCCGTGCGCCTCGGGCGACAGGGCGCCCATCGACATGCCCGGCGTGATGAAGCGCTTGCGGATCGCGGTGATGCTCTCGACCTCGTCCACCGGCACGGCGGCCTTGGTGGAGCGGAACTCCAGCAGGTCGCGCAACTGCATCGGCGGGCGGTTGTTCACCTGCTCCGAATATTTCTTGAAGGTGGTGTAGCTGTCGTTGGTGACGGCCTGTTGCAGCGTGTGGATGACGCCGCCTTCCCAGCCATGGCGGTCGCCCGACTTGCGGAAGCGGTAGAAGCCGCCGACCGGCAGGGCCACGACCTCATTGTCATAGGCGACGCTGTGCTGCTCCAGCACCTTCTTTTGGATGCCGGTCAGGCCGATGCCGGAAATCCGGCTGACCATCGCCGGGAAATGCTCGGCGACCAGGGCGCGGGACAGGCCGATGGCCTCGAAGTTGCCGCCGCCGCGATAGCTGCTGATGACCGAGATGCCCATCTTGGACATGATCTTCAGCAGCCCGTCGTCGATGGACTTCTTGAAGTTGCCCATCGCCTTTTCCAGCGGCAACGACCCCAGCAGGCCGCGACGGTGACGTTCGGCCACCGCTTCTTGCGCCAGATAGGCGTTGACCGTGGTGGCGCCGACGCCGATCAGAACCGCGAAATAATGCGTGTCCAGGCACTCCGCCGAACGGACGTTCAGCGAGGTGAAGGTGCGCAGGTTGCTGCGGATCAGATGGGTGTGGACGGCGGCGGTGGCGAGGATCGCCGGGATGGCGGCGCGCTCCGGCCCCATCGCCTCGTCGGTCAGCACGACGTGGCTGGCCCCGCCGCGCACGGCGTCTTCGGCCTCCAGACGGATGCGGCGCAGGGCGTCGCGCAGGGCGTCCGGCCCGCCATCCACCGGGAAGGTGGCGTCGATCTGCGCCAGCGTGTCGCCCATATAGGCGCGCATGGCGCGGAATTCGGCGGTGGTCAGAACCGGGCTGTCGAGCTGCAACAGGCGGGTCTGGGTTTCATCCTCGTCCAGGATGTTGCCCAGATTGCCCAACCGCGTCTTCAGGCTCATCACGCGGCGTTCGCGCAAGCTGTCGATGGGCGGATTCGTGACCTGGGAGAAGTTCTGGCGGAAGAAGTGATGCAGGCCGCGATATTTGTCGGACAGAACGGCGATGGGGCTGTCGTCGCCCATCGAGCCGATGGCCTCCTTGCCGTCCTCGGCCATCGGGTGGAGGATCAACTCCATGTCTTCCATGGCCAGACCAAAGGCCATCTGCCGCTTGCGCAGCTCGGCCTTGTCCAGCTCCGACGGCTCGCCCTTTTCCGAGGCGGTCTTGACCAGCTCGTCCAGATGGGTGGTGTTCTTGACCCACTGGCCCCACGGCTTTTGCGCCGACAGGTGATCCTTCAGTTCGCGGTCGTGGTAGAGCTTGCCCGCCACCAGATCGACGGCGATCATTTCCCCCGGACCCAGGCGGCCCTTTTCGATGACCAGCGCCTCGTCGATCTTCACCATGCCGGTTTCCGACCCGCCGATGATGAGGCCGTCGGTGGTGATGGTGTAGCGCATCGGGCGCAGACCGTTGCGGTCCATGCCGCCGACGACCCAACGGCCATCGGTCATCGCCAGCGCGGCGGGGCCGTCCCACGGCTCCATCACCGAGTTGCAATAGGCGATCAGCGCCTTGTGGTTGTCGGGCGTGGTCTTGGAGCTGGTCAGCGCCTGCGGGACCAGCATCATCTTGACCATCGGCGCGGTGCGACCGGCGCGGACCATCACCTCGAACACCGAGTCGAAGGCGCCCGAATCGGACAGGCCGACGCCGATGATGGGCTTGAGATCCTGCATGTAGGGGCCGAAGGCCGCATGCTCCATGCGGGTTTCGTGCGCCTTCATCCAGTTGACGTTGCCCTTGAGCGTGTTGATCTCGCCGTTGTGGGCGAGCATGCGGAAGGGTTGGGCCAGCGGCCAGGTCGGGAAGGTGTTGGTCGAATAGCGCTGGTGGTAGATGGCGAAGCTCGACTCGAACCGCTCATCCGTCAGATCGGGGTAGAAGGTGGTGAGCTGTTCGGCCAGGAACATGCCCTTGTAGATCAGCGAGCGCGCCGACAGCGAGCAGATGTAGAAATCGTTGATCTGCTCCCCGCGCACCGCCTTTTCGATGCGGCGGCGGATGATGTAGAGGTCCAGCTCGAACTGTTCGTCCGACACGCCCTTGGTGTTGCCGATGATGATCTGTTCGATCTCGGGCCGGGTGGCGTTGGCCTTCTCGCCGATGATGTCGACGTTGATCGGCACCTGACGCCAGCCATAGATGTAATAGCCGAAGGCCAGAATCTCGGTTTCGACGACGCAGCGGCAGGCTTCCTGCGCGTCCAGGCTGACGCGCGGCAGGAAGACCTGACCGACCGCCAGATTGTTGTCCGGCGCGCGGTGGCCGATGATCCGCACATGGTCCTTGAAGAACTTCTGCGGGACCTGGACGTGGATGCCCGCGCCGTCGCCGGTCTTGCCGTCGGCGTCCACCGCGCCGCGATGCCAGACGGCCTTCAGCGCCTCGATGCCTTTTTCGACCACCGAACGGCGGGGCTTGCCGTCAATCGCGGCGATGAAGCCGACGCCGCAGGCGTCATGCTCATCCTCCGGGTTGTAGGCGTTGGCAGTGGTCAGCGCCGCTGCGTTGGCGCGGAACTCTTCGACGAACTGCTCACCCTGGTTCAACTCGGTGGTCATGGAACGACCCTTTCACAGTCTTGACGTTGACCTGAGGGGGGATGGCCCCCTTGGGATGTCGCCATGGATCCAAACGGTCCATGGGGTCGGCGGTAGGCTGTCTTTGCTGTTCGGACAGGCGGTCATTCCGCCGCCGAACTCACTCCAAAATCGCGTTCGAGATCTTCGGGATGGGTGCGGTACCACAGGCTGTCGGCGCTGAAATCCACCTCGTCCGGCCACCCCAGGCAGTAACCTTCCGGGTCAACCTGCATCGTGCCGACAAAATAATCGGGATCGCCCATCGGCACGCAGACCCCGCCCTTGGCGATGTTCGGCGCAAAATCAACCGTCGTCGTCGGGCCGTGCTTCCACCGGATGGTGACGGTGAAGTCCCGATTCGGAGTCGCTGATTCGATCCAATACATCGTTAGCCTCCTATCCCGTCGATGGGCCGCTGCGCACGGGCTTGCGACCATGCCCGATACAGTTCGGGGAGATGGGCGCGCGCCCAGTTTCGGATCGCGCGCAACTCCCTGGCGGGCAACTCGCCTTTCACATCAGCGACGGAAAGATCCGCCAGCATGATTTTTGCGACGCTGCCCTTGCCCCGGACATGGAAGTGCGGTTCACCATGGTCATCATAATAGAAGAGAATGGCGAAGCCAGCGATCCAGGCGACCGTGGGCATCCCCGGATCACTCCGCCGCGAGCGCCAGCGATTCCGCCTTCACGGTCTGCGCGTAGGCGTGCATGGCTTCCGCCGCGTCGCGACCGTCGCGGATGGCCCAGACCACCAGCGAGGCGCCGCGCACGATGTCGCCCGCGCCGAACACGCCGTCCAGGCTGGTCATCTTGGTGCGGTGATCGACCAGCAGCGTGCCCCAGCGCGTGACCGTCAGGTCGGGCGAGCCGAAGGCGTCCGGCAGATCCTCCGGCTCGAAGCCCAGCGCCTTGATGACCAGATCGGCGGGTTCGGTGAACTCCGAGTCTTCGATCACCTGCGGGGTCTGGCGGCCCGTGGCGTCGGCCACGCCCAGATGGATGCGGACGGCGCGGACGCCGGTGACGACGTCGTCGCCCCCTTCAGTCTTGCCGGTGAAGCCTTCCGGGGCGACCTGCCAGACGAACTCCACGCCCTCTTCCTCGGCGTGCGCCACTTCGCGTTGCGAGCCGGGCATGTTCTTCCGGTCGCGGCGGTAGAGGCACTTGACGGAGGTGGCGCCCTGCCGGATCGCCGTGCGCACGCAATCCATCGCGGTGTCGCCGCCGCCCAGAACCACCACCTTCTTGCCCTTGGCGTTCAGCGAGCCGTCCTCATACGCCGCCACCGAGTCGCCCAGGCCGACCTTGTTGGAGGTGGTCAGGTAATCCAGCGCGGGCACGATGTTCTTCAGGCCGCAGCCCGGCGCCTTGATGTCGCGGGCCTTGTAGACGCCGGTGGCGATCAGGATGGCGACGTGCTTGGCGCGCAGGTCGGCGAGGCTGGCGTCGCGGCCAACCTCGAAATTCGGGTGGAAGACGACGCCCGCGTCGGCCAGCAGCTTGACCCGGCGACCGACCACGTCCTTTTCCAGCTTGAAGCCGGGAATGCCATAGACCAGCAGGCCGCCCATGCGGTCGTGGCGGTCATAGACATGGACGGCGTAGCCCTTGGCGCGCAGTTCCTCGGCGGCGGCCAGCCCAGCGGGGCCGGCGCCGATGACGCCGACCGACTGGCCGTTCTCACGGGCGGGCGCGCGCGGCTTGACCCAGCCTTGCTCCCACGCGGTGTCGTTGATGTATTTCTCGACCGAGCCGATGGTGACGGCGCCGTGGGTCGATTGCTCGATCACGCAATTGCCTTCGCACAGGCGATCCTGCGGGCAGATGCGGCCGCAGATTTCCGGGAAATTGTTGGTGGCCTGGCTGACCTCGTAAGCCTCTTCCAAGCGGCCTTCGGCGGTCAGCTTCAGCCAATCCGGGATGTTGTTGGAAACCGGGCAATGCACCTGGCAGAAAGGAACGCCGCATTGCGAGCAGCGGCTGGCCTGTTCGTCGGCGCGTTCGGTGGAGAAACGGGCGTAGATCTCGTTGAAGTCCTGGCGACGCTCCCCGGCGGAGCGTTTGTCGGGCATCGCCTGCGCGGTGTGCACGAAGCCCAACATCTTTTGGTTCGCCATGACCTCTGCTCCTGTTGCGTGGCGCCTCGCGCTTGCGGGCGGTCGCCTGACCGGGCGGCGTCGGGCATGCCGGTGCGCCGTCGGTTGGGTTGAAACCGAACACCCGCCTTTGGGCGGGTCATCGTCATATAACGCATACCGCGCTGCGGCGGAAGCACAAAAAAAACGATAGGTATCGTTTGTTGACCTTTTCATACGCAAGAGGGCGTGAGGTTGGGCGTTTCCTCGGTGGGCGGTGAAAATTGAAAGAAAATTAGTCCCAAATCGGACCTATGACCAAAAGGGGTCGAAAAGTGGCGTGCGGTCGCCAAGTTTGCCTGGGCCTGCTATAAGCCGCCGCAAGCCCGCCCACCGCTCTCAAGGCGATTTGCCGCATGCTGATCGATCAATATCTCGACGCCATCCTGCTTGGCCTCGTCGAAGGCGTGACCGAGTTCCTGCCGGTCTCCTCCACCGGCCATCTGATCCTGCTGGACGAGTTGCTGGGCTTCAACGGTCCGCCCGGCAAGGTGTTCGAGGTGGTGATCCAGCTTGGCGCCATCCTGGCGATCTGCGTCGTCTATTTCTCCCGCCTGTGGGGCGTCGCCACCGGGCTGAAGGACGACCCCGCCGCCCGCCGCTTCGTCGTGGCGGTGCTGCTGGCCTTCCTACCCGCCATGGTGCTGGGGGCCGGGCTGCATGGCTACATCAAGAGCGTGCTGTTCAACCCGACCGTCGTCAGTTTGGCGCTGATCGTCGGCGGCGTCGCGATTTTGCTGGTCGAACGGGTGATCCCCCCGGCGCGCCACCACGCGATCGAGAGTTTTTCGGCTCCGTTGGCGCTGAAAATCGGGCTGTGCCAGTGTCTGGCGCTGATTCCCGGCGTGTCGCGGTCGGGCGCGAGCATTCTCGGCGCGCTGCTGATGGGGGTGGACCGCAAGGTGGCCGCTGAGTTTTCCTTCTTCCTGGCGGTGCCGACCATGGCCGGGGCGACGGTCTATGACCTTTACAAGAATTGGAAGGTGATGAGCGTCGACAGCGGGCTGTTGATCGCGGTCGGCTTCGTCGTCGCCTTCGTCGCGGCGGCGCTGGTGGTCAAGACGCTGGTGGATTTCGTCGGACGCTACGGCTTCGCGCCGTTCGGCTGGTATCGGATCGTGGTCGGCGTGGCGATGCTGGCGCTGCTGTATCTGTGATCTGGCCTCTCACCCAACGCGGAAATGAAAAAGCCCCGGTCGCGCGACCGGGGCTTTTTCATGAGAGCGAGGAGGGGCGGCAAGCCTCAGTGCGCGCCGCCCGGAACCGTCGGGTTGCGGCCGCCGACGATGAAGCGGGCGAGGTAGGTCGGGACGATCACCTCGCAGGACGACAGGGCGGTGATTCCCAGATCGGCGAAACCGGCGGCGGTCGGCGACGCCACATTGTCGCGCTTGAGCAGTTCGACCTGATCGCGGGTCAGCGCCGGGGCCAGGACCGGAACCTTCTCCAGGATGCCGCCCAACGTTTCGGCGACGCTCCAGGGAACCGGGACGAGGCAGCGGCTGCGGTGAACCTCCTTCAGGGTCAGTTCCAGCAGCTCTTTGAAGCTGTAGGCGCGCGGGCCGCCCAGCTCAAAGGTGTGGCCCTTGGCGCCGTCGAGGTCGAGCGCCGCCATGACGGCGTCGGCGACGTCGCCCACATAGACCGGCTGGAAGCGGGTCTTGCCGCCGCCGATCAGCGGCAGGGCCGGGGCGATCTGCGCCATCGCGCCGAACTTGTTGAAGAAGCCGTCCTCGGGACCAAAGACGACGCTGGGGCGCAGGATCGTCGCGGTGGGGAAGGCGGCCAGCACGGCCTGCTCGCCCGCCGCCTTGGAGCGGGCGTAGGAAGACGGCGACTTGGCGTCGGCGCCCAAGGCCGACATCTGCACGAGGCGGCCAACGCCGTTGGCGGCGGCCAGACGGGCGATGCGCCCGGCGGCGTCGACATGGGCGGCCTGGAAGGTCTGGCGACCCCGCTCATAAAGGACGCCGATCAAATTGATGGCGACGTCGGCGCCCTGCAAGGCGCGGGCGACCGACTCATCCTTGGACACGTCGGTGGCGAAAGGAACGATCTGGCCGACCGCGCCCGCCGTCTTCAGAAAGGCGGCCTTGCCGGGGTTGCGGGTGGCGATGCGGACGATGGCCCCCGTCTTGGCGAGCCGCCGGATCAGGTGGCGACCGATGAAGCCCGAGCCGCCGAACACCGTGATAACCTGAGTGCGAAAGGACATCGACCGTCTCCCCGTGCTGATGGCGTCTGACACTTGGCGTCGTACAAGAGGACCGCAGGACCACGCCCACGCGCCAACCAGCCTGCTGCGCCATGAATTCCGCGCATGCTTATAGCGAAAGCCCCGGCGTCTCGCTAGCCCTCCCGCCAGTGGGGAGAAACGGGGCGGGGCGGCGGCGGGCGGACCGATTGTCGCGGGGGGCGCGCAAGGCCGATTCAGAAAAATGCGACGCGGCTGAAAATAGATGTTGACGCATCCCGGTCCGGCCATTAGAAAACCGCCCACACCGAACACCGAAGCCCAGGTGGCGGAATTGGTAGACGCGCAGGTTTCAGGTACCTGTGGCAGAAATGTCGTGGAAGTTCGAGTCTTCTCCTGGGCACCATTTCTTACTACCCGGCTGCGCCGCATGCACAAGGCCTTCTCTGGAAGGCGACGTGCAGAGCGGCGTTCGTCGTTTCTAGGGTCCGTGGCCGGGGGCCTTACCCTTCCGGGAAGCGACCATGTCCATTGATCTTCACATCGGCGATCTGCCGGACGGCCTTGACCTCGCCGCCGCCGCGCGCGACCACGCCATCGCCATCGACACCGAGACGATGGGGCTGAACCCCCACCGCGACCGGCTGTGTCTGGTCCAGCTCTCGACCGGCGAGGGCGACGCCCATCTGGTCCAGTTCCGCAAGGGCGAGTATGACGCGCCGAACCTGAAGCGCCTGCTGACCAACCCGAACGTCACCAAGCTGTTCCACTTCGCCCGCTTCGACGTGGCGGTGATGAAGGCCTATCTGGGCGTCACCTGCCAGCCGGTCTATTGCACCAAGGTGGCCTCGAAGCTGGTCCGCACCTTCACCGACAAGCATGGCCTGAAGGATTTGAGCAAGGATCTGCTGGGGGTGGACATGTCCAAGCAGCAGCAATCCTCGGATTGGGGCGCGGACGAGCTGAACGCCGAACAGATGAAATACGCCGCCTCGGACGTTCTGCATCTGCACGATCTGAAGGCCAAGCTGGACGTCATGCTGGCGCGCGAAGGCCGCACCCATCTGGCCAAGGCCTGCTTCGACTTCCTGCCCGCGCGCGGGGAGTTGGATCTCGGCGGCTGGGAAATTCCGGACATTTTGGCGCACTGACCCCACCTGTTCCTTTGCTCTTCGCGCGCAGGGGCGGGGGCGCGGCGACGCATCGCTCGGGGCTGGGTTTGACCCAGCGCCCGACGGTGGGCATACTGCCCGCGCGGAGTTTGCTGGGGATGTTCTCAGCGTCCGCCGCCTGCGTTCCTTTGCCGAAGGCCTTGCGCGTCCATGACCAGCCTGATGAATGAGGTCGCGGAGTTGACCACCGATTTGACCAGCCGCCTTGCCGTCCCAGCGCCCACGAGCCAAGCGTCCACGGGCCAAGCGTCCACGGGCCAAGCCTCGCTGAGCGCCAGCCCGCGCGGCCCCGCCGAGGATCTCGCCTGCGCCGCCCGCGTGTTGCGAACGGAGGCCGAGGCCTTGACCGCGCTGGCCGACGGGCTGAACGGGGCGTTTCTTCAGGCGCTTGACCTCATCACCGGCATCCAGGGTCGGGTGGTCGTCACCGGCATGGGCAAATCGGGCCATGTCGCCCGCAAGATCGCGGCGACGCTGGCCTCGACCGGCACCCCGGCCTTCTTCGTCCATCCTGGCGAGGCCAGCCACGGCGATCTCGGCATGATCGCCAAGATCGACGCGGTGGTGGCGCTGTCCAACTCCGGCGACACGCATGAGCTGTCGGACATCATCGCCTACACCCGCCGTTTCGACATTCCGCTCATCGGCATGACGCGCCGGGAAAGTTCGGCGTTGGCCGAACAGTCGGACGTCGCGCTGATTTTGCCGGCGGCGCCGGAAGCCTGCCCGCTGGGGCTGGCGCCGACCACCTCGACCACCATGATGCTGGCGCTGGGCGACGCGCTGGCGGTGGCCTTGCTGGAGCGTCGCGGCTTTTCCGCCGCTGATTTCCGCGAGTTCCACCCCGGCGGGCAGCTTGGCCGCGCGCTGCTGAAGGTGACGGACGTCATGCACAAGGGCGACGGGCTGCCGCTGTGCCGTCTTGATTCGCCGCTGTCCGACGTCATCTTTGAGATGACGGCCAAACGGCTGGGCTGCGTCGGCGTCACCGATGAGGCGGGGGCGCTGGTCGGCATCATCACCGACGGCGACCTGCGCCGTCATCTCGCCCCCGAACTGCTGGCCGAACGCGCCGACAGCATCATGTCGCCCCGACCCAAGACGATCCGCCCCAAGGCGCTGATCGTCGAAGCGTTGCGGGTGATGAACGAGAAGCAGATCACCACCTTGTTCGTGATCGAGGCCGACCGGCCGCTGGGGATCGTGCACATCCACGATTGCCTGCGGATGGGCGCGGCCTGAGCCGCTGGAACTGGAAGGCCCCCGCATGACCACCGACGCCCCACAGACCGGCGACCGCCACGCCGCCGAACGCGTCGGCCCGGTCCTGGCCGCCGCCAAGCGCGTTCATCGCCGCCGCGACACCCGCCCGGTCAGCCGTCTGTACAGCCGTTTCGTCACCGGAATGAAGTTTTTCCTGCCGGTCGCGGCCCTGTCTCTGGTCGCGGTTCTGGCGGCATGGCCGTCCTTGAACAACGTGCCGACCCCGCGCATCGCCGCCGACAAGGGGCAGACGGAAATGCTCAAGCCGCGCTATTTCAGCGTGGACGAGCACAACCAACCCTTTTCCCTGGTCGCCAAACAGGCCGACAAATCCGCCGATCAACCCGACATCGTGCTGCTCGACCTGCCGGAAGCCGAATTGACGGAGACCGGCGGCGCTTGGGTGACGATCCGTTCGGACAAGGGGTGGTACAATCAGGTGACGGGCATCTTGCTGATGCGCGGCCATGTCCGCTTCATGCGCGACGACGGCAGCGAGTTCACGACGGAAGAGGCGGAAACCGACATTCGCAAGGGCGACGCTTGGGGCAACGTCCACGTCGTCGGGCAGGGGCCGCAGGGCGAGATCAACGCCAAGGGCTTTCGCATGACCGACCATGGCAAAACCGTGGTCTTCCTCAATCAGTCCAAGGCCGAGGTACAGGCGGCAGAGCGTCCGGGAGGAACGAAGCGGTGATGCAGGGATGGGGCAAACCGGGGGCGGGCGCCGCCGGATGGGGCAAACCGGATCGTTTCGCGCGCGCTCTTCGCGTCGCCGGGCTGGTCTTGGGTCTTGGGGCTGGGCTGGTCGGCGCCGCCGGGTCCGCTCTGGCCCAGGGGCTTCCGGGCATGGCGGCGGGCAAGACGCCGGTCGAGGTCAACGCCGATCAGGCCATCGAATGGCATCAGGACGTCCGCGCCTATGTGGCGCGCGGCAACGCCTCGGCCAAGCGCGGCGAATCGACGGTGTTCGCCGACGTGCTGACCGCCTATTACCGCGAGGTTCCCGGCAAGGGGAACGAGGTGTTCCAACTGGTCGCCGAGGGATCGGTGCGGGTGGTCAGCCCGACCCAACAGGTCTTTGGCGACCATGGCGTCTATGACATTGACCGGCAAATCGCCGTCGTCACCGGCAAGGCGCTGAAGCTCATCACCACCAAGGACGTCGTCACCGCCCGCGACAGCCTGGAATATTACGAGGCGCGCGAGTTGACGGTGGCGCGCGGCGACGCGGTGGCGGTGCGCGGCAATGACCGCATGCGCGCCGACGTGTTGATCGGCCAGCTCAAGAAGATGCCCGACGGCTCGACCCAGATGGAGCGCATCGACGGGTCGGGCAACGTCGTGGTGACGACCACCACCGACGTCGCGGTGTCGGACAAGCTGGTCTATTCGATCGCCGACAACGTCGCGGTGCTGATCGGCAACGTGAAGATCACGCGCGGCGAAAACCAGATCAACGGCGAATCCGCCGAAATGAACATGACCACCAAGGTCAACCGCGTCATCGCCGGCCCCAGCGCCGGGCGGGTCAACGGCCTGCTGGTTTCCGGGCAGAAGCCGGACGCCGATGGCGGCAAGACTCCCCCGAAGCCCGCAGACGGTAAAAAACCGTGACCCAACCGACCCGCAACGCCCCCAGCGCGCCTGCGCCGGGGGAGGGATTGATCGCCCACCATCTCGGCAAATCCTTTAAGAAGCGGCCCGTCGTCCGCGACGTGTCAATCAGCGTCCAGCGTGGCGAGGCGGTGGGGTTGCTTGGCCCCAACGGGGCGGGCAAGACGACCTGCTTCTACATGATAACCGGCCTGATCGCCGCCGATTCCGGCTCCATCACGCTGGATGGGCAGGACATCACGGCGCTGCCGATGTACCGCCGCGCCCGTCTGGGCATCGGCTATCTGCCGCAAGAGGCCTCGATCTTCCGGGGCATGACGGTGGAGAACAACATCCGCTCGGTGCTGGAGGTGGTGGAGAGCGACCGCGACGCCCGCGAGGCGATGCTGGACGAGCTGCTGGCCGAATTCTCCGTCACCCATCTGCGCCGCGCCCCGGCGCTGGCCCTGTCGGGCGGCGAGCGTCGGCGCGTGGAGATCGCCCGCGCGCTGGCCGGTCAGCCGCATTTCATCCTGCTGGACGAGCCGCTGGCGGGCATCGACCCCATCGCCGTCAACGACATCCGCGAGCTGGTCGGGCATCTGCGCGACCGGGGCATCGGCGTGCTCATCACCGATCACAATGTGCGTGAGACATTGGATCTTGTGGATCGGGCATACATCTTGCACGATGGTGTGGTACTAATGGAAGGCGGGCCGGCGGAGATTGTGGCGCACGAGGATGTGCGCCGGGTCTACCTCGGCGACCGATTCAGCCTCTAGCCTTCGGTTTCTCCCCCATGGCGCTCGCGCAACGGCTCGATCTTCGACAAGCTCAAACCCTGGTGATGACGCCGCAGTTGCAGCAGGCGATCAAGCTGCTGCAACTGTCGAACATCGAGCTGTCGGATTTCGTGGACCGTGAGATCGAGCAGAACCCCCTGCTGGAACGGGAAACCGGCCCGACCGACGGCGGCAGCGACCCCGTGTCGAACGGCGAGGTTCCGGGCGGTCTGGACGGACCGGGCGGCGGGTCAGGCGATGGCTCGGGGGATGGTCTGGAGTTCGGCGGCACGCTGGCCGAAAGCCTGAACGGACGCGACGACGGGCCGGGCCTGCCGCCGTCCGATGGGCGGACCCGCGACACGGTGGAGATGACCTCGTCGGACACGATGGGGCTGCCGTCGGAGTCGCCGCTCGACACCGATTTCGAGAATGTCTATGCCGACGACCGCTTTTCCGACGGCTCGGACGGCGGCAACGAGGTTTATGGCTCCTACAACGATCGCGGCGGGCGCAGCGGCTTCGAGGACGACGACTCGAATCTGGAAGCGACTCTGACCGGCGAAAAGAGCCTGCGCGAGCATCTGACCGAACAGCTCAAGATTGATTTGCCCGATCATGGCGACCAGCTCATCGGGCTGGCGCTGATCGACATGCTGGACGGGGCGGGCTGGCTGGTCGGCTTCGACGCCGGGATCCTGGCCGAACAGCTTGGCTGCGCGGTGGAGCGAGTGGAACGGGTGCTGGCGGCCTGTCAGCGCTTTGACCCGGCGGGCATCTTCGCCCGCTCGCTGAAAGAATGTCTGGCGATCCAACTGCGCGAAAAGAACCGGCTGGATCCGGCGATGGAGGCGCTGCTCGACAATCTGGATCTGCTGGCCGCGCGCAACCTCGCCGCCATCATGAAGGTCTGCGGGGTGGACGCCGAGGATGTCGCCGACATGGTGTCGGACATCCGCAAGCTGAACCCGAAACCGGCGATGCTGTTCGACCACACGCCAGCCCAGTTGGTGACGCCCGACATCCTGATGCGGGCCAACCCCGGCGGCGGCTGGCTGATCGACCTGAACCCCGACACGCTGCCGCGCGTGCTGGTCAACCACCGCTATTTCGCCAAGATCTCCGACGTCGCCAAGAACAAGGCCGACAAGGAGTATCTGACCGAGAAATTCCAATCGGCCAACTGGCTGGTCAAATCGCTGCACCAGCGCGCCACCACCATCCTGAAGGTGGCCAGCGAGATCATCCGCCAGCAGGACGCCTTTTTCATCCACGGCGTTTCGCACCTGAAGCCGTTGATCCTGCGCGACATCGCCGAGGCCATCGGCATGCACGAAAGCACGGTCAGCCGGGTGACGACCAACAAGTTCATGGCGACCCAGCGCGGCGTGTTCGAGCTGAAGTATTTCTTCACCTCCTCCATCCAGGGCGCCGATGGACAGGCGGCTCATTCCGCAGAAGCGGTTCGGCACCGCATCAAAACCATGATCGACGCCGAAAAGGCCGAAGACGTTCTGTCGGACGATAAACTTGTCGAGATTCTCCGCGCGGAGGGGATCGACATTGCGCGAAGGACCGTCGCGAAGTATCGTGAAGCTATGAAAATACCGTCATCGGTGCAGAGACGCCGTGCCAAGATGTCACGCATGTAGCCAGACCTTGGATTTGTGGGGTTTGTTGACAGCCCCAACATCCATCACTATGGTCCCGCCCCGCACGTGGCGGCCCGCCGTCTTTACACCGTCCCCAGCGGACCAATTTTTTGGAAACGTTCCAACATGCAACTGACCGTCAAAGGCAAGCAGCTTGACGTGGGCGACGCCCTGCGCACCCATGTGGCCGACAGCCTGAACGCCGTGGTCGGCAAGTACTTCACCAAGCCGATCGAAGCGAACGTCGTCCTGACCAAGGACGCGCATCTGTACAAGGCCGACATCCAGGTCCATGTGGGCCGTGGCATCGTCCTGCAAAGCGCGTCCGACGCGACGGAGCCGTATCCGGCGTTCGACACCGCGTGCGACAAGCTGGCCAAGCGCCTGCGCCGCTACAAGAGCCGCCTGCGCGACCACCACAGCGAAAACGGCGCCGCCGAGGTCATCCCCGCCCGCTACCAGATCCTGGAAGCCGAGGCCGAGGATCACCAGGACGAGGCTCCGGCCGACGCGGCCCCGCAGCCGATGGTCGTCGCCGAGATGGAAACCACCATCGCCACCCTGTCGGTCAGCGAGGCGGTGATGCGCCTTGAACTGGCCCAGGCCCCGGCGCTGATGTTCCACAACGGCGCGCATGGCCGCTTGAACATGGTCTACCGTCGCGCCGACGGCAACATCGGCTGGGTCGACCCGGCGGAGAAGGCCGGCGCCTGACCCCAGGCGCTGACCCCCGGCTCGAAGCGTCATGCTCGATCTCATCACGGCGCACGCCATTCTCCCGCACCTCAAGGCCGGCAACAAAAAGCAGGCCTTGCAGGAGCTGGCGCGCAAAGCGTCCGAGCTGACCGGACAGCCCGAACGGCTGATTTTCGACGTCCTTTTGGATCGCGAGCGGCTGGGCACGACCGGCGTGGGGCATGGCATCGCCATTCCCCACGGCAAACTGTCCAGCCTCGACCGCGTTCACGGCGTCTTCGCCCGTTTGGAACGGCCCATCGATTTTGACGCCATCGATGAGCAGCCGGTCGATTTGATTTTCCTTCTTCTCGCCCCCGACCAGTCGGGCGCGGACCATCTGAAGGCGCTGGCCCGCGTGTCGCGCCTGCTGCGCGATCAAGCCGTGTGCGAAAAGCTGCGCGGCGCGCAATCGGGCGACGCGATTTTCGCCCTGCTGACTCAGAACGAGGCCAGCCCCGCCGCCTAGCGGGCGCTCTCCCCACCGGAATTCCGTCAAAGGGCCGCCGCATCCGTCGCGCGGCCTTTTTCTTTGCGCGCGGTGGCGTGGGGCGCCGGCGTGGGTTACACTGCGGTTCATGACGAACGCGCTCCGCAAGTTTTGGATATCTCCAGACGAGTATCTGGCCGCCGAACAGCGGGCGGAGATTCGTCACGAGTATGTCGATGGCGAGGTCTTCGCCATGGTCGGGGCCAGCCGACGGCATGCGCAGATCGTCGCGCGGTTCGGCCACGCCATCCGGCAAGCCGCGCTCCGTCGGGGTTGCGACGCTTATCTCAACGACGTGAAGGTCCGTGTCGAGGCGGCGAACGCCTATTATTACCCGGACGTCGTCGCCACCTGCCATCCGGGCGACGACGATCCTTACGTGGTCCACGCCCCGGTCCTGATCGTCGAGGTGCTGTCCGACAGCACGGAAGCGGTCGACCGCCGGGAAAAGCGCGCCAACTATCAGAAAATCCCCAGCCTGCGGGAAATCGTTCTGGTGGCGCAGGACGACCGCCGGGTCGAGATTTACCGCCGCGACGGTCTCCATTGGGCGGCCGACATCGTGACGGAGGGCGACGTCGTCCTGACGGCGCTGGACCTTTCCCTGCCGTTGGCCGCGCTCTACGAGGATTGAGCGCGCCGCAAGCCTAACGCCCCAGCACCCGCGTGATGAAGGCGGCGGCGGCGTCGCGGGACTGCGGGCTGTTCAGGATCGTGTGCTTGTCGGACGACAGGGCGATGATCGTCGCGTCCTTGTGCGCCTTCAGCGCCTCGCCGCACGTGCCCTTGACGGCGTAGGGGGCGTTCCACGGGTTTTCCGGCGAGAAATACGGGTCGCGCGTGGCGATCACGCTCAACACCGGGCTGTCGGTTGGCACGGCCGTTTTCGGGGCCTCGACGAAATAATTGGCTTCGCAGCTCCAGGAATAAATCAGGCGGGCCAGCGGCTGCGGATCGCTCAGCCGGGCGACCGGAACCGCGCCTTCGCTGGTTCCGGCGATCAGGATCCGCGCCGGATCGACCCAGGGCAGCGCCTTGGCCTGGGCCAGCGCGTGTTCCAACTCGGCCAGACGCAGGCTGTGCACCCGCTCATACACCGCGACGTCGATGGGGGAGCTGTAGGTCAGGCGGTTGGGGATGGCCAGGCTGTCGGGGGCGATGGAGGGCAAGCCCAGCCGCTCCGCCAGCCAGCGTTGATGCTCGCCGACGAAGGGGGCCAAGCCGCTGGACCCGTGCATCAGGATGACCAGGGGCGACCGCGCCGCCGCCGCCGCGCCGATGGCGGACGGGGCGTCGCGCAGCGGCCCTTGCCACAGCGCCCCGCCGGTCAGCGCGGGCGGCAGAACCAGACTGGCGCCGGTCCAGGTGCTGGCGAGATTGTCGGGGCTGGGCGACAATTCGGATCCCTGGATTTTGCCTTGGGGCTGCTGCGCCCCCGCCGGAACCCCGCCCGCCAGCCACAGGGCCAGCCCAACCAACCCGACAACCGCGAGTCTCCGCATGATGACGCTCCTTCCGATGACGCTTCGCCGCCGCTCAGCATCCCTGGCTGGAACCGCATCGACAACGCCAAAATCAATGCGTTATTGTTGTTGAACCAGCCGCCAACCGCCGCAAACCAGCCGGGAGCGCGCCGATGCGCCACCGCCGCCCGACCCTGGTCGAACTGGAAGCCCTGCGGGCGACCATCGCCAACGGCACCACCGCCGGGGCGGCCCTGCGGCTGGGCTGTTCGCAATCCTCGGTCAGCCGGGCGCTGGCGTTGTTGGAAGCGCGGCTGGGCGTGCCGCTGTTCGAGCGGGCCGGACGCCTGATCCGCCCAACCGCCGAGGCGCTGGCCATCAACGACGAGTTGGACGACGTGTTCCACGCGCTGGACCGCGTCGCCTCGGGCCTTGCGGCGGGTCCGGCGGCGGGGCGCTTGACGGTGGCGGCGCCGCCCGCCTTCGCCCTGGCTCTGCTCAGCCGCGCCGCCGCCCGCTTCCGCGCCGTCCACCCCCACGTCGTCCTTCAGGTCGAGGTGGTCGGCTCCGACGCCGTCGTCGCGCTGGTGGCGGAGGGGCGGGCCGATCTGGGCGTGACCGACAGCGCGCCGCTGCATTCCGGCGTCCGGCTGGAGCCGTTCCGCCTGTCCGCCCTGGCCTGCGTTCTGCCGTCCGGCCACCCGCTGGCGGAATCGCCGGTGCTGCGGCCCGCCGATCTGGCGGAGGTTCCCGCCATCGCGCTCACGCGCCGCCATTCCATGCGCGCGCGGATCGACCGGCTGTTCGCCGAGGCGGGCGTCGAACGCCCGCTGGCGGCGGAAACCTCCACGGCGATTTCCGCCCTGGAACTGGTCCGCGCCGGGCTGGGCGTGGCGGTGATGAACCCCTTCCCGCTGGCCGACGACGCCGACCCAACCCTGCGCTGGCGCCCGTTTGAACCGACCCTGGAATACCGAAGCTGCTGCGTCCTGCCCGCCGCCGCTCCCCCCACTCCAAACGCCCGCCGCTTCCAAAAACTGCTGACCGGCCTGCCCCGCGCCGACCGCTGGTCCCGCCCGGCGTGAGGGGGGGGGCCGGTGCGATCACGCGGGCCGGGTGGGGCCTTTTTCGGATGTGGGGCGCGCGGTGCGGGGTGGGGTGGGCGGCGGTGGCGGCGCGCTGGGGGGAGGGACATCGGCGGCGCCAGTTTGGAGCATGTCCAAGAGGTTGGCGACCCGTTCAAGTTCTGGGAAGGCGCGGACGATTTCACGGATGGGGCCGACATTCATCACGTACAGCGCAGCAACGCCTGTAACGCTTACTGTGCCAATGATGATTGCCTTTGCCGCAAGTTTTTCAGCTTCAGATCGCAGATTGCCACGCACCCCTCGGGAAAAGCAAATCAACTCGTTGGCGATGGCTGATGATGCCCCTTTGCCGCCGCGCAGCAGAGCGTTCAGGAAGTTCCGAACGGTTACGGCGTACGTCGCGGTTCGCCGTTTTTTCAGCGCCTCGTCGGCGGGTTCGGCGCTTTCCTCGGACAGGGTGTCGAACGCGGTTTGCACGTTCGGCCCGATGATCTCCGCGTCCTTGATCCCATCGCGCAGCGCGTTGAGGTTGCTCAGCAGCGCAGCGGCGCTGTCGGTGGTCAGGCCACGCGCCAACAACTCCACGTCCCGCAGCCACAGTTCGGGCAAGCATTGGCACAAGCGGCGGGCGGTTTCGGCGAGGTCGTCCAAATCCGACAGGATGCGGGAGGACAATTCCGCCGCATCTTGCGGATTGTCGAGCCTCTTGAGAAGGCGTTCGACGGTGATGGTGCGCGAATCCACCACCGCCGGGCGCAAGTCGGCGGCGCGTTCGGTCAAAGCCTGCCGCAGCTTGCTGACCTTGCGGGCGATGTCGGGATCGACGTTGCTGCGGGCGAGATGGTCGAGCAGGCTGTCCGCCTTCTCGCGCGTCTCGTCCAAATAATCCTGCGCCAGCCCACCGTCTTCCGGCAGAGCGTCCGGCGGCAAAACCTCCATGCGCCCATCGCGCCAGTCGAACTGATAGGGGGCGGGCTGCTGGCCGGGGAGGGCGTCCAGCGCTTCGGTCAGTTGGGCGCGGGGATCGGGAGGGAAGGGCGGCGGCATGGCTGGGCGAAGTTCTTCCTCCCCCATCCAACGCGCGATGTCAGTGTTGATCTCCAGGGCGGGACGTTTCCACCACTCGTTTGGTTGGGTGGCGATGCGCTTTGTCAGGTCGTCGCTGAACAGATCGCGGGGCGCAGTTTGCGGGTCAAAGGGCGCAACCGCTTCATACCATCGGATCCAAGGTTGATATTGGTTGTCTGCGGCAAAGGGGCTGGTTTTGAAGGTCTGCCAATCCGCTTGAAGCGATTGCGGGGCATTTTCATGCCAGAGCGGTTGTTCCGCCAATCCTGCGGCGTGGCGGGAGTTGTCGGCTTTGCCTTGTGCTTCAAGCCACGCAGCATCATGGGCAATTTGCTTCAAGATGCTGGCGTCGGCGGTGCAGGCGGCGTCGGCGGCGATGCCGGCGGCGTAGGCGGCGGTGGAGGCGTCATCGGCGCGGGCGGCGGCGGCGTAGGCGGCGTAGGCGATGGCGGCGTAGGCGGTGGCGGCGTCGTCGGCGGCGGCGTCGCCGACGGTGCGGGCGGCGGCGCGGGCGGCGGCGATTACATCACGGGACGGGAATTTATGTACAGTCCATGACAGACAACATGCCCGAAAAACAGAGGAGATGAGAATGGCTCTCTGATCGTTCCAGCGCGGCTTTTCTTCCAATTTCATTCCGCTGCCAATTATCGGCAGCATACGCAGCGCAATGCGGATGGCAATAATGTGCGACCATGCGGCGGGTTTGTCTTTCAGCCAATCATTAAACTTTTTAAGATTTTCCAGCGTTATTTCTTTGGCCATGCACCATCCGCCACAATCGCCGTCACAGGCTTTGCGATTGTGGCGCGCGTCAACCCTTGGCGGCGCGCGCGTCACGGCGCAAAGTGATAGTCAGAAAATAGCAAATCAATGAGTAATGATCCACTCTGAATGAGTTTCTTCTCGTCTCTGTGCACGGCGGTGGTCGCGCGCGACAACCACTCGTCATCTCCGATGTAAGGCGCGCGCTCTGCGGCCCCCTCCCTAACCCTCCCCCGCGCGGGCGCGGGAGAGGGAACTCCGCAGCGGGCCGACAAGGGTTCAGGCTCCCTCTCCAGCGTCAGCGGGGGAGGGTTGGGGAGGGGGCAAGCCCCGTCCGATCAAACGTCCCCCTCACACCCGCTCCGCCCACCCCATGTAATTCACGCCCAAATCCCGCGCGTTCAGTTTGAACTCGTCGGTCAGCGGGTTGTAGGTCACGCCGGTCAGGTGGCGCATCTCCAGGCCATGGGCGCGGACGGCGGCGGAGAGTTCGGAGGGGCGGAGGAATTGCCGCCAATTGTGGGTGCCGCGCGGCAGCCAGCGCAAGACATACTCCGCCCCGACGATGGCCATGGCGAAGCTTTTCGGCGTGCGGTTCAGGGTGGCCAGGAACAGAACGCCGCCCGGCGCCAGCAGGTCGGCGCAGGATTGGACGAACAGGTTGACGTCGGCGACATGCTCGATCACCTCCATCGCCAGCACCACGTCGAACCGCTCGCCCGACGCCGCCAGCGCCTCCGCCGTGGTGGCGCGGTAATCGACCGTCGCGCCGCTTTCGGCGGCGTGGGTTGCGGCGGTCTTGATGTTCTTCTCCGACGCGTCCACCCCGACCACCTCCGCCCCCATGCGGGCGAAGGGTTCGGACAGCAGGCCGCCGCCGCAACCGATGTCCACCACCCGCAACCCCTTCAGCGGGCTGGGGGCCAGCGGGTCGCGGCCCAGACGTTGGCACACGGCGTCGCGGATGTAGGTCAGGCGCAGCGGGTTCAGCCGGTGCAGCGGGCGGAATTTGCCGGTCGGATCCCACCATTCGGCGGCGATGGCGGAAAAGCGGGCGACGTCCGCCGGATCAACCGTGCTGGCGCCCACCTTGTGCGCGCCGGGCGCGCTGGCGCCCGGAACGGCGGCGGGGGCGGGCGTCGTGGGCGTGGTTCCGGCGGTCGCGGTCATTGGTTGAGAATTCCATAACAGAGGGACGGTTGGCATGCGGGGCAACCTTGCCTCGCTGTGAGCGAGAGAGTATGGATACGCCGCCCCGCGCCGGCAACGGTAGAGCGGGGGTGCCGCACGCCGCCTTTTTCCACGCGACATGACAGCGCGATGGGGGCGGCCAGAGATTGGTGTGAGGTATGGCGCGGATCGTCCTGAAATTCGGAGGCACGTCGGTCGGCGACATCGACCGCATCAAAAACGTGGCTCGCAAGGTGGAGCAGGAAGTCAAGGCGGGCCATCAGGTGGCCGTCGTCGTGTCGGCGATGTCCGGCGTGACCAACCAGCTCGTCAAATACTGCAACGACATCGACAAGCTGCACGACGCCCGCGAATATGACGCGGTCGTCGCCTCGGGCGAGCAAGTGACCTCCGGTCTGCTGGCCATCGCCTTGCAGTCCATCGGCATTCCGGCGCGCTCCTGGGCGGGTTGGCAGATTCCGATCTACGCCGACGACACGCACAGCAAGGCGCGCATCGTCTCCATCGACACCACCCAGATGGAAAAATCCATGCAGACCGGCGAAGTCGCCGTGGTCGCCGGATTCCAGGGCGTGACGAAGGACGGACGCATCGCCACCCTGGGCCGTGGCGGCTCCGACACCTCGGCGGTGGCGTTGGCGGCGGCGGTCAAGGCCGACCGTTGCGACATCTACACCGACGTGGACGGCGTCTACACCACCGATCCGCGCATCGTGACCAAGGCCAAGAAGCTCGACAAGATCACCTATGAGGAGATGTTGGAGCTGGCCTCGCAGGGCGCGAAGGTGCTTCAGACGCGCTCGGTCGAGATGGCGATGAACCACCGCGTGCGCGTGCAGGTGCTGTCGAGCTTCGAGGCGGCTGCGGGCAGCGCGCTTCCCGGAACCCTGGTTGTTGACGAGGACGAGATCGTGGAAAAGGAAGTTGTGAGCGGCATCGCCTACAGCCGCGACGAGGCGAAGATCACCTTGGTCGGCGTCGCCGATCAGCCCGGCGTCGCCGCCAGCATCTTCGGCCCGCTGACCGACGCCGCCGTCAACGTCGACATGATCGTTCAGAACGTGTCGGAAGACGGCAAGTCCACCGACATGACCTTCACCGTCGGCAAGGCCGACATCGCCCGCGCCGTCAAGGTGCTGGAGGATGAGCAGGCGACGCTGAAGTGCAAGCGCATCATGTCGGACGCCAACGTCGTCAAGGTGTCGGTGATCGGCGTCGGCATGCGCAGCCATGCGGGCGTCGCCCAACGCATGTTCAAGGCGCTGGCGGACAAGGGCATCAACATTCAGGTCATTTCCACCTCGGAAATCAAGATCTCGGTCCTGATCGCCGAGGAGTATGCGGAGCTGGCGCTGCGCGCCCTGCACACCGCCTATGGCCTGGACGCCGCCTGATCGCGGCGTCGGGGAAGAGAGAGGATTTGAGTCGGCCATGACCGAAACGACGGCGCGGGCGCGGCTCGATCAGCTTTGGGCGCGCGGCTGCGCCTTTCTCGGCACGCGCACCGCCGTGATGGGCGGGGCGATGAGCTGGGTGTCGGAACGCCGTCTGGTGGCGGCGATTTCCAACGCGGGCGGGTTCGGGGTGTTGGCCTGCGGGTCGATGCCGCCGGACGCGCTGGCGGCGGAGATCGCGGCCACCAAGGCGCTGACCGACAAGCCGTTCGGCGTGAACCTCATCAACATGCACCCCGCTTTGGACCGGCTGCTCGACGTCTGTCGGGAACAGGCGGTCGGCCATGTCGTCATCGCCGGGGGCTTTCCGTCCAGCGCCACGCTGGCCCGCATCAAGGATGGCGGGGCCAAGGCCATGGCCTTCGCCCCGACGCTGGCCAGCGGGCGGCGCATGGTCAAGCTTGGCGCCGACGCGCTGGTGATCGAAGGGACGGAGGCGGGCGGCCACATCGGCCCGGTCTCCACCACCGTGTTGGCGCAAGAGATTTTGCCCGACCTGCGCGAGGCCCCGGTGTTCGTCGCGGGCGGCATCGGGCGCGGCGAGGCGATCGTCGCCTATCTGGAATTGGGCGCGTCGGGGGTGCAGGTCGGCACCCGTTTCGTCTGCGCCACCGAATCCATCGCGCATCCCAATTTCAAGAAATCCTTCATCCGCGCCTCGGCCCGCGACGCCCAGGCGTCGGTGCAGCTTGACCCGCGATTCCCGGTGATTCCGGTGCGCGCGCTGGCCAACGCGGGCAGCGCGGCCTTTCTGGAATTCCAGCGCACGGTGATCGCCCGCGTCGACGGCGGCGAGTTGACGCGCGAGGAAGGCTTGCTGGAGATCGAACATTTCTGGGCGGGCGCGCTGCGCCGCGCGGTGATCGACGGCGACGTGGAGTTCGGTTCCCTGATGGCCGGGCAGAGCGTCGGCCTCGTCACCCGCGAACAGCCGGTCGCCGACATCCTGGCCGAATTGATCGCCCAGGCCGAAACGGCGCTGGCGGGGCGCCATGGGGTTGGGGCATCGTTGAGTTCTTCGGTCCCGGATCGGGCGGCGGATCGGGCGGCGGCCTCGCCCTCGGTTCTGGGAGCGGTGTGACGATGGGCAGCGGCTTCGACACGGCAGCCGGAGGGTAGAGCATGGGCGGGATATTCGACGGCGCCTCGTCGCGGCGTTTGCTGGCCTCGCTGCGCGACATCATGGCCGGGTCGGGAACCGGGCAGGAGCGGCTCGACAAGATCGTCTCGCTGATCGCGGCGGAGATGAGGGCCGACGTCTGTTCCTGCTACGTCATGCGCGCGGGCGAGGTGCTGGAGCTGTTCTCGACCGAGGGTCTGAACAAAACCGCCGTCCACAACACCCGCCTGCGGGTCGGCGAGGGCATCGTCGGCTACATCGCCAGCCACGCCCGCCCGGTGGCGCTCGACAACGCGCCCTCGCACCCCAGCTTCGCCTACCGCCCGGAAACCGGCGAGGATCCCTTCCTGTCGCTGGCGGGCGTGCCGATTCTGCGCGGCAGCAAGGTGCGCGGCGTGCTGGTGATCCAGCACAAGGACCGCCGGGGCTATGTCGAGGAGGAGGTCGAAACCCTCCAGACCATCGCCATGGTGGTGGCCGAGCTGGTCGCCCAGAGCGAGTTGGTCAGCCCGTCGGAGGTCTCGACCACCGGCGACCCGGTGCTGCTGCCCGCCCGCCTGTCCGGCACGGCGATGAGCGCCGGTCTGGCGATGGGGCTGGCGGTGATCCACCGCCCGCAACTGACCATCCGCCAGATGGTCGCCGAAGACGCCGAAGCGGAGTTGGAGCGCTTCAACGCCGCGCTCGTCACCATGCACAGCGCCATCGACGATCTGTTGGAGGCGGCGACGCTGGCGGGCTTGGGCGAGCCGCGCGACATTCTGGAAACCTACCGGATGTTCGCCGAGGATCGCGGCTGGCTGTCGCGCATCCGCGAGGCGATCCGCGTCGGCCTGACGGCGGAGGCGGCGGTGCAGCAGGTGCAGAACGACACCCGCGCCCGCATGAGCCATCTGACCGATCCTTACATCCGCGAACGGCTGCTGGATCTGGAGGATCTGACCAACCGCCTGATGCAGCATCTGGCGGGCAAGACGTCCGGCGCCGACGGGGCCACCCAGCCCGACGACATGATCCTCGTCGCCCGCTCCATGGGACCGGCGGAGCTGCTGGACTATGACCGCTCGCGCCTGCGCGGGCTGTTGCTGGAGGAAGGCACGCCGTCCAGCCATGTCTGCATCGTCGCCCGCGCGCTGAACATCCCGGTCGTCCAGGCCGCCGACGCGCTGAACCGCATCGAGCCGCTCGACCAGCTCATCATCGACGGCGACCATGGCCAGGTCTTCATCCGGCCCGCCGAAGACATCCAGATGGCCTTCTCCGAAGCGGTGGCGTTGCAGCACCGCAAGGAGCAGATGTACGCGGAAATCCGCAACCAGCCGTCGGTGACGCGCGACGGGGTGCCGATCTCCATCCAACTGAATTGCGGCCTGCTGATCGATCTGCCGCATCTGAAGGCCAGCGGGGCGGAGGGCATCGGCCTGTACCGCACCGAAATCCCCTTCATGGTGCGCTCCTCCTACCCCGACGTGCAGGCGCAGACGGAGCTTTACGCCCGCATCATCGACGAGGCGGGCGACAAGCCGGTGATCTTCCGCACGCTGGACGTCGGCGGCGACAAGATGCTGCCCTACATGAGCGGCGGCGCGGAGGAAAATCCGGCGCTGGGCTGGCGCGCCGTGCGCATCGGGCTGGACCACCCGTCCTTGCTGCGCCAGCAGTTGCGCGCGCTGCTTCTGGCCGCCGCCGGGCGTCCGCTGTCCGTCATGTTCCCGATGATCGCCGAGGTGGCTGAATTCGACGGCGCCCGCCGCCTGCTGGATCTGGAACTCAAGCGTCTGGCCGGGCAAGGGGTGGAGGCGCCGAGCCGTCTGCGCGTCGGCACGATGATCGAGGTGCCGTCCCTGCTCTGGCAATTGCCCGCCCTGCTGCCGAAGCTGGATTTCCTGTCGGTCGGCTCCAACGACTTGACGCAATATCTGTTCGCGGCGGATCGCGGCAACCCGCGCACCTCGACCCGCTATGATTCGCTGTCGCCGCCGATGCTGTGCGTGCTGCGGCGGTTGGTGGACGAATGCGCCAAGCATCGGGTGTCGCTGAGCCTGTGCGGCGAGATGGCCGGGCGGCCGCTCGACGCCATGGCGTTGATCGGCGTCGGTTTCCGCACCCTGTCGATGTCGCCGCCGTCGGTCGGGCCGGTCAAGACGATGCTGCGCTCGCTCGACGTCGCCGCGCTGCGCGACTACATGGCGGGCCTGTATCTGGGCGGGGACCATAGCCTGCGCGACAAGCTGAAGACCTTCGGCAAGGACCACGGCGTCATCTTCTGACCCGGCTTCGGGCAGGAAGGCGGGCGGCGCGTGGTCATTCCGGTTGCGCCGCAGGGGCGCCTTGTCGTACCCATTTCGCAAAGGCGTCCCATGGCGGGGCCTGAGGCGAGCAGACGGCGATTCCATGGCCAAGCGCAAGGTTTTCGACAGCTTCGATTCGACCCCGACCGGCCCCACCGTGGCGCAGACGCTGCGCGAGGCGCGGGAGGCCATGGGCCATGAACTGCGCGACGTCGCGACGATGCTGCGCATCCGCTATCCTTACCTGCAAGCCATCGAGGGCGGGCAGTATCAGGACCTGCCGGGCGCGGCCTACGCCGCCGGTTTCCTGCGTTCCTACGCCGAATATCTCGGGCTGGACCCGGTGGACATCGTCGCCCGCTACAAGGCGGAGGCGGTGGGCGCGCTGCGTGAGCAGGAGCTGTATCTGCCGACCCCGGCGACCGAGGGGCGGGTGCCCGGCGGCACGCTGCTGCTGGTCACGCTGGTGTTGGCGGGCCTCGTCTATGGCGGCTGGTATTATCTGTCGGCCACCGACCGTTCGGTGGCCGATCTGGTGCCGCGCCTGCCCGACCGTCTGGTCTCGCTGCTTGACGCGCTGCCGATGAAGAGCGGCGCGGCTCCATCGGGGACCGACGCCGCCGCGCCCGCCGCGCCGATCATCGCCGCGCTGCCGACCACCGCCGCCCCGACGCCATCCGCCATGTCGGCCCCGCTTGTGGTCAGCCCCAGCGCCAGCGCGACCACGGCGCCCCCCTCGGCAACCAACCCGGCGTCGTCGTCGTCCGTCGCGGCGCCTCCTCCCGTCGTCGCGTCCCCCGCCGCGCCTCCCGTCACGCCTTCGCCGACCACGGCGCCAGTCATTGCGCCGCCGACGCCAACCAGCAAACCGACGTCGGTTCCGGTGGCCGCCGCCGCCTCGCCGACGGACGATGAGGACACCGAAAGCTCGCCGCAGGAGCCGACCCCGCTGGCGGCGCAGACGGCTGCGGCTCAGGCCGCCGCCGCTCGCCCGGTGGATGCGGCGCCCGCCAACCCCAACGCCAAGGTCTATGGGATGCAGAATCAAAATCCCAAACTGGTGTTGAAGGCGACGCAGGAAAGCTGGCTGCAAATCCGCGACGGCAGCGACATCGTGTTCACCCGCGTTCTGAAGCCGGGCGACACGTACCGCGTTCCCGACAAGGCGGGCGTGCGCGTTCGCACCGGCAACGCCGGTGGTCTGGTCGTCGTCGCCGATGGGGTGGAAAGCGCGCCGCTGGGATCGGTCGGCATGGTGCTGCGCGATGTTTCGATTGACGCTCATGGGGTGGTGAAGAGCCGCTGAGGCTCGCGCGCCCGCCCGCTTGAAACCGTCGCGCCGGACCGTATGTCCAGCGTGACGCCGTTTGTCCTGAGGTTCCCGCCATGACCGTTCGCGCCTATCGTCAGATCATCCGCCGCAAGTCCCGTCAGATCCGGGTGGGCAATGTGTTGGTCGGCGGCGACGCGCCGATTTCGGTCCAGACCATGACCAACACGCCGACCACCGACGTCAAGGCGACGGTCGAGCAAATCCAGGCGGCGGAACGGGTGGGGGTGGACATCGTCCGCGTGTCCTGCCCCGACCGCGAATCGGCGTTGGCGCTCAAAGACATCGTCAAACAGGTGTCGGTCCCGGTCGTCGCCGACATCCATTTCCATTACAAGCGCGCCATCGAGGCGGCGGAGAGCGGGGCGGCCTGCCTGCGCATCAACCCCGGCAACATCGGCTCGGCGGAGCGGGTGCGCGAGGTGGTGAAGGCCGCCAAGGATCACGGTTGTTCGATGCGCATCGGCGTCAACGCCGGATCGCTGGAGCAGGATTTGCTGGAGAAATACGGCGAACCCTGCCCGGAGGCGATGGTCGAAAGCGCGCTGAACCACGCGAAGATCCTGGAAGACAATGATTTCCGCGAGTTCAAGATTTCGGTGAAGGCGTCGGACGCCTTTTTGGCCGTCGCCGCCTATCAGGGCTTGGCCGAGGCCTGCGATTATCCCCTGCACATCGGCATCACCGAGGCGGGGGGCTTGCGGGCTGGGACCGTGAAGTCGTCCATCGGTTTGGGGATGCTGCTGTGGTCGGGCATCGGCGACACGCTGCGCGTCTCCCTGTCCGCCGATCCGGCGGAAGAGGTCCAGGTCGGCTATGAAATGCTGAAGTCGCTGGGCCTGCGGCGGCGCGGCGTGACGGTGATTTCCTGCCCAAGCTGCGCCCGCCAGAACTTCAACGTCATCAAGACGGTGGAGTTGCTGGAAGCCCGTTTGGCCCACATCACGACGCCCTTGACCCTGTCGGTGATCGGCTGCGTGGTCAATGGCCCCGGCGAAGCGCGGGAAACCGACATCGGCCTGACCGGCGGCGGCAACAACACCCACCAAATCTACCTGTCCGGCGTCACCGACCACCGTCTGAAAGACCAGGACATCGTCGAGCATCTCGTCGGGCTGGTCGAAAAGAAAGCGGCGGAGATCGAGGCGGCGAAGGCGGCTGCGATGGTCGAGTAAATTTTTGACACCGATGAACACAGATAAACACAGATGAAAGACACAGATAAAAAATTTGGATGATCGTGTGAGCGTCGCGCCTCCGGCTCAACTGTACGCAGCATGATAGAAAAATCTGTGTTTATCTGTGTTCATCGGTGTCTCAAATAAATCTTCACCTTGCACATCCCCGCAACCGGCAGGAACGAAACGACCCCCGGCGTGACCACCGCATCCTATCTTGTCATCGGCGCCAGCCATCGGACCTGTTCCGGGGTGATCCGTGATCGCCTCGCCACCGATGACGCGGAGGTGCCGGGCGTGCTGGAGCGGTTGCGCGCCGTCGGGGTGACGCAAGCGCTGTGGTTGAGCACCTGTGACCGGGTGGAGGTTCAGGCCGTCCACCCCCGCCCGAACGAGGCGGCGCTGGCCATCGCGGCGGTGATGGCCGAGCGGGTCGGCATGGCGACGGCGGATTTCTCCGACCAGCTTTACACCCGCGCCGGGCCGGAGGCGATCCGCCACCTGTTCGCGGTCGCCTGCTCGCTCGACAGCCAGATCATTGGCGAGCCGCACATATTGGGCCAGCTCAAGGCCGCCCATCGCGGCGCGGCGACGCTGGGCCTGACCGGGCCGGAACTGGAGGCGGTGTTGCAGGCCGCCTACGCCGCCGCCAAGCGGGTGCGCAGCGAAACCCCGATCGCCGAGGGGGCGACCTCGCTCGCCGCCGCCGCCATCCAGGTGGCGCGCGACCTGCACGGCGATCTGAAGCGCTGTTCGGCCCTGCTGATCGGGCTGGGCGACATGGGAACGCTGGTGTTGGATGGGCTGCGCGAGGCGGGCTTGCCGCGCCTGACCGTCGCCGCGCCGGTAGATCGGCGGGCGGAAACGGCGGCGCGGCGCCTGTCGGGCCATTTCGCGCCTTGGGCCGATCTCGATTCCGCGTTGGCCGGGGCCGATATCGTCGTGACCGCGACCGGCTTGGGGCGCTATATCCTGTCCACGGCGATGATGGAGGCGGCGTTGAAGCGCCGCCGCCGCCGTCCGATCTTCGTGGTGGACGCGGCGATTCCGTCGGACGTCGATCCGGCGGTGGCCGGGATGGACGGCGCCTTCGTCTATGATCTGGCCGATCTGGAGCGGGTGGCGCTGCAAGGCCGGGTGGGGCGGGAGGCGGCGACGCAAGCCGCCTGGAGCATCGTGGACGAGGCGGTGGCCGCCTTCGCCCGCGACCGCGCCGAACGCGCCGCCGTGCCCGCCGTGGCGGCGCTGCGGGCGCATTTCGAGCGGGAGCGGCGGCGTCTGCTGGCCGATCACAGCGGGTTGGACGCCGGGTCGGCCACCCGGCTGCTGGTCAATCGGCTGCTGCACCACCCGTCGGAGGCGTTGCGGGAGCTGGCGGCGGATCAGGACGGGGTGGGGTTGGCCGAGCGGGCGGCGGCGGAACGGCTGCTGTTCCGCTTGTTCCGTCTGGACGGAACGGCGGCGGAACAGCGGGCCGCTGACGAACGGTCCGGCGATGAACGGGATGAGGACGAGCGACGTGAATCTGGACGACACCTTCAATAAGGTCGTGGCGCGCCATGACGAGTTGCGCGACGCGCTCGCCGCCGGTCTGGCGGAGGCGGGCGAGTTCGCCCGGCTGTCCAAGGAATACGCCGACCTGACCCCCATCGCCGAAGCCATCGGCGAGTTGAAAAAGGCCAAGGCCGAGGCCGTCGATCTGGCGCAAATGATCGCCGACCCTGACGGCGATCCCGAAATGAAGGCGATGGCGGAGGAGGAATTCCGCGATCTGTCCAAGCGCATCCCGGATTTCGAGCGGCGGGTCCAAGTCTCCCTGCTGCCCAAGGACGAGGCGGACGAGAAGAACGCCATCCTGGAGGTGCGCGCCGGAACCGGCGGCGACGAGGCCGGGCTGTTCGCCGCCGAACTGTTCGAGATGTACCGCCGCTACGCCGGTCTGCGCGGCTGGCGGTTCGAGGTTATGGACGTCAGCGAAACCGGCGTCGGCGGCTACAAGGAGGCCACGGCCAACATCACCGGGCGCAACGTGTTCGCCCGGCTGAAGTTTGAATCCGGCGTCCACCGCGTGCAGCGGGTTCCGGCGACCGAGGCGCAGGGCCGCATCCACACCTCCGCCGCCACTGTCGCCGTTCTGCCGGAAGCCGAAGAGGTGGACATCCACATCGACGACAAGGATTTGCGGATCGACGTCTTCCGCTCCTCCGGCCCTGGCGGCCAGTCGGTCAACACCACCGACAGCGCCGTGCGCATCACCCATCTGCCGACCGGGTTGGTGGTGATCCAGCAGGATGAAAAATCCCAGCACAAGAACAAGGCCAAGGCGCTGAAGGTGCTGCGCGCCCGGCTGTATGACCGTGAACGCGCCGAAAAGGACGCGGTTCGCGCCGCTGACCGCAAGAATCAGGTGGGCAGCGGCGACCGTTCCGAACGCATCCGCACCTACAATTTCCCGCAAGGCCGCGTCACCGACCACCGCATCAATTTGACGCTTTACAAGATCGACAAGATGATGTCGGGCGAAGCCCTCGACGAGTTCGTCGACGCCCTGGTGTCGGAGGACGAAGCCGCCCGGCTGGCCGAAATGGGGTGAGGGTGGCGGGGCGCTTCCGCTATTCTTCTCCCTCTCCCGCCGAAGGCGGGGGAGGGTCGGGGAGGGGGCCGAGGGCTTCCCAAATCATGCGCGCCACACCCTCTGAATGACGCAGCGCGTCGTTGTTCCAGAAGCGTAAAATGCGCCAACCTTGCGCCTTCAGCCGTTCGTCGCGCCGCGCGTCATGCGTGGAGTCCGCATGCTGGCCGCCATCCGCTTCGACGATCAGGCGGGCTTCGACGCAAGCGAAATCGGCGATGTAGGGAGGAATGGCGTGCTGCCGTCGGAAGTACCAGCCGCCCAACTGCCGACGCCGCAGGAGGCTCCAAAGCTTGCGCTCCGCGTCGGTTGGAATGTGACGCATGCCACGGGCTTGCGTCTTTGTTGATTTGGGAATGCGCGGCATGGTTGATGTGCGGTTGCCCCCTCCTTAACCCTCCCCCGCTTCGCGGGAGAGGGGATGGTCCCAGAGTTGCGCTCGATGTTTCGCTCGGGAAAATGTGAGGAAAGATTTCGGAAATGACAACCCTCAACACCCTGCGGCGCGACGCCGAATCCCGTTTGCGCGAGGCGGGCGTGGACACGCCGGAGTTGGACGTCCGCTATCTGCTGGAAGACGCCCTTGGCCTCACCCGCATGGATTTCATTACGAAATCAGAACAAATCGTTTCCGAAACGGACGCCGCCCGCGCGCTGGCGTTGATCGAGCGGCGGGCGGCGCGGGAGCCGGTGGGGCGGATCCTCGGCCATCGGGAGTTCTGGACCTTGGATCTGGCGCTGAACCCCGACACGCTGGAACCCCGCCCCGACACCGAAACGGTGGTGGACGCGGCGCTCGCCGCGATTTCGGACAAAAAAGCGGCTCTTGACCTGATTGATCTCGGAACCGGAACGGGCTGCATCCTGCTGGCGCTGCTGGCTGAGCTGCCCAACGCGCGTGGTCTGGGCGTCGATCTCAGCCCCTTGGCGGTGGAGGCGGCGACCGGCAACGCCCGGCGCAACGGGCTGGAGGCGCGCGCGCGCTTTCAAACCGGCGATTGGGCGCATGGAATCAAGGATCGTTTCGATATCGTTGTATCAAACCCGCCCTACATTCCCAGCGCCGACATCGCCACGCTGGCCCCGGAGGTGCGGGAGCATGACCCGCTGCGCGCGCTGGATGGCGGGCCGGACGGGTTGGCCCCCTACCGCGTCATCGCCGCCCAGCTTCCCGGGTTGCTGACTCCCGGCGGGCTGGTCGTTTTCGAGGTCGGGCAGGGGCAGGCGACCGATGTGGCGGCGCTGCTCGACGGGCAGGGCTTCGTTGACATCGCTCTGTTGCGGGATCTGGGCGGGGTCGAGCGCTGCGTGCGGGCGCGAAACGCTCGACCATCCGGCCACTAGCCAAAAAAAGGGTTGGATTGCCGGGCTGTGGCGGATACTGTGCGGTGTACGACCGTGATCGTGGTGTGCGCGGAGTTTCGTGTCTCGGATTGGTTGATATGCCGAGCGTCGCCCGCAAAAGACGACCGCATCCACCGTTGACGTGTCGTTTGATCCCCGTGACCCATCCGTGGACTGTCCATGGCGGGCTTGGCGGCCGGGCCGAACAGGCCGAATGAGCCGCTGGAGCGTTCCGGGGAATGCGCTTCTCTTGTATGGGGCCTTAAGAGCCGAATGAGACAGGGACCGAACTCCAGGCGTTCGCGTGGCCGTGGCAACAATGGCGGCGGAGGCGGCGGCAACGGTGGCGGCGGCGGCGGCGGCAACGCCGGGCGTCGCCAGAACGTGCCGTTGCGTCATCAGAACTTCGACAGCAACGGGCCGGACGTGCGCATTCGCGGCAACGCGTGGCAAGTCAACGAGAAGTATCAAACGCTGGCCCGCGACGCGATGTCGTCCGGCGACCGGGTGCAGGCTGAAAACTACCTTCAGCATGCGGAGCATTACCTCCGCATCATCAACCAGATCCAAGAATCGGAAAATCGCCAGCGCGGCGGCGCTCCGGCGCCGGGCCATGCCCAGCCGCAAATCGGCCCGTTGACCTCAATGGACGACGACGACGACCAAGGCGACGAGGAAACCGGCAACACGGAAGAGCGGGCGACGGTCAACGCCTGACCGCCGCGCTGATTTTGGCGGGTTTTGCCCCGCTCAGTCGGTGTTTTCAGTCAGTCGGCGTTCTCAGTCGGCGTTTGGTGAAACCGGGTCGCCCAAGGCGATCCGGCCACCGGCGACCACTTGGGCGCGGATGGCGATGTGGGTGTGACCGAAGCCACGCTCCATGATCGGCAGCAGGTTGAGGTCGGTCGCGCCGTTGTCCGGGTTGACGTCGTTGGCTGGGCGGCAATCCACCGCCTCGGTGACGCGCAGAACCGCCCCGCCAATGGCCAAGGTCTTGCCGATCCAGGCCCGCTCCGCCCAAGGGGCCAAGCCGTCCAGCAGCAGATTGGCGCGCAGACGGCGGGGATCGACCGGCTTTTTGGCGATCCGCTCCTCCACGTCGCGCAGGCTGGCGAGGTTGACCAGCACCAGCGACGGCTCTTCCGTGTCGCCGAAGGATCCGGCCTTGGCGTCCACCAGACGCGGCATGCCGGGGACGATGCCCGCCAGATAGGCGGCGAAAAACTGCTCCAACAGCGTCCGGCCCATCGGCTGGTCCAACCGCCCGCGCGACACCTGCCGCCCGCCGCGCCGGACGATCAACGATTGCGTTTCCTCGTCGAACAGAGTGTCGAGCGCCGCCAGCTTTTCCGTGCGGTCCAGCGTGAAGAAATCGGCTGGCGGTCGCCAACCGTCGAAATCGGCGTCCAACGCCGCCGGGCCGTGCAGCAGCCCGTAACGGCGGTCGAGCGGGATCGCCTGTCCGGCGGTCAGATCGACGGCGGGCAGGTCCTGACCGCTCAGCCCCTTGACGGGGTAGCGGCGAATGGCGGCGATGGTCGTGTTCATTGCACTGCACAATGAAAGGGCGGAACCGGATCTGTCAACCACGGCGATGGTCGAAACCCTGCGCTTTGCGGGAGCATTCCGGGCGTTCAGCCACCGATATGGCGTGATTTTTCCAAAATTTTGGGCGACGCGCCGGAAAAATCGGAATTGGTGATGCGCGGAGCGGTCATGCCCCTGCCGCCAGGATGGTCTTGGCGCCCCGTTGCGGCGTTCCTACATCTGGTCCAGCATCCTTGTGGATCGCACATCGCGTGGATCAAAACGACCGGGCTGCCGCGCGGACGGTCGATGGAAAGGGGGGCCGCCTCATGGACTTTGAGAAATACACCGAACGCAGCCGTGGCTTTGTCCAGGCGGCGCAGACTCTGGCGACCCGCCGGGGGCATCAGCGTTTGACGCCCGAGCATCTGCTGAAAACCCTGCTCGACGACAAGGAAGGCTTGGCCGCCAACCTGATCCGCGCCGCTGGCGGCGATCCGGCGATGGCGCTGGCCGCCGTGGACGCCGAGCTGGACAAACAGCCGAAGATCGAGGGCAGCGGCGCCGGGCAGCTTTTCCTGTCCCCGGAGCTGTCGCGCGTGTTCGAGCAGGCGGAGAAGGTTTCGGAAAAGGCGGGCGACAGCTTCGTCACCGCCGAACGGATCCTGCTGGCTTTGACCATGGCCGACGGCACGCCGTCCGCCAAGCTGCTGAAGGCGGCGGGCGTCACGCCGCAGGGGCTGAACACCGCCATCAACGAGGTTCGCAAGGGCCGCACCGCCGACAGCGCCAGCGCCGAACAGGGCTATGACGCGCTGAAGAAATACGCCCGCGATCTGACCGAATCGGCGCGGGAGGGCAAGCTGGACCCGGTGATCGGGCGCGACGAGGAAATCCGCCGCACCATCCAGGTTCTGGCCCGCCGGACCAAGAACAACCCCGTCCTGATCGGCGAACCCGGCGTCGGCAAAACCGCCATCGTCGAGGGGCTGGCCCAACGCATCGTCAAGGGCGACGTGCCGGAAGGGCTGAAGAACAAGCGTCTGCTGGCGCTGGATCTCGCCGGGATGGTGGCTGGCGCGAAATACCGTGGCGAGTTCGAGGAGCGGCTGAAGGCCGTGCTGTCGGAAATCCAGGCGGCGGCGGGCGAAATCATCGTCTTCATCGACGAACTGCACACGCTGGTCGGCGCGGGCAAGGCGGACGGGGCGATGGACGCCTCCAACATGCTGAAACCGGCGCTGGCGCGCGGCGAGCTGCATTGCGTCGGCGCGACCACGCTGGACGAATACCGCAAGCACATCGAAAAGGACGCGGCGCTGGCCCGGCGTTTCCAATCGGTCTTCGTGCCGGAACCGACGGTGGAGGACACCATCTCGATCCTGCGCGGCCTGAAGGAGCGTTACGAGGTCCACCACGGCGTGCGCGTCACCGACAGCGCCATCGTCGCGGCGGCCACCCTGTCCAACCGCTACATCACCGACCGTTTCCTGCCCGACAAGGCCATCGACCTGATCGACGAGGCGGCCAGCCGTCTGCGCATGGCGGTGGACACCAAGCCGGAAAACATCGACGAACTCGACCGCCGCATCATCCAGTTGAAGATCGAGCGCGAGGCGCTGAAGCGTGAATCCGACCAGGGATCCAAGGACCGTTTCGCCAATCTGGAACGCGAACTGGCCGATCTGGAGCAGGAATCCGCCGAACTGACCGCCAAATGGCAGGCGGAGAAGGACCAGCTTCAGGGCGCGCAGAAGATCAAGGAGGATCTGGAAAAGGCGCGGACCGAGCTGGACACGGCGCAGCGCGCGGGCAATTGGGGCCGGGCGGGCGAGTTGACCTACAGCGTCATTCCCGGCCTGGAAGCCGCCCTGAAGACCGCCGAAGAGCACGCGTCCAACCGCATGCTGAACGAGGAGGTGCGCGACAGCGACATCGCCGGGGTGGTCAGCCGCTGGACCGGCGTGCCGGTGGACAAGATGCTGGCGGGCGAGCGGGAAAAGCTGCTGGCGATGGAAAGCCGCCTGCGCGGTCGGGTCATCGGCCAGGAGGAGGCCATCGTCGCCGTGTCCAACGCCGTCCGGCGGTCGCGGGCGGGCTTGCAGGATCCCAACCGGCCCATCGGCTCCTTCCTGTTCCTCGGCCCGACCGGCGTCGGCAAGACGGAGCTGACCAAGGCGTTGGCCGAATTCCTGTTCGACGACGAAACCGCCATGGTCCGGCTCGACATGTCCGAATATATGGAAAAACACTCCGTCGCCCGCATGATCGGCGCGCCTCCGGGCTATGTCGGCTATGAGGAGGGCGGGGCGCTGACCGAGGCGGTGCGCCGTCGGCCCTATCAGGTCGTGCTGTTCGACGAGGTGGAAAAGGCCCATCCCGACGTCTTCAACGTGCTGCTTCAGGTGCTCGACGACGGGCGCTTGACCGACGGGCAGGGGCGGACGGTGGATTTCCGCAACGTCGTCATCATCATGACCTCCAACCTCGGCTCGCAGGCTTTGGCCGAACAGCCGGAAGGGGAGGACAGCAACGCGGTGCGCGGCGAGGTGATGGAGGCGGTGCGGGCGCATTTCCGTCCCGAATTCCTCAACCGGCTGGACGAGATCCTGCTGTTCCACCGGCTTGACCGTCGGCACATGGGCGGCATCGTCACCATCCAGCTTGGCCGTCTGGTCCGCATGCTGGCCGACCGCGACATCACGCTGGCGGTGGACGGCGCGGCGACCGAATGGCTGGCCGAGGCCGGCTATGACCCGGTCTATGGCGCGCGGCCCTTGAAGCGGGTGATCCAGCGCGAGCTGCAAAACCCGCTGGCCACCATGATCCTGGAAGGCCGCGTCACCGACGGCCAGACGGTCAGCGTCGGCGCGGAGGGCGGCGTTCTGACCATCAACGGCGCGTCGGTGTCCGAACCGCCCCGCAAGGTCGATGTTCCCACCGTCAAGACGGTGCATTGACGGTCGCGTGAGGCCCTCTCCCGGTTCGGGAGAGGGCGCTTTCGCGTTTCAAATCCCAAACAGCGCCATCGACACCAGCGCTTGAGCGCGCTAGATCAAGCTGATGACCGACACCACCCTCGCCGCTCGCGGCGTCGCGCTTGATTTGCTGCGCGACGTGCTGCGCAAGTCCGTTCCCTTTGACGACGCGTTCGACGCGCACCCCGACCTTGCCGGGCTGGAGCCGCGCGACCGTGGCTTTGTCCGCATGCTGGTCGCCACGGTGCTGCGCCGGTTGGGCCAGATCGACGAACTGATCCAGACCTGTCTGGCAAAGCCGGGGCTGCCCAAGGCGGCGATCCACGACATGCTGCGGCTGGGAACGGCGCAGTTGGTCTTCCTCAACACCCCCCCGCACGCCGCCGTCGACACGGCGGTGGAGTTGGCGGCGCTGCGCAACGCCGCGCCTTACAAGGGGCTTATCAACGCCGTCCTGCGCCGCGTCGGGCGCGAGGGCGCGGCGCTGGCGGCCCAGCAGGACGCCGGGCGGCTGAACACGCCCGATTGGATGTGGCTGTCCTGGCGCACCGCCTACGGCACGGCGAAGGCGCGCGGCATCGTCGAAGCCCATCTGCACGAGGCACCGCTGGATCTGACGGTGAAAAGCGATCCGTCGGTGTGGGCGGGCCGGTTGGACGCGACCGTGCTGCCGACCGGCACGCTGCGGCGGATGTCCGGCGGCTCCGTCACCGAGATGCCGGGCTTCGACGCGGGCGGTTGGTGGGTGCAGGATCTCGCGGCCTCGCTGCCCGCCAAACTGTTCGGCGATCTGCGGGGCAAGCGGGTGTTCGATCTGTGCGCCGCGCCCGGCGGCAAGACCGCGCAGTTGGCGGCGCAGGGCGCGCGCGTCGTCGCGCTCGACCGTTCGGCCAAGCGGCTGGAGCGGGTGACGGAAAACCTCGCCCGCCTGAATCTGGAGGCGGAGATCATCGCCACCGACGCGGCGGCGTGGGAGCCGGGCGAATTGGCCGACGCGGTGCTGCTCGACGCCCCCTGTTCGGCGACCGGCGCGGTGCGCCGCCACCCCGACATCCTGCGGGTCAAGACGCCCGAGGACATCGCCAAGCTGGCCAAGGCGCAAGGTCGCCTGCTGGCCCACGCCGTCGGCTTGGTCAAGCCGGGCGGCGCGCTGATCTACTGCACCTGCTCCATCCAACCGGAGGAAGGCGAGGCGCAGATCACCCGTCTGCTGGCCCGCGACAACCGGGTGAAGCGCTGGCCGATCACGGCGGACGAGTTGGGCGGCCTGTCGGAGATCATCACGGAGCGGGGCGAGGTGCGCTCGTTGCCCGGCATGTTGGCCGAGCATGGCGGAATCGACGGCTTCTTCGTGTCCCGGCTGCGCCGTGTTTACGAATAAATTACCAAGCTCCGGCGGCGGGCGTCTTGCGGCGGCGGCGGTGAGTTGATAGGACACAGGGATGCCCTTGTCTTTGCTGCACCGCACCGCAACATGTTTGCCCGTCGGTCCCTCCCGCCCTGTGCGGATCTGAGGGGATGGCCGCTATGGGCAAGGGCGCGGGACGATTTCGCAGCGGCATGGCGCGGCTTGCCTATGGGAACCCGCTCTATTCCCTGATGCTGGGCGGTCGCGCGCCGGGGGCGCTGGCGGTGGCGCCGCCCGATCCCTGGCCCGGCGATTCCGGCGACGGTTCGGCCCTGCTGGCCGGGGTTTTGCGTTTCGCCGGTCAGTCGGTCGCCATCGACCCCAGCGGCGAGCCGCACTGGCGCCCGCCGGGGGCAAGCCCGGTCTGGCTGCGGTCCTTGCACGGCTTTGATTGGATGCGCGATTTGCGCGCGGTCGGCGGCGACATGGCGCGGCGGCGCGCCCGCGTGCTGGTCTGGTCCTGGCTGGACCATAATGGCGGCTGGAACGCGCAAGCCTGGACGCCCGACGTGCTGGGAACCCGAGTCGCCAACTGGATCGGTCTGCATGATTTCTACTGCGCCTCGGCGGACGACGAGTTCCGGGCGCGGGTGTTCGAGAGTTTGGCCCGGCAGGTCCGCCATCTGGCCCGCGTGCTGCCCGCCCGGCTGGACGGCGCGCCGCTGATCGCGGCGATCAAGGGGCTGGTCTATGGCGGTTTCTGCCTGCCCGGTCACGACAAGGCCGGGTACGACGCGCTGCGCCTGCTCGACCGCGCCTTGCCGCGCCAGATTTTGCCCGACGGCGGCCACGTCGAGCGCAACCCGTCGGCGCAACTGCGGGTGCTGCGCGACCTGATCGACATGCGCGCGGTGTTGCGGGTGGCCCGCGTGGACATTCCGGAATCCCTGCAACACGCCATCGACCGGATGACCCCGGCCCTGCGCTTTTTCCGCCATGGCGACGGCGGGCTGGCCCTGTTCAACGGCGGGCGCGAGGAAGAACCGGCGCTCATCGACACCGTGCTGGCCCAGGCCGACGCGCGGGGGCGTCCGCTGAAAAGCGCGCCGCATGTCGGGTTTGAACGGCTGATGGCCTCGCGCACCTTGGTGCTGATCGACACCGGCGCGCCGCCCCCGGCGGGGCTGGACGGGTTGGCCCACGCGGGCACCTTGTCGATGGAGGTGTCGGTCAACAAGGAGCGGTTGATCGTCAATTGCGGCAGCCACCCGGCCCAGCGTGGCCCATGGCGCGCGGCGCTGGCCGGATCGGCGGCGCATTCCACCGTGGTCGTCGCCGACACCAATTCGGCGGAGGTTCTGGACCAGGGCGGTTTGGGTCGCCGACCGTCCCATGTCGGGTGCGAGCGGCAGGAGTCCGAAGGCGCGGTTCTGGTCGTCGCCACCCACAACGGCTACAGCAAGGGCTTCAGCCTGCTGCACCGCCGCCGGGTCTATCTGGCCGACAACGGCGAGGATCTGCGCGGCGAGGACACGTTGGAGCCGGTGATCGGCGCCCACCCGTCCGAACAGCCTTTCGCCATCCGCTTTCATCTCCATCCATCGGTTCAGCCGACGGTGGTCCAGGGCGGGGCGCAGGTGAATCTGCGGCTGCCCAGCGGCAACGTCTGGCGGTTGCGGGCGACCGGCGTGATGCTGGAACTGGCCGAGAGCATCTATCTTGGAACCGGCGACGAACCCCGCCGCAGCGCCCAGATCGTCATGCACGGGCATAGCGGCCCCGACGGCGTCACCGTCAAATGGGCCTTGCGCCGCGAACGCAAGGCGGCGTAAATCCCGCCATCCGCAGTGGCCGGCCCCTTTCCTCACCCGAAGGGGCATGGAAACACGGATGAACATGGATTGAGCACGGACGAACACGGATTTTCTCTATCTGTGTTTATCTGTGTTCATCGGTGTCAAATCCTCGTTGCGCACACAGGATCTGACACAGATGAACACAGATAAACACAGATGAGTTCAATGTCCGTGTTCGTCCGTGCTTTTCGTCATTCGTGTTCATTCGCGTCTTCCTGACCACGCGCGGCCTGCAACAACGCCAGCCGATCAGGAACACGCCATGAGTCCGCCGAAAGCCAACCACGCCCCCGCTCCCGACAAGGTCCGCATCACCCGCGCGCTGATTTCCGTGTCCGACAAGACCGGGCTGGTGGCGCTGGGGCAGGCGTTGGCCGCGCGTGGCGTGGAGATTCTGTCCACCGGCGGTTCGGCGCAGCGTCTGGCCGAGGCTGGCGTGCCGGTGAAGGAGGTCTCCGACCACACCGGCTTCCCGGAAATCATGGATGGCCGCGTCAAAACGCTGCACCCGCGCGTCCATGGCGGCATTCTGGCCCGCCGCGACATCCACGCCGACGCGATGGCGCAGCACGACATCCCGCCGATCGATCTGGTCGTCGTCAACCTCTACCCGTTCGAGGCGACGGTCGCTCAAGGGGCCGATTACGCCAACTGCGTCGAGAACATCGACATCGGCGGCCCGGCGATGATCCGCGCCGCCGCCAAGAACCATGATTTCGTCGCCATCGTCACCGAGCCGTCGGATTACGAGGCGGTGATCGACGAGCTGGCGACCAACGACGGCTGCGTCACGCTGGGGCTGCGCCGCAAGCTGGCCCAGCGCGCCTACGCCCGCACCGCCGCCTACGACGCCGCGATTTCGACCTGGTTGGCCGGGCAGTTGGGCGAGACCTTCCCGCCGCGCGTCACCCTGTCGGGCGCGCTGGCGCAGACCCTGCGCTATGGCGAGAACCCGCACCAGCAGGCGGCCTTCTACGTCACCGGCGACCAGCGCCCCGGCGTGGCGACCGCGATTCAGCTTCAGGGCAAGGAGCTGTCTTACAACAACCTGAACGACACCGACGCCGCCTTTGAGCTGGTCGCCGAGTTCGAGCGGCCCGCCGTCGCCATCATCAAGCACGCCAACCCCTGCGGCGTGGCGCAAGGGGCGAACCTGCTCGACGCCTACCGTTCGGCCCTGCTGTGCGACCCGGTCAGCGCCTTTGGCGGCATCATCGCCGTCAACCGCTCGCTCGACGCCGAAACCGCCGAGGAGATCGCCAAGCTGTTCGCCGAGGTGGTGATCGCGCCGGACGCCGACGACGCGGCCCGCGCCCTGCTGGCGACCAAGAAGAACCTGCGCGTCCTGTTGACCAAGGACGTGCCGAACCCCGCCGACGTCGGCATGATGGTCAAGCAACTGTCGGGCGGCTTCCTGTTGCAGAACCGCGATTCGGGCCGCGTCAACCCGGCGGAGCTGAAGGTCGTGACCAAGCGCGCGCCGACTGAGCAAGAGCTTGCCGATCTGCTGTTCGCCTTCCGCGTCGCCAAGCATGTGAAGTCCAACGCCATCGTCTACGCCAAGAACGGCGCGACGGTCGGCGTCGGAGCCGGGCAGATGAGCCGCGTCGATTCGGCCCGCATCGCCGCCATCAAGTCGGCGGAAGCCGCCAAGGCCGCCGGTCTGGCGGAGCCGCTGACCAAGGGGTCGGTGGTGGCGTCCGACGCCTTCTTCCCGTTCGCCGACGGTCTGCTGGCGGCGGCGGAAGCGGGCGTGACGGCGGTGATCCAGCCCGGCGGCTCGATCCGCGACGCCGACGTGATCGCGGCGGCGGATGAGAAGGGCTTGGCGATGGTCCTGACCGGGATGCGCCACTTCCGCCATTGACCGCGTTCGCCGCCGCTTGACGGACGGAGCATGAAAAAGGCCGGTCCCCAGCGTTGGGGACCGGCCTTTTCGCGTTTGGGCGTTTTGGTTTTTACGCCGCCGACGACTTGACCAGCGCCGTGTGCGCCGGGTGCAGCCCCGGCTCCATCAGCGAGACGGCCAACGTCGGCGCTTTCCAATCCAGGCTGTCGAAGGCCCCGCAATGGCCGCACAGCCCGCCCCAAGCGTGGCTGACGGCGTTGCAGGAATCGCAGGTCCAAGCCGGATCGGCGGGGGCGGCGGCGGCCTTGGCCAGCCAATCGCGGGCGGCGGCCTCGTCGTGGCGCTCGTTGCGCTCCAACTCGGCGAGCAGGCGGAAGAGGCGGCGCGACGGTTCGATGCCCAACGCGCGCTTCAGATGGTCGCGCGCCTCGCCCCACAGATGGGCGTCGAGCGCGACGCGGGCCAGCGCGATGTGCGATTCGACATGGTCGGGAGCCTGCGCCAGGAGCTTCTCGAACAGCTTGACGCGGGTCAGCGCGTCGTAACCGCCGAGAATCTCGCGGTAGGCGTCGGCCAGATCGGGGTGCGGGGCCAGCTTCCAGGTCCGTTCCACCACCTTGGCGGCGGGCTTCAGCCGACCGGCGGCGACCAGCAGGCGGGCCAGACGCGCCGCAGCCGGAACGAAGCCGGGCATCAGGTCGTGCGCCGATTGGGCGTGCGCCAGAGCGGCGTCGCCGCGCCCGCGCCGTTCCGCCTCGAAGCTGCGCTCCAGCAGCAGGACGGCGCGGTGGCGGCGGCCATCCTCGGTCGGGATCGCGCCCGCCTGGATCGCCTGTTGCAACGTGCCTTCCGCCGACGCCCAATCCCCGGCGCGGGCTTCAAGATCATAAAGCGTGCCGAGCAGCCAGGGCGTGTTGGGTTGCAGGGCGCGGGCCTTGCGGGCCAGTTCCAGCGCCTCCACCCGGTCGCCGACCTTGACCGCTTGGGTCAGCAGGCCGCGCAGGCCGAGAAAGGCGGTTTCCGGGCGGTCCAGCATCGCGGTGAAATACTGCTTGGCGGCGCGGTCGTCGCCCTGCAACTGGGCGGCCTGCGCCGACAGCAGCATGGTCAAGGGCGGTTCGTTCAGCAACCCGTCGGCCTTGCGCGCCATTTTGCGCGCGGTCACGGCGTCGCCCGCCGCCACCGCGACCATGCCTTGCGTCAGCGCGCGATACCCCGCCTCGCGCACGCGCGAGCGGCGGTAGCGGCGGATGGTCGTCGGCGCCCGCAGGACCGAGCGGAGCAGCCGGTAGCCCAGCGCGGCGAGCGCCAACGCCGCCAGCCCGATCAGCAGGGCGACCGTGAAGGAGGTTTCGATGACGTAGCCCAGCCAGTTGACGCTGACCGTGCCGGGCCGTTCGACCAGCCAGACCGCCGCCGCGATGACGGCGGCCAGCTTCAGGAGGAACCACAGGGCGCGGATCATTGGACCGCTCCCTTCCCGCCCGACGCGGCGGTCAACAGGGCGATGGCGCGTTGGGTCAGGGCGCGGGCGGCTTGGTCGGCGGCCAGACGCGCCTTGGCGTCGTCCAGCCACGCGGCGGCGGCCCCGGCCCCGGCGCCTTGCAGGGCGGCGAGTTCCTCCACCGCCTTGCCGAGGTTGTTTTCGCCCAGCGCCGCTTCGGCGCGGGCGACGATGGCGTCGGCGCTGGAGCCGACCACGCCGCCGCCCTGGCGGCGCACCGTCACCAGGGTGGAAAGCTTGCCGGTCACGCTGTCGATCCAGGTGGCCCCGTCGCCGCGCTCGGCGGCGCGGACGATGTCGGAGGCCAGCGGGCGGAAACGGTCGGTGATCTGCGCCTGGGTCGGAACGCCCTTGGCGGCGAAGGGGGCGACGGCGTCAAGCGGCTGCGTCACTCCGGCGTCGCCGATGCCCAGCGCGCGGACGCTCTGCAAATCCGCCTGGAAGGGCTGCCCGGCGGCCAGCGTGGCGCGCAACTGCCCGGCGGCCAGCACCAGCGCTTGCGCCGCCACGCCCGAATCGCGGCGGGTTTCGACCGTCTGGCCGACGCTGGCGATTTGCTGCTTCAGCGCCTCGATTTCTTTGCCGAGATCCTGCGCGGCCTTGGCTCCGCCGCCCAGCGCGGTCAGGCGCTGTTCCAGCCCGCCCAGACGGTCGGCCAGCGCGGCGGCTCCAGCGGAATCCCCGCCGGTCGCGGCGGGGCGTTTTTCCAGGCTGTCGAGGCGTTGCGTCAACTGGCTGATGGCGGCGTCCAGAGCGGCGCTGTCCCCGGCGGGAGCGTTGGCGGACGCCGGGCGCTGTTCCAGGCGACCAATGCGGTCGGCCAACTGCTGCACCTGCGCGCGCAGAGCGGGATCGGCGGCGGAAGCGTTGACTCCCGAGACGTTGGCCGCCGGAACGCTGGCCCCACTCGGCCAGCCCGGCAGTTTCGGACCCCACCAAGGTTCGGCCAGCGCGGCGGCGCCGACCAGCAGCGCGACGATGGACAGCGCGCTGGCGAAGCCGCTGACCGCGCGCGGTTCGTCCAGATAGGAGGGCGACGGAAGCGGAGCGCTCTGCGGCGGCTCGACGCTGGACGCCGCCGCATCGGTTGACGGGGCGGTCGACGGAGCGGCCTCGGTGGGGGCGGGGGTGGTCGTGTCGGGCTTCGCGGCGCCTTCTGGTTCGACGGCGTTCAGGGGCGCCTCGGTCTGCGGCGACTCGGGCGTGGTTGCGGGCGTTTCGGCCACGGTCGCCTTTTCGATCACGGGCGCGCTGTCGGCGGCGGCGCGCTCTTCCGATGGCGTCGCGGCGTCCAGATCGGCGTCGTCCAAGGCGATGGCGTGCTTGGTCGCCGCGACTCGCAGGTCGGCGTGGCGGGCCAGCGGAATCGCGCCGCGTTTGCGCCAGCCCTGCACCGTGGTCACGGGGATGTCCAGCTTGTTGGCCATCGGGCGGATGCCGCCAAACCGTTCGACGATGCGGTCAACCGCGCCAACGTCCGCGTTGCTGGTGGGGGCGGCGCTGCTGGGGGCGAGGCTGCCGCTGGTCGCGTCACCATCCTGTTCGTTGACGGGACGGTCGGCGCCGACACGCTCGGAGCCTGGACGAGAGGTCATGGAATGCACCTTCGGTTCGCTGTTGTTCGTCGAAACGCCACAGCCCCCGAACCGGCGTCCTCACCCCGCCGCGCCGTCCATCGGCGGCAGAAGGCCAAGCAAGGCGTCCTGATCCGGTCGCGGCGCCACCCGTACGCTGCGCCACGGCGTCCCTCCCTGGTCGCCGTACGCGCGGGCAGCCTCCGCGACGGCGGGGCTGAGGCAGAACGCGTCGACCGTACGACACTGGTCGATCAGTCCCGCCTCACCCAGCAACTTAACAAAGGAACGCGCCGTCCGGGGAGAGAAAAACAAGACAATGTCGATGGCGGACGTACGCAAAAACGCCGCAGTTGACGCGGACAGGGCGGCGGCGGGCACGGCGTCGTACAGCACGGCGCGGCGCAGGGTGAAACCGGCCTCGCCCAACAGCCCGGCGAGGTCGCCCGCCACGCGGCTTCCCGCCACATGCAGCAGATCGCCCTGGTCGGGACGGCAGCGGGCGCGCGTCAGTTCGGCCAACGCCCGCACGTCGCCCGCCGCGCTTTCGACCTGGGTGAAACCAGCCTCAAGGGCGGCGCGCGCGGTGGCGTCGCCGACGGCGTAGACCGGACGGTCACGGCGCTGCGTACGGCGGACGTATCCCCGTACGCCGTTGGCGCTGGTGAACAGCAACGCCTGCACGCCGGTGAGGTCCGGTTCCGGCCCGTCCAGCCACACCATGTCCAGCATCGGTTCGACCGCGCAGGCGTAACCCAGCGCGGTCAGCCGCCGGACCAAGGGTTCGGCGTCCTCCTGCGGACGGGTGACGAGCAGGCGCGTACGTCCGGTGGGGGCGGGGTCAACCGAGGCGGAAGGATCGCTCATCGCGGGCGGGGTTACGGCGTGGTGAAGAAGTCGGCGGGCAGTTGCGCCTTGATCTCCGCCCCGGCGTCGGCCCCCATCGCGGCGGCGTCGGTCGCGGCGCCGACGCGCTCGGCCCGGAAGACGCGGCGGCCATCGTTCGACAACACCTTGACCCGCAAGGTCAAACGCTCGCCGTCCAACTCCGCCAGCGCGGCGATCGGCGTGCGGCAGGAGCCGTCCAGCGCGGCCAGCAAGGCCCGCTCCGCCGTCACCCGCGTGGTGGTGGCGGCGCAGTTCAGCGGGGCGACCAGGGCGCGGGTGGCGTCGTCGTCGCTGCGGATCTCGAAGCCGATGGCCCCTTGGGCGACGGCGGGCAGCATGGTTTCGGGTTCCAGCACGGCGGTGATCCGCTCGGTCAGGCCAAGGCGGCGCAGACCGGCCAGCGCCAGCAGGGTGGCGTCCACCTCCCCGGCGTCCAGCTTGGACAGGCGGGTTTGCACGTTGCCGCGCAGCGGGAAAATCTTCAGATCGGGGCGCAGCTCCAGCACCTGGGCCTGACGGCGCAAGCCCGCCGTGCCGACCACCGAACCGGCGGGCAGATCGGCCAGCGAGCAGCCCGCGCGCGCGAAGAAAGCGTCGCGCGGATCCTCGCGCGGCAGCAGGGTGGAGATCTCCAGCCCGTCCGGCAGTTGGGTCGGCACGTCCTTCATCGAATGGACGGCCAGATCGGCGCGGCCATCGAACAGCGCCTCCTCCAACTCCTTGGTGAACAGCCCCTTGCCGCCCGCCTCGGCCAGGGTGCGGTCCTGGATGCGGTCGCCCGTGGTCTTCAGGATCACGATCTCGATGGCGCCGGGGGCGGCGAGATGGGGATGGGCCGCGATCAGGCGATCACGGGTTTCATGGGCCTGCGCCAGCGCCAGCGGGCTGCCGCGCGTGCCGATGCGGAGCGATTGGGTCGTCATACCGCAAACTTCTAGGCCATCCGCGCCGCTTTGCAAGGGTTCGCTGGGCGAGGGGGGCGGCGTGCCGATGTTATGGCGCGCGGCGTCCGGCGGCGACGATGCGGCGGCTGTCCTCGGTCCAGGGGGAGCCGTCGAAATCCCCGGCGAGCCGGTCGATGACCAGGCCAACCTCGGCCAGCATCGCCGCCAGATCGGCGCGGTCGATCATCCGCCAGTCGAAGGCGAAGCGGGTGGTGTGGATGCCGCCGTCGGGGAGCAGTTCGTCGTACCAGCCGGTGACGTGTTGAACCCGCCGCCGGTTCACCGCCGAAATTTGGGCGTGGCGGATGTAAGGATTGCCGGTGCGCGGGTTGCGGCGCGGCTGCGACGGGGCGGGGGTGCTGTCGGCCTCCTGCGGCAAGGTCGCCGGATTCATGATGTCGAGGGCGAAGCGGCCATCCGGGGCGAGATGACGCGCGGCGGCGGCCAGCGTGCGCCGCGCCTGTTCGTCGTCCGGCTGCATCATCAGCAGGTTGAAGGGCAGCAGGACCAGAGACGCGGCGAGGCCGGGCGCATCCAAATCGGCGGCGTTTTGGTGGATGATCCTGACGCGCGCCCGCACGTCCGGCGCTTCGGCGGCCAGCTTGGCGCGCAACTGGTCGAGCATCGCCTCGGCGACGTCCACCGCCCAGACGGTGAAGCCCATGCGGGCGAGCGGAATGGCGATCCGCCCGGTGCCGCAGCCGAGTTCCAGGATTGGCCCGCCATGGGCCGCCGCCTGCTCGCCGTAAAAGCCGACGTCGCCGAGCAAGCCCATGCGAACCAGCGCCGCCACGTCGTCGCGGCAGGCCGAACCGATCTCCAACGACGGGTAATCGGCGTCGTAATAGAGGATGCTGGCGTCGTCGGCGGGGGTGTCGGGATTCATCGGGGCGGGAGTCTCATCGGCAAAACCCTATACCGGCGCGGCCAACACCGCTAGTTTGGCGGCCATGATCGTTCTGGGAATCGAAACAAGCTGCGACGAGACGGCCGCTGCCGTCGTCACCGACGCGCGCGAGATCCGCGCCGACGTGGTTTTGTCGCAATTGGACGACCACACGCCCTATGGCGGGGTCGTCCCGGAAATCGCCGCGCGCGCCCATCTGGAGCATCTGGACGGGTTGATCCGCCGCGCCATGGCCGAGGCCGAAGTGGGCTTCGGCGATCTCGACGCCATCGCCGCCACCGGCGGGCCGGGGCTGATCGGCGGCGTCATCGTCGGGGTGATGACCGCCAAGGCCATCGCGGCGGCGCGGGATTTGCCCTTCATCGCCGTCAATCATCTGGAAGGCCACGCGCTGACGGCGCGGCTGACCAACGACGTCGCCTTTCCTTACCTGCTGCTGCTGGCGTCGGGCGGCCATTGCCAATTGCTGGTGGTCGAGGGCGTCGGGCGTTACCGCCGACTCGGCACCACCATCGACGACGCGGTGGGCGAGGCGTTCGACAAGACCGCCAAGCTGCTGGGGTTGGGCTATCCCGGCGGGCCGCTGGTCGAACAGGCGGCGGCGCGGGCGACCAATCCGGGGCGTTTCGCCTTGCCGCGCCCCTTGGTCGGGCGCCCGGGCTGCGATTTTTCCTTTTCCGGTCTGAAAACCGCCGTGCGCCGTCATGTCGAGGAGGTGGGCGCGCCGCTGTCCGACGCCGACCGCGACGATCTGGCCGCCGCCTTTCAGAGCACGGTGGCGGAGGTGATGGCCGACCGCTGCGCCCGCGCCATCGCCCGTTTCAAGGCGGATCACCCGCAGGGCGGCGCGCTGGTGGTGGCGGGCGGCGTGGCGGCGAACAAGACTCTGCGCGCCCGCTTGCAGATTTTGGCCGACCGCGAGGGGCTGCCCTTCGTCGCCCCGCCCTTGCGGCTGTGCACCGACAACGCGGCGATGATCGCCTGGGCTGGGATCGAGCGGTTCCGGCTGGGCGAAAGCGATCCGCTGAACTTCGCCCCGCGCCCGCGCTGGCCGCTGGACCCGACCGCCGCGCCGGTGATCGGGCGGGCGGGCGTCGGGTCGGGCGTGAAAGCGTAACGGAGGGTGTGTTTCACTTGTTTCTGAGCGCAACCCTCTTGCCCCCTCCCTAACCCTCCCCCGCTTTGCGGGAGAGGGGATCGTTCCTGAACGCTGACAAAGATCCGGCCCCCTCTCCCGCTGAACAGCGGGGGAGGGATGGGGAGGGGGCCAATGAGCCAACGATTGACCAAGGATCCCCCATGACCACCCCCGTCTCTCCCACCTTCTCCCGCGTCGGCGTCATCGGCGGCGGGGCCTGGGGAACCGCTTTGGCGTTGGCGGCGTTGCGCGCCGGGCGCGAGACGTGGCTGTGGGCGCGCGAACCGGCGGTGGTCGCGGCGATGACGACGGAGCGCGAGAATCGCGACTATCTGCCCGGCGTCCCGCTGCCGCCCGATTTGCGCGTGACCGATGATCTGTCGCAGGTCGGGGCCTGCGACGCGGTGTTGTTGGTCTCGCCCGCCCAGCACGCCCGCGCCGTCTGTTCCCGGTTGGCTCCGGTTTTGCGCCCTGGCGCGCCGGTGGTCATCTGCGCCAAGGGCATCGAGTTGGACAGCTTCGCCCTGATGAGCGAAGCGGCGGCGGCGGCGCTGCCCGCCGGAACCCCGCTGGCGATCCTCTCCGGCCCGACCTTCGCGGCTGAAGTGGCGCGCGGTCTGCCGACGGCGGTGACGCTGGCCTGCGCCGATCCGGGGTTGGGTGCGGGGTTGGTCGAGGCGCTGGGCAGCCGCAGTTTCCGGCCCTACCGATCCGACGACGTGATCGGCTCGCAGATCGGCGGGGCGGTCAAGAATGTGTTGGCCATCGCCTGCGGCGTGGTCGAGGGACGCAAACTGGGCGACAACGCGCGCGCCGCTCTCATCACGCGCGGGTTGGCGGAAATCACCCGACTGGCGCTGGCGCTGGGCGGGCGGGCGGACACGCTGATGGGGCTGTCAGGGCTTGGCGATCTGACCTTGACCTGCTCCAGCCTGCAATCGCGCAACATGTCGCTGGGCGCGGCGTTGGGCGAGGGGCGGGCGCTGGCCGACATTCTGGCGGCGCGCCGGTCGGTGGCGGAGGGGGTCTACACCGCCGCCGCCGTGGTCGGGCTGGCCGGACGGTTGGGGGTGGACATGCCGATCTGCGCGGCGGTGGACGCCATCCTCAACAAGGGCGCCGGTCTGGACGCGACCATCGAGGGGCTGCTGTCCCGCCCCTTCCGGGGCGAGGGCGAGTAAGGATAGAGGGTGGAAACCCGCAGTCATAAAAAAACCGGGAGCCTCGCGACTCCCGGTTTTTCTTTGCCTCAACGGCGACCGTTGACGAACGATCAGGCGTTGTTCATGCGGTTGTCGATCAGGTCCGTCACCACGCCCGGATCGGCCAGCGTCGAGGTGTCGCCCAGCGCGTCATGCTCGTTCGCGGCGATCTTGCGCAGGATGCGGCGCATGATCTTGCCCGAACGGGTCTTCGGCAGGCCGGGCGCCCACTGGATCAGATCCGGCGAGGCGATCGGGCCGATTTCCTTGCGGACCCAGTTCACCAGCTCCTTGCGCAGCTCTTCCGACGGCTCTTCGCCAGCGTTGAGCGTCACATAGGCGTAGATGCCCTGGCCCTTCAGGTCGTGCGGGTAGCCGACGACGGCGGCCTCGGCGACCTTCGGGTGGGCGACCAGCGCGCTTTCGACCTCGGCGGTGCCCATGCGGTGGCCGGACACGTTGATGACGTCGTCCACGCGCCCGGTGATCCAGTAATAGCCGTCCTCGTCGCGGCGGCAGCCGTCGCCGGTGAAATATTTGCCAGCGAAGGTCGAGAAGTAGGTCTGGACGAAGCGCTCGTGATCGCCGAACACCGTGCGCATCATGCCGGGCCACGCGTCGGCGATGCAGAGGTTGCCTTCCGTCTCGCCGTCCAGAACCACGCCCTCATTGTCCACCACGACGGGTTGGACGCCGAAGAAGGGCTTGGTCGCCGAACCCGGCTTCTGGCCGATGGCGCCGATCAGCGGGGTGATGAGGATGCCGCCGGTTTCCGTCTGCCACCAGGTGTCGACGATGGGGCAACGGGCGTCGCCAACCACATTGTAGTACCACAGCCACGCTTCCGGGTTGATCGGCTCGCCGACCGATCCCAGAACGCGCAAGGACGCGCGCGAGGTCTTCTTGACCGGGCCTTCGCCTTCGCGCATCAGCGACCGGATGGCGGTCGGCGCGGTGTAGAAGATGTTGACCTTGTGCTTGTCGATGACCTGCCAGAAGCGCGAAATGTCCGGGTAGGTCGGGATGCCTTCGAACATCAGCGTGGTCGCGCCGTTGGCCAGCGGGCCATAGACGATGTAGCTGTGGCCCGTGACCCAGCCCACGTCGGCGGTGCACCAGTAAACCTCGCCGTCCTTGTAATCGAAGACATACTGGTGCGTCATCGACGCGTAGACGAGATAGCCGCCGGTGGTGTGCAGCACGCCCTTCGGCTTGCCGGTCGAGCCGGAGGTGTAGAGGATGAACAGCGGGTCTTCCGCGCTCATTTCTTCCGGCGGGCAATCGGCGGAGACCGAGGCGACTTCCTCGTGATACCAAAGATCACGGCCCTCGGTCCAAGCGACGTTGCCGCCGGTGTGCTTGACGACCAGCACATGGCGGACGCATTCGGCGTTCGCCACCGCCTTGTCGGCGTTGGCCTTCAGCGGAACCTTGCGGCCGCCGCGCAGACCCTCGTCCGAGGTGATGACGAAATGGCTGTCGCAATCGACGATGCGGTCGCGCAGGCTGTCCGGCGAGAAACCGCCGAAGACGATGGAATGGATGGCGCCGATGCGCGTGCAGGCCAGCATCGCGTAGGCCGCTTCCGGGATCATCGGCAGATAGATGGTGACGCGGTCGCCCTTCTTGACGCCGTTCTTCTTCAGGACGTTCGCCAGACGGCACACCTGCTCGTGCAGTTCCTTGTAGGTGATCGCCTTGGAAACGCCGGGGTCGTCGCCTTCAAACAGGATCGCCGTCTGGTCGCCACGGGTGGCGAGGTGGCGGTCGATGCAGTTGGCCGACACGTTCAGCGTGCCGTCGTAGAACCAGCGAATGTGAACATCGCCGGTGAAATCAACGTCCTTCACCTTGCTGTAGGGCTTGATCCAGTCCAGGCGCTTGCCCTGCTCGCCCCAAAAGGCTTCGGGATCCTGGACCGACTGCTCGTACAGGCGAGCGTAGGCTTCCGCGTTCACATGCGCGGCCGCCGCGATCTCGGGTTTGACCGGAAAGAAGCTGTTGTCGCTGGTCATAGCTGCGCGATTCCCCCGTTTGCTTCCGCGTTGGTTCGGAAGATGTTTGGAGGGCGGCGGGCCGCCGCCCGTATTGAGGCGCATTATCCACACAAGTTGCAGTGCGAACAAGCGGAACGGCCCGTCGGCACCCCCGACCAAAGGAGGATTGTGTCGCGTTGTTTGCGGCGCGAGACTTATTATTCCGCAGAATTTCGCAACTCATCGCCCTTGTCCAGCCATTCGGTCAACACGACTTGACCTATTGGTCACTGTGGCGCTTTGCCGCGCTTTTCGCTCTCGACGCGCCATGATTCGGCTTTGCTTAACGGGGCTTTAACCCGGGGCCTTCACACTTGGCGGCTGTAGCGGGACCATTGGGGGGCAAGGATTCAGGATGACCAGCACCACCAGCGCGGATGACAAGGCCGACGCCGTCGACATCGCCACCCGGCTGACGCAGATTGGTGATCGCACCAGCCTGATGGTCATTGATTCCACCCTGCGCCTGCTGCCCGGCGACAACGCGACCGGGCCGACCGGCCTGTCAAACGCCGCCGCCGCGCAAGAGGTGCGGGAACTCGCCCGGCGGATGCTTCAGGCGACCCGCGATTTCCAGGCCGCCGCCCGCGAACCGGCGGGCGAAGCGGCGGAATGACGCCGCCGCGTTCCTGACCCGCTTTCGACCCGCTTTCCGTTCTGACGGCTGTCCTTACGCCTCGATCCCCGCCAGGGCGCAGACATGCGTCCATTCCGCGTCCGACACCGGGCAAACCGACAGGCGCGACTGGCGGATCAACGCCATGCCTTGCAAGTCCGGATCGGCCTTCATCTGCTTCAGCGTCACCGGCGTGACCACCGGCTTGACCGGCTGAACGTCCACCATGCCGAAACGGCCCGCCGGATCGCTGGGGTCGGGGTAATAGGTCCGGGCGATCTCCACCACGCCGACCACCGCCAGGCCTTCGTTGGAATGGTAGAAAAAGGCGCGGTCGCCGACCTGCATGGCCTTCAGGTTGTTCGACGCCTGATGGTTGCGCACGCCGTCCCAATGGGTGCGCCCGTCAGCCACCATGCGGTCCCAGGAATATTTGAAGGGTTCCGATTTCAGCAGCCAATAGGCCATGGTCCCGCCGCTCCCGCTCAGGCCTTGGGGAAAACGCGGCGCCAGGGCCGGATCGCCACGCTGTCGAACAGGCCCGCCTTGGCGTAAGGGTCGTTCGCGGCGAAGCTTTGCGCCTCGGCGGCGTCGGCGCATTCGACGATCAGCAGGCTGCCGACCATGCCCTGACCATCGTCCGACAGCAGCGGACCGGCGGCGAACAGACGGGCCGCGTGGGACTCCAGATAGGCCAGATGCTCGGCGCGGTTGGCCGTGCGGATCTCGGCGGCCCCGGCCTTGTCGGTGCAATGGAACATGTACAGCATTGGAATCACTCCTCCCGTTCGGTGGGCCGGAGCGTAGCGCAGGCCGCCGCGTTGGGGAAGGCCGGGGTGCGACGCATCGTCCCGGCCTGGATGGTTGAGTGTTTGCGTGGTTGTGCGCGTGTGATTGTTTTAGCAAAAATTTCTGTACAATTGAACGAACGCACGTTCCAAAAACGACCCGCCCCACGATCAGGAGTTTCCCGATGGCCGCTGTCGCCGACACCGCCGTTCCGACCACCACCACGCTTGGCGACCGTGATCGGGCGGCGTTGCGGGCTGTCGCGCCGCTGTTGACCAGCCGGTTGGACGGTTTGGTGGAGGATTTTTACGGTTTCATCCGGGCCAACCCGACGCTGTGGCGCTTCATCGGCGATGACTCGCAACTCACCCGCTTGAAAGCCCAGCAAAAGGCCCATTGGGCCACTTTGTTGAGCGGCGCCGACCGCGAGCAGAGCGACGACGCGGCGGCCAGCGCCCGCAACCGCGCCGTCGGCATGGCCCACGCCCGCATCGGTCTGCCGCCGCACGCCTATGTGTCGGCCTACATGTTCATGCTGGCGCGCTTGATCGAAACCGCCGAGCAGGCCGGGCGCGGTCTGTTCGGGCGTCCGGCGTCGGGCGTGGCGGCGGCGTTGACGCGGTTGGTCGCCCGCGATTTGGAGCGCACCCTGTCGGCCTATGAGGACGCGCACGACCTGCGCAGCCGCACCGAACAGCTCAACCGCGACATGGGCGAGAATCTGTCCAGCCTCGTCCGCTTCGCCATCGATTCCAACGAAGCGATGGTGACGTTGGCCGAGTTGGGCCGCGATTCCCGCGTGGTGCGCCAGCAGGGCCAGGACATCGCCGGGGCCGCCAGCGGTCTGGTCGCCTCGGTGGACGCCATCGCCCGCAACAGCGAACGCGCGTCGGACGACGCCCGCCTCGCGGGCGAAGCGGTGCGCCGCGCCATGACCGCCGCCACCGGCGCGGTCGGCACGATGCGCGGCATCGCCAGCGCGGTGGAGTCCACCGTTCACAAAATCGACGATCTGGCCGCCGCGTCCGACCGGATTGGCGAGATTCTGGTCTCCATCGACGCCATTTCCAAACAAACCAACCTGTTGGCCCTGAACGCCACCATCGAGGCGGCGCGCGCCGGGGAATCGGGCAAGGGCTTCGCCGTCGTCGCCAACGAGGTGAAGGCGTTGGCCAACCAGACCGCGCGGGCCACCGAAGACATCCGGGGCCGCATCGACGCCCTGCGCGGCGAAATGGCCAGCATCGTCGAGGCGATGCGCCAGAACGGCGCCGCCGTCGCCCAGGGCCAGGAGGTGATCGCCGCCACCGGCACGGAAATGACCGTGGTGGCCGAGCAGGTCGGCAACGTCGGCAGCCGCATGCACGAAATCGCCCAGATCCTCGGCTCGCAATCGGAAAGCTCGTCGCGCATCTCCCAGGGCATCGACCGGGTCGCCGCGATGGCCGCGCACAACGACGATCTGATCGGCGCGGTCATCCAATCGGTCAACACGTCCAACGGCGCCGTGGCTCAGCGGGTCGAGCGGATGGCGGCGCTGAAATCCCCGCGCGCGCTGTGCGAGATCGCCAAGATGGATCACATCGTGTTCAAGAAGCGGATCGTCGACACGCTGATGGGCCGCAGCGCGCTGACCGCCGACGGCTTGAGCGACCATCACGGCTGTCGTTTGGGCAAATGGTACGAGTCGGTGGCGGACAAGGCCATCCGCGCCAACCCGGCCTACACGGCGATGGAGGCCCCGCACCGTCTGGTCCACGACCATGGCAAAGCCGCCCTGCGCCGTCACGCGGCGGGTCAGGAGGCCGAAGCGTTGGAGGAACTGCGCAAGCTGAACGCGGCGTCGCTGGAGGTTCTGCGCCTGCTGACCGAACTGTCCGGCAGCTTGCCGGAGTGACGGGAGGCGCGCGCTCAGGCGGGTGGCCAGGGGCAAGGCCGGAAAAGCGAAGGGCCGAGGCGCTGCGCGCTCGGCCCTTGGTTTTCGCTTTTTCACCGGAGAACTGGAGCGGGCGAAGGGATTCGAACCCTCGACCCCAACCTTGGCAAGGTTGTGCTCTACCCCTGAGCTACGCCCGCGTTCCCGTTGTCCGGGAGCGGCTTTGTACGGAAAAAAGCGGGCCTCGGCAAAAGAAAAGATGCGAGGCCGCTGATTTTTTCCGACCGGGGCCGCGTGTCTGGGGCGATCTTATGGATCGAGCGGATTCACGCTTCAAATCCACGCTGATTTTACGCGATCCGCTCGTAACCGGCGGCGGTCGCCAAAAATCGGGGGTGTGTGGATTTTTTCAGCGAACGGCTGTTCGGCGCGCAGGACGCCGCCGCAAACAAAAAAGCGGCCCCGCAAGGACCGCTTTGACCGCTCAAACACCCATAAAGATGTTTGGAGCGGGCGAAGGGATTCGAACCCTCGACCCCAACCTTGGCAAGGTTGTGCTCTACCCCTGAGCTACGCCCGCGTTCCCGTCGTCCGGGAGCGGCTTTCTACGGAAAAACACCGTGGTCGGCAAGGGGAAAAACACGACCCTCGTCATTTTTTTCAATCGGGTTTCACCAGTCGGTCGGGCAGCCCCGGCAGCCGGTCATCAGGGCGTCTTGGAAGATGGCGAAGCGGATTTTGGTTCCCTCCATCACCGCGTTCGACAGGTTGGAACTGGCGAGTTTGGCCTCTTGCAGGTCGGCGCCTTCCAGATTGGCCCCGGACAGGTTGATCTTGTCGGCCTTGATGGCTTCCAGATTGGCCGCCGTCAGGTCGGCGCCGGTCATGGTGGCGCCGGTGGCGCGCGCCTGCTCCAGATTGGCCCCGCGCAGCCGCGCCCCGTCCAGCTTGGCCCCTTGCAGAAAGGCGGTGCGCAGATCGGCCCCGTCCAGGATGGCGCCGCGCAGGTCGGTTCCGCGCAAATCGGCGTGGCGCAGGTCGGCCCGCATCAGATTGGCCCCGCGCAGATCCGCCCCGCCCAGATCGACGCTGCGCAAATTGCGGTGGCGCAGATCGAGGTTCGGGCAGACGGTTTTGGCGACCAGCTTGCATCCGGCGACCTCGGTCGGGCGCGCCTCCTCCCCGCCGCCGACCAGGGCTTCGGTGGAGTCGGGTTCGGTCGCCAGCGCCAGCGCGCCGGTTGCGGGCAGGGCGAGCGTGGTCAGCAGCAGCAGGGCGCGCAGGGTCGCGGTCATCGGCGGTTCTCCCCATGGGTTGGAAAAGGCGGGCGACACGGATCGGGCGGGTGGAACGGGACGCCGCTCCACCCGCCCTTCGCGCGTCACTTGGCGCTGGAGACCTTCACGTCGGCCAGCTTGAACACCCAGAAGGAACCGCCCTGGGTGACGCGGGTGGTCAGATCGGCCAGATCGCCGCCCCACAGCGGCACCGCCCCGCCATAGCCGGTGGTGATGCCGACATACTGCACGCCGTCCTGTTCCCAGGTGACGGGGGAGGAGATGATGCCGGAGCCGGTCTGGAACTTCCAAAGCTCCTCGCCCGTCTTGGCGTTGAACGCCTTGACGAAGCCGTCGCCGGTGCCGGTGAAGACCAGATTGCCCGCCGTCGCCAGCGTGCCGGACCACAGCGGCAGCTCTTCCTTATGCTCCCAGACGATCTTGCCGGTCTTGGGATCGAGCGCGCGCAGCGTGCCGACATGGTCGTTGAACAGCTTGTGAATGCGGAATCCCATGCCGAGATAGGCGGAACCGGGGTTGTAGCCGACATGCTCGGTCCAGTAATCCTCCTTCCAATGGTTGGCGGCGATGTAGAACAGCTTGGTGTCCTCGCTGTAGGACATCGGGTTCCAGTTCTTGCCGCCCAGGAAGGGGGGCGAGACCTCCACCGCCTTGCCGCGCTTTTCGTCGCCGACCGGCAGGGGCGGGCGTTGGCCGTCATTTTCGATCGGGCGCCCGGTCTTCAGATCGATGCCCTTGGCCCAGGTGATGCCGTCCACGAAGGGATAGGCGGCCAGCACGCTGTTCGGCTTGTTGGCCTCGCCGCCCGCGTTGGCCAGCTTGTTGCGGTCGGTGACGTAGAAGAAGCCGTTGCGGTCGGCGTGGCCGGTCGCCTTGATCGTCTTGCCCGCCGCGTCGGTGTAATCGAACAGCACCAGCTCGTTGTTGCCGGAGAAGTCCCAGGCGTCGTTGGGGGTGTGCTGGTAGAAGCCCTTCAGCTCGCCCGTCGTCGGATCGACATAGGCTTGGCCCGAGGTGTAAAGGCTGTCGCCCGGCCAGCGCGCCCAGCCGTTCCACGGGGCCGGGTTGCCGGTGCCGATGACGATGGTGTTGGTCTCCAGGTCAAAGGTGGCGCTCTGCCAGGGCGCGCCGCCGCCATGATTCCAGGCCTCGACCAGCTTGCCGTCCTTGTCGCGCGGCCAGGACGGGGCGTTGGGGTTGCCGGTGATGGTGCTGTCCTTGCCGTTCAGGCGGCCCATATGGCCTTCGACCATCGGGCGCATCCAAATTTCTTCGCCGGTGTCGGGATCGCGGGCGTAGAGCCGCCCGACCACGCCGAACTCGTCGCCGGACGAGCCGTGGATCAGCAGAACCTTGCCGGTCTTCTGGTCCTTCACGATGGTGGGCGCGCCGGTCATCGTGTAGCCGACCTTGTGATCGGCGAATTTCTGCTTCCACACCACCTTGCCGGTGTTTTTGTTCAGCGCGACGATGGACGCGTCCAGCGTGCCCATGAACACCTTGTCGCCGTAGATGGCGGCGCCCCGGTTGACCACGTCGCAGCAGGGGCGGATGTCGTCGGGCAGGCGGTGGGCGTAGGACCACAGCCGCTTGCCGCTTTTGGCGTCCAGCGCGAACATCCGTGAATAGGACGCGGTGACGTAGACGATTCCGTCATGCACCAGCGCCTGGGTTTCCTGCCCGCGCTGCTTCTCGTCGCCGAAGGAGAAGGACCAGGCCGGGACCAGACGCGACACGCTGGTCTCGTCGATCTGCTTCAGGGCGCTGAAGCGCTTGCCCTCGATCCCCATGCCGTACATCAGCACGTCGTTGTTGGTTTTCGCGTCGTTGGCGATGTCGGTCCAAGTGACGTCGGCGGCCAGGGCCGGAGCGGCGACGGTCGTCGCGGCGATCAGACCGGCGGCGATGGCGAACAGGCTGACGCCAAACGAGCGGCGCAGCCGACGGGCGGCGGTGGTGGAGCAGGCGGTCATGCGTTTCCCCCGAAAAGTTGGCCGAGACTCAAACCCGCGCCGCGATCGGGCGGACGTGGCTTTGAGTCCGGGTGTTTGACGTGTTGGCGTCCGGCAAGGGCGGCGGGCGTCCGCGCATCCGTTTGCGAACCTCATCCCCGGCGGGAGGCGATCAGCCGGGGACAAGGACAGCATCGGATGCGCGGATGCGCTCAAACGGCGTGGAAACCGTTTCACGGATCAAGATGAGTGTGCGATGAACCTGCCAAATCCCGCACGGTTTGACGGTTCGTCATCTTGACCTCATCATTCTTGGGGAAATGATGGGGCGGCACAATGGTACGTTCGGCGGATGATGATTTCCTGAATTTGTCGGGATATTATCCCGCGTCACATCGGGAAAAAATCCCGGTTTCGCCGCCGGGGCGGACGCGCGGGTTGGGATTGGACCAAGGACTCATGGCCGGATGATCGCGGCGTGGGCTAACATTCCGCAGGGCTGCGGGTGGTTGACCGTGGGAACGCGCGATGAAGGGCGGAGCATGAGCCTCAAAACCCGCTTGCTGGCGCTGTTCGGGCTGTTCGCCGCGCTGATTCTGGGCGGCGGCGGCGCGGTGATGATCGGCAACGCGCGCGACGCGGTGCGGGCGGAAATGCGCTCCGCCCTCGCCTTGGGGGTGGCGCTGGCGCAGGAAGGCGGGGCGGTGGCGGGCGACGCGGCGGTCTTGGGCGGGCTGGGGCTGCGCCATCTGCGCTTTTTGAACGACGCGGCGGCCCTGTCCCACCACAGCAGCGCCCAGCGCGACGCCCCCGATTGGTTCGTCGCCGTGATCGGGGTGGAACCGCAGGAGCGGCGCGTCGGCGCCCTGCGCGTCATCGCCGAACCGTGGGACGAAATCGCCGAGGTGTGGGAGGATCTGAGCGATCTGGCCATCGCCATTCTCGGGCTGGCGGCGCTGCTGTTGGCGGCGGCGGCGCTGGCGGTGGACCGCGCGCTGCGCCCGCTGGCGGCGTTGGAGCGCGGGGTGGAGCGGCTGCGGTCGGGCGCGTTCGACCTGCGCTTTGACGGCGGCGGCGTGCCGGAGTTGCGGCGGCTGGGCGACGGAATCGCGGCGCTGGCGGTCAGCCTGGAGCGGGCGGAGCAAGAGAACCGGCGGCTGGGCCGTCAACTGGTGACGGCGCAGGACGACGAACGGCGGGAAATCGCGCGGGAGATCCATGACGAACTCGGCGCCGCCCTGTTCGGCGTCAAGGTGGACGCGGGCGGCATCGTTCGGCTGGCGGAAAACGCGGAGCCGGACACGGGGCTGGCCGACGCCGGGGAGCGGGCGCGCTCCATCCTGGCCACCGCCGACGGGGTGCAGCGGATGAGCCGCCGCATTCTGACCCGGCTGCGCCCGGTGTCGCTCGATCATCTGCCCTTGACCGAGGCGCTGGCCGAACTGGTCGGCGATTGGACGCGCCGCCAACCCGCCATCCGCTGGAGCCTGACGCTGCCGCCGGACGCCGCCGATCTCAACGGGCTGGACGAGGCGCTGCGTTTGACCCTGTATCGGCTGATTCAGGAGGCGCTGGTCAACGCCCTGCGCCACGCCCAACCCACCGCGCTGTCGGTGGCGGTGGAGCGCGTTGGCGACGCGCTGGTGGTCTGCGTCGCCGACGACGGCGCGGGCGTGTCGGAGGAGCGCCTTGGCGAATCCGGCGGCGGCCTTGGCCTGTCGGGCATGGCGGAGCGGGTGCGGGCGCTGGGCGGGCGGCTGACGGTCGGCCCGGCGTCTGGCTTCCCGGCGTCCGGCCTCCCAACGTCCGGCCCCTCGGCCTCCGGCGCCGTGGGGACGCGGGTGCGGGCGGTGTTGCCGCTCGACTCCGCGCTGCTTCACATCACGGAACGGTTGGCGGAACGGTTGGAAAGGGCGCGGCCATGACCCAGACCATTTTGCTGGTGGACGATCACCCCATCGTGCGCGCCGGGTGCCAGCGTCTGTTGGGCGACGCCGGTCTTGGCCGGGTGGTGGAGGCGGAGGACGCGGTCAGCGCGCTGGCCCTGTGGCGGGCGGAGCGGCCCGACATCGTCGTGCTGGATCTCAATCTGCCCGGCGCTGGCGGCGGCGGGATGGAGTTGGCGCGGACCCTGTTGGCCGAGGATCCGGCGGCGCGCGTCCTGATTTTCAGCATGCACGAGGATCCGGCCATCGCCGCCCGCGCCCTGAAGATCGGGGCCAGGGGCTACATCACCAAGAATCACGCGCCAGAATCGCTGGTGACGGCGGTGTCCTGCGTGCTGGCCGGGGGAATCCATCTCGACCATGGCATGGCGCGCGAATTGGCGCTGATGACCCACGCCCCCCGGCCCGATCCGTTGGACCGGCTGACCCAGCGGGAACGGGAAATTCTCGGCCTGCTGGGGCGCGGCATGACGGCGGCGGCCATCGCCGAAACGCTGGGCGTCAGCCAAAAGACGGTGGCCAATGTCGGCACCCAGATCAAGGACAAGCTCGGCGCCGACAGTCCGCGCGCCCTGATCCGCATCGCCATCGACGCCGGGTTGGCGGGATAGGGGGGCGGTGAAGCGTTCGGTGTCTGGGGCGCTCAGTAGCGCGGCTTGAGGCCTTGGACGTACTCGCCGCTCAGCACCGATTGAGAACTGTTCGTTGCTTTCGCATCGGTCGGAGAATCGGTGATGACCCGCGAGGCAATCGGGACGTCGACCCGGCGGATAACCCCTACCGGACCGGACGTGTTCTGCACCCACTGATCCTTGGCGCGCATCCGTGCCAGAAAGCCGTTTTCGTCAATAGATCCGCCGTTGGATTGGGGAAACGCCAGCGGCTGTATCACGGCGTCTTCCATTGAAAACGAGGAATCCCTCGCAACCACCCGTGACGACGGCAAACCGGCGCGTTCCGACAGGATGGCGGCGGAGTCCTGTTCGCCGATGGAGCGCAGGGCTTGATCGACGCCGTCTAGGTCAAAACCCAGAGATTGCAGCTTGTATGCGGCGTCCCCTTCCTTTCGGGTGCTGGCGATGCGGGAGTCGGCCAGATCGGGCGTGAAGAATTTGGGCATAAGATAGCGCTGTTTGCCCAGAAGGCCGGTTCTGTCCGGGCCAAGACTGCGCGACGCCAATTCATCGGACAGTGACTGTCGTTCGCCATCGTTGGTGGCGGCGGTCATGTTTTCGATGAGGGACGAGCGGCGCTTCAGCGTCTCGGCCAGAGCGTTGCTTAGATCATCGCCGGTGGCGTCGGGGTTCCGATAAAGATCGTCGTGGTCCTTGCTAAACATGCGGTGCGTGGCGTTTAAGGCGCTGGACCGCGCTTCCTTTAGCCGCTCCTTCAGCGCGTCGTGAACCTCCTCCCCGGTCATCTTGCCGCTGTCCACAAGGCTGACCAACTGGCTGCGCTGCTTGTCGGACAGGGCGTTGAAGACGACCAGGGATTCGTCGTGCAGCGATTTCCCGAGCGGGCTGAGCGAAACGCTGTCGGCGACCGATCCATACCCGCCGCCGGTCTTGCCCACCGTCGTCGCGGCGACGGCGGCGGCGCGATCAACCGCGCTGAAACGATCAATCATCGACGATGACGTGGACGAGAGATTCGATACGCTGGTCATGATGTCTCCTTTGCTCTCACATGCGGGGCGTCAGAGAGAATAAAAATAGAACTGAGACTCCGCGCGCCATCGGGATCAAAACACTGCCGACGTTGGCGCTGCTGTTCAGCAAAACGCCGCATAGAACGCGTCGTTTTCCGCTGTGTTTGAGGACGATCAGCCGAAAACGCCGTGCCAGCCGTCGTCCACAATGGAAAGCCAAGAGTTTTGCTGGTTGCCGTTGATGAAGAAATTTTCGATGGTGCCGGCGGCTTGCGCGCCCAAATTGCTCAGCATTCCTGTGATGACGATGCCGTTGTCGAAGTGTCCGTCGTCCATTTCACCGGCTTGGTAAATATACAGGGTCGAGCGATCTTCGTGGTCCCACTGCAACGAGAGCGAGGATGTGACGCCAATCAATCGAAGGGCGTCGTTGTTGCCGATCTCATTGCCGCTTCGATCATTGATGATGGTGATGCCGCTTGCCGAGAAATCATGGTAATTAGGTGTCGTTGCCGGAACCGCCGTTGGCGCGATCCGCTGTACCAGCCGCCGTGCCGCCGCCAAACAGCGTGTCGTTGCCTGAGCCACCGTCCAGAAGGTCGCTGCCGCTGCCACCATCCAGGTAATCGTTGTCATTTTCCCCAAGCAGGGTGTCGTTGCCGTCATTGCCGTACAAGCGGTCAAGCCCAATGCCGCCAAGGATGTAGTCGTCGCCAGCCCCGCCTAGGAACGTGTCGTTGCCGTTCCAACCGATGATCGTGTCGTTTCCTCCCAGACCATCGATGGACCAGTCGCCAACATATGGACCCGTGGTGGGAGCCTGAAAAAGATTAGCGCCTTCCGTCAGATTTGTCGTCCAAGCCATAGTTCGACCTTTCAATCTTCATTCTTGAATAGCACGACCGACACGTCTTGCCTGAAACAGACGGGCGTGGCGCAACGGAATTTCATATTAAGGCTGTAAAAATTTTCAATCAAATCACCTAAAGGTAATCGCTTTTATAACCTTTTGCATAAATTTGGAGGTATGTGACGGTCTGTCGCCGCTCTGGGTGGTTGGGCGTGTCCATGCGCCGCCGCCGCCAAAACCGCGCGGATGCCGACGTTTCGTTGTGATGGCCGGTGGTGGTTAAGGCGCTTGCCAGGACAGAAGGCCGCCGACCAGCTTGCCCGCGTCCTCCGGCGGCAGCGGGCGGGCGAAGTGGTAGCCTTGCCCGTAATCGCAGGCCAGCGCGCGCAGCAGATTGGCGTCGGCGCTGGTTTCGATCCCCTCGGCGATGACGTCGAAGCCCAGCAGGCGCGCCAGATCCATGATGATGCGGACGATGGCGCGGTTTTCCTCCGACTGGTGCATGGCCGAGACGAAGGAGCGGTCCACCTTCAAACTGTCGATGGGCAGCTTGTGCAAATAGGACAGCGAAGAATAGCCGGTGCCGAAATCGTCGATGGACAGCTTGACGCCCAGCGCCCGCAACTCCTGAAGCAGGCGGATGGATTGTTCGGCCTTGTCCATGACCGCGCTTTCCGTCAGCTCCAGCTTGAGCCAGGACGGTTCGACGCCGGTTTCGCGCAGCACCTCGCGCACCACCTCGACGAAGTTCGGGTCGGCGAGTTGGCGGGTGGACAGGTTGACGCTCATGAACAGCGGGGCCGATCCCGGCTCGCGCTGGTCCTGCCAGATGGCGATCTGGCGGCAGGCCTCGCGCAGCACCCAGGCGCCCAGCGTCACGACCAGGCCGGTGCTCTCGGCGATGGGAATGAAGACGCCCGGCGGGATGTTGCCGCGTTCGGGGTGGTTCCAGCGGACCAGCGCCTCGAACCCGGCCAGCCCGCTCGTCACCATCTCGACGATGGGCTGATAGGCCACCCACAGATCGGTATTGCCGGACAGGGCGCCGCGCAAATCATGCTCCATCCGCACCTGCTCGACCACATGGGCGTGCATGGCCGGATCGAACCAGGATTGCCGACCGCCGCCCAGTTCGCGGGCGCGGCCCGTGGCGATTTCGGCGTCGCGCAGCACGTCTTCGGGCCGCTCGTGGCTGGGCAGGGCGACGGCGACGCCGATGCTGGCCGACAGGAACACCGTGCCGCCGGAGTTGGAGCGGGCGGAGCGGACGACGCCGGACAGCTCCTCCACAGCCTCTTCGACGGTGGGGCGGTCGCAAGGGCCGGCGATCAACAGGGCGAAGGCATGGTCGCTGACGCGCGCGATCAGGTCAAAGGCGGCGCCCTGCGCGCCCAGCCGGTGGGCGAGATCGTCCAACAGCTCGTTGGCGAAGCCCTGGCCCAGGCTGGTCCGGATGTCGGCGAAGCGGTCGATGTCCATGATGACCAGGGTGAAGGGTTCCCCCATCGCCCGGTAATCGGCCAGATGCTTCAGCAGCATCAAACGGTTGGCCAGCCCCGTGACCGGGTCGTAATAAGCCAGCCGGAACAGGTCGTCCTCAACCTGCCGCCGTTCGGTCATGTCCTGCAAGACAACAAAATACCCGGCGATGGCGCCGTTTGGGTTGCGGTGCGGGGCGTGCAGGCGCAGGAAATAGCGCTGCTGCTCGTCCGGCTGGATGATCCACCCCTCCGACGAAACGGCTTCGCCGTCCAACGCGCGTTTGGCCGCGCTCAGCGTGTTGCGCAGCGTTTCCGGCCCCAGAAGATCGCCGATGGTGACGCCGACGATGTGGTCCAGCGTCGTTCCCATCGCCTCCAGATAGGCGCGGTTGGCGTAAATGTGCCGCCGTTCCCGGTCGAACAGCCCGATCATCACCGGCATGGCGTCCAAAATCTGGCGCAGCGTGTCCAGCCCCGGAGCGCCGGACGACGTGCCGGACAAAGCGTCGATCAGCGCGGTGATGTGAGGATCCAGATTCATGGCGCCAGAATATCAAGAGACCCGCGAGAAAATCGACCACCAACACTTACGCGATGTGTCGGCTGCCCGTCAAAACCAAAGCCGCAGCGCGCCGCCGCCATTTGGGGTTTTCCGCCTGGGCGACGGAAAGGCCGAACCGTCACACCCGCGTATTCTTGCAAGGCGGGGTTGCGTTTTGCTGCGGCGCGTCAGGGTAAAGCGTATGAACTTCTTCTGTTCTGTCTCACCGCAGCGGCGAGAAATCGCTCAGACCGCCCTTTTGGTTGTTGAGGCAGGATGCGCCGCATGCCAATTGCGGGAGCTGGACGAGGTTCCTGGTCCGCGAAGTTCGTATGTCTGCGCTCCATATTCGGGCGGTCGCCACAACCCTTCGGTGGGCTTATACTGCCATCCCAAGTGGGGGCGTTGGCCCGTATGGCGGCCTCCAATCAACAACACTGGGGGAGAATCGCGCCATGGCTTTCAAGGATCTGCTTGTGCTGGTCGATGACACCACCGCCTCGGCGGCGCGTCTTGATCTCGCCGCCCGTTTGGCGGCCCAGAGCGAGGCCCATCTGACCGGCCTGTACGCCGTGAGCGACATCATGCTGCCCGGCTATATCGAAGCGGAAATTCCAGAGGAGTTGCGCGCCAACCGGCGCCGGAACGTTCAGGAGCAGACCGCCCGCGCGGCGGATCGCTTCGCCGACGTCATGCGTCAGCATGGTCTGACCGACCGTTCGGAATGGCTGTCGGCGGAGGGGGATCCGACCATCGCCGCCGCCGTGCGCGGGCGCTACGCCGATCTCATCATCGTGGGGCAGCCCGATCCCGACCGTGACCGTGACCAAGCCATCGCCCAACCGGCGGATCTGCTGTTCGAGAGCGGTCGGCCTTTGCTGGTGGTTCCCTACACGGGGCGTTTCTCCAGCATTGGCGAGCGGGTGTTGGTCGGCTGGAACGGCAGCCGCGAGGCGGCGCGCGCCATTGGCGACGCCATGCCGCTGTTGACCCGCGCCAAACGCGTGGTGGTGATGGCCGCCAACCCGAAACCCGGCCCGCGCGGCCTGGGCGACGAACCGTGCGCCGACATCGCCCGCCACCTGTCGCACCATGGCTGCAAGGTGGAGGCGACCCACGTCGCCACCGACGTGGTGGAGCCGGGCGACACCCTGCTGAACACCGCCGCCGACGAGGGCTGCGATCTTCTGGTGATGGGCGCCTATGGCCGTTCGCGCCTGCGGGAATTGGTGCTGGGCGGGATGACCCGCTTCATGCTCCACCACATGACCGTGCCCGTGCTGATGAGCCACTGACCGGACACGTTCACCTCGCCGCCAGATCGGAACCAGTCGGGGCCGGTTCGGCGGCGTTTGGTGAAAGTCAGGCCGGGAGCGGTCAGCTTGGGTTGGCGTCTTCGCACCAGGATTGCCGCCGTTCGCCGTGATAGGGGCGGACCAGCCCGGCTTTCAGCAGAACCTCGCTCAGATCGTCGCCGCTGGTGATCCGCACGCGGGCGCGGACCCGTCCGCCATATTTGTCGGGTTGAACGTCCATCAACTGGACCATGCCGACGCCGATCAAACGCCGCGCCGCGTCGCGCGCCGATTCGGCCATCGCCTTTTCCTGCGGGCAATGCGCGCGCAACTCCGGCGCGTCCACCCCGGCCAAACGGATGTTGGTTTCCACCGACTGGCCGAGCCAGATGATGGCGCGGACGCTCAGCGTGTCGCCGTCAATCACCTCCACCACCTCCGCCGGGATCGGGCCGGGCAGGGAGGCGGGCGCGCCCGTCACGGGGGACGCGCCCAGCAGCGCCGCGCCGACGCTCACAAGAGCGGCGACGGACGCGGCGGGAATCCAGCGGTGACGGAAAACCATCGAAAAGCGCCTTGAGCCGAACGGACGGCGGGTCCGTTTCCAGCGGCAAAGCTACCCCGTTTGGTCCAGAGGGGCAAGGGAAATAGGCATTTACTCCTGAATACGAATGTATGAATTCACTGAGCGCCCAATAAGGGCTAAAAATCCTTTTTCCGATTAGAAATCGGAACAACGGCCTTTGAACTCCCAGTCGCCGTAGCGGGTTGGTTCCGGTCCCTTGGGGCCGCCGATTTCGCCGGGCTTCTGTTCCGGTCCTTTGCCTCCGCTTGTGTTGGCTGTGGCGTCGTCCGGCGTCGGTGCGATGGGCGCCGCTTCGGCGGCGGGAAGAGGCGCGTGGTCGGGGGGCGGCGTGTCGGTCATGGCAACCATCATCATGGCGGGCGTTGCGGTGGCTCTATCATCGGACAAAGGCGCTGGAAAGTCCCGGATGAAGAAGCGACCCACCACCGCGTGGATTTGGATCGGCCTTCCGATCTATGGGGGATGGTTAAAGGATTGCGCGACGGCGGGGCCGCGACTACCCTGCCGCGAGTGCCTCATCATCATGGTCGCCAAGGGAAGTCCGCATGTCCGACGTCGCGAAATACCGCCTTGTCACCCGTTCCGACTTCGACGGGCTGGTCTGCGCCGTGCTCCTGAAAGAGCTTGGCGTTCTGGACGAGATCAAGTTCGTCCACCCCAAGGACATGCAGGACGGCAAGATCGAGATCACCGACCGCGACATCACGACCAACCTGCCTTACGTGGACGGCGCCCATCTGGTCTTTGACCATCATTTGTCGGAAACCATCCGCGTCGGTGAAAAGCCGAATTACGTGATCGACCCGTCGGCCCCGTCGGCGGCCCGCGTCGTCTACAATTATTATGGCGGCAAGGACCGCTTCCCGACCATTTCCGACGAGATGATGGTCGCCGTCGATCAGGCCGATTCGGCCCGTTACGACAAGGACGACATCCTCAACCCCACCGGCTGGACGCTGCTGAACTTCATCATGGACGCGCGCACCGGGCTGGGGCGTTTCCGTGAGTTCCGGGTGTCGAATTATCAGTTGATGATGGACCTCATCGACTATTGCCGCTCCCACTCCATCGCCCAGATCCTCGATCTGCCGGATGTGCGCGAGCGGGTGGACCTCTACACCCAGCACGCTGAAAAGTTCGTGGATCAGCTCAAGCGCTGTTCGACCCTGCGCGGCAACGTCGTGGTGCTCGATCTGCGCAATGAAGAGACGATCTACGCCGGCAACCGCTTCATGATCTACGCGCTGTATCCCGACGCCAACGTGTCGATCCATGTGCTGTGGGGCCTGAAGCAGCAAAACACCGTTCTGGCCTGCGGCAAGTCGATCATCAACCGCAGTTCCAAGACCGACATTGGCCCCTTGATGCTGGAATATGGCGGCGGCGGCCATCAGGCGGCGGGCACCTGCCAGGTTCCCAACGATCAGGCGGCGGACGCGCTGGAAGCGATTGTTGGCCGCATGCAGGCGGATGGCTGAAATCATCCAGGGCTGTTTGTTTCATCATGGTGACGACCCACCGCCTGTTTTCCGACGCGTGGCTTGACGCGCTGTCGGTCGAAACCCCGCCGGACGCGGCCGCGTCGGTGATCGACGCGGCGGCGTCGCGGGTGGGCGAGGCGCTCGACCAATTCCGGGTTCGGGTTCTGGAGAGGGAGCGTGGCGGCGATCCGACGCAGATCGCGCCGTTGCTGCGCGCGGAAACCGCGATCCTGCCCGACGCGGCGGCGACGGCGGATGACGCCGTCCACGCGGTGATGCAACGCGTCGCTTTCAAACGGCGAGCGCTGCTGCCGCTGTTTCCGCCCTTGCTGGAGCGTTTGCGCGTCGCCCATGGCGAGGCGGCGGTGGTCTGCGCGCGGACGCGCTGGCGTTTGATGGCGGCTCGCGCGTTGGCCGATCCCGGCGGCCCGTCCAGCCCCATCCACGGCCACGGCACCCGCTACGTCAAAAGCGACCGTTTCGACGCCCGCGCGGTGGAGAGTTTGCCGCCGGGCGACCGCGTGCGCGCCGACCGCGCCCTGAAGCGTCTGGGCGAAAGCCCGATCCCGGTGGAGCTGGATTTCCGCCCGCTGGGGCTTGGCGGCGTCGCGGTCGCCGGGCTGTGGAGCGTCAAGGCGGGGGGAAGCAACCGCTTCATCCTGCGCCAGGAGCAGGACCGGCGCGGCCCGTTTTTCATCGTCGAGGATGTCGGGCCGTGGCGGGATGAGGTCGCGGTCTGACGCCGCGCTCCCCCGCCGCGTTCCTTTAATGACGAATCACGACAGCCAGAGCGCCGCCAGGGCCAGGGCGGCGGGCAGCCCCTGGATGACCAGGATCTTGCGGTTGACCGACCACGCGCCATAGGCCCCCGCGACGACGACGCAGGCCAGGAAAAAGCTTTTGATCTGAAAGGCGACGGCGGGATCGGGGTGGATCAGCCCCCAGATCAGACCGGCGGCGAGAAAGCCGTTGTAAAGCCCCTGGTTGGCCGCCAGCACGGCGGTGATCCGCGCCTTGTCCGCCGATTGGCGGAAGGTCTTCAGGCCGATGGGCTTGGTCCACAGGACCATTTCCAAAATCATGAACCAGACGTGCATAAGCGCCACCAGCGCCGCCAGAACCGTCGCCACAACCCCCATCCTCATCCTCCTGTCGCCGCCGCTGAGCGGGGCGGATTCCACAATTTGCCACACGAGCAAAGCATCTGACCCGCAATCCAGGGCCGTGTCACGCGGGAAACAATCGAACCTTCCGCCGCCCGGATGAAAAAACGCGAGCGGTCTGAAAAAACCCCGCCAGCTTTTCCATTCCGCCCCGTGGATAGCTTCAGAACGAACCGGGCGGCGCGGATGCGCGGCCCTCCCCCGATCAACACCGGCCTTGCCGCCGTGGTCTCCCACCCGGAGTCCGCGAACGGGCCGCGCTTTGAGTGGAGTTGGCGATGTCGGTGTCTGCGCTCTCGTCCACCAGTTCAACCACGGTTTCGACGACGACCTCGTCGTCGAGCAGTTCGTCGGCCTCGCTGGTCAACAATTACCAGTCCTTTCTGACGTTGCTGTTGAAGCAGTTGGAGGTCCAGGACCCGACCGATCCGGTGGACGCCAGCGAATACACCTCGCAACTGGTGCAATTGGCCTCGTTGGAGCAGGAGGTGTCCAACGGCGAGAAGCTGGACACGCTGAACACGTCGATCACGGCGCTGGGCACCGGCACGAACGCCATCGGTTATTTGGGGAAAACGGTGGAGGCCGAAGGCTCCACCACCGCCCTTCAGGATGGCGAAGCGTCGTGGGAATACGACCTGGACTCCACCGCGTCCAAGGTGACGCTGACGGTCAAGGATTCCTCCGGGAACACCGTGTACAGCGAAAATGGCGAGACCGCCTCCGGGACCCATGAATTCACCTGGGACGGGACCGACGCGGATGGAACGACCCACAGCAGCGGCAATTACACCCTGTCGATTTCGGCGGTGAATTCCAGCGGTTCCACCGTCACCACCACCACCCGTTTCAAGGGCACCGTGACCGGCGTGGACAGCTCGTCCGGGACCGCGACGCTCAGCGTCGGCGGGGTCAGCGTGTCGGCGGACGACGTGCTGGCGATTTCCTGACGCGACGCCGCCAAGGCCGCGCGCGCTTCCCCCCATTTCCCCGTTTGCAACAGGTGTCGCCATGAGCATCACCAGCGCGATGTACAGCGCCACGTCCGGCTTGACCGCCCAGAGCAAGGCGCTCGCCTCCATCTCCAGCAACATCGCCAACTCCAGCACCACCGGCTTCAAGGGCACCGTCACCAACTTCACGTCCTACATCAACAAAACCTCGACGGTGGACGAGCAGGTGGGCGGCGTCATCGCCACCAACAGCCGCAGCGTCAGCCGCCAGGGCGAAATCCAAAGCTCCGCCACCACCACCAACATGGCGGTGAACGGCGACGGGTTTTTCGTGGTGTCGGACAAGGCGTCGAACGGCGAGACCGCCTTCACCCGCAACGGCTCCTTTTCCACCAACGCGGCGGGCTATCTGACCAATTCCGAAGGCTATTACCTGGAAGGCTGGAAGCTGGCCGACGACGGCACGATCAGCGCCAGCAACAAGACCTCCACCGACAGCTTGGAAGCCGTCAATCTGACCAGCATCAAGGGCACGCCGAAGGCGACCTCGACGCTTGGCCTGGAGGCGAATTTGCCGTCGGACGCGGAGACCAGCGACAGCTTCACCTCCGACGTCGAGCTGTTCGACGCGCTGGGCAACAGCAATTCGGTGACGATGACCTGGACGAAGACCGCCGACAACACCTGGTCGGTCAGCGCCGCCAACCCGACGAAATCCTCCGACAGCACGGTGACGACCGGCACGATCTCCGGCTTTCCGATCACGGTCAGCTTCAACACCGACGGCTCGCTCGCCTCGGCCACCCAGACCGACAGCAGCGGGACGGTGACGACGGTCGATCCGTCGGCGATCTCCTTCTCGGTGACGGGCTGGACCACCGGGGCGTCGGACAGCACGGTGACGATGGATCTGGGAACCGCCGACGGAACCGATGGGTTGACGCAATACGCCTCGGGCGACGACGACCCCGACATCGGCGATTGGACCTCGACCCAGAACGGCTACGCGCCCGGCAGCCTGACCGGCACCACCATCGATGAAAGCGGCGTCGTCCGCGCCACCTTCGACAATGGCGAGACGCGGGCGATCTACCAAATTCCCATCGCCACCTTCGCCAACGCCGACGGTCTGGACAGCGAGACCGGCAGCACCTTCACCCAGACCTATGAGTCGGGCAACTACCAGCTCCGCACCGCCGGCGACGGCAAGGCCGGGTCGATCGAAGCTGGGTCGCTGGAAAGCTCCACCGTCGAACTGACCGACGAGTTCACCCGGATGATTACCGCCCAACAGGCCTATTCGGCGGCGTCCAAGGTGGTGACGACGGCGCAGGACATGCTCGACACCCTGATCGCCATGAAGCGCTGAGGGGGCGGGAATGAGCCAGCCCCTTCGCCGTTCCCGCCGCCGCCGTCCCGCCGCGCCGCCGTCTTCCGGGGCGGGCGACGCGGGCGCGGCGGCGGCGGCCCGTTTGTTCGCCGAACAGGAGGCGCTGTTGCGCGATCACCGCAGCGTTTCGCTTCGGGCGCAGAGCCTGCTCGCCGGGCCGTCGTCCCAGGCCCAGCGTTTGGCGCTGGCTGATGATTTGTTGACGCTGATCGACCGTTTGCAGGCGGCCAAGGCCGCGTTGGGTCGAACCATTCTGCGCGGCGGCGCGGCGCGCGCCGCCGTCTCCGCCTATGGCCGGGTCAACGGCATTCGCCGGTAAGCAAGGCGCGCGCGACGAAAAGCGCGCCAGGAAATCCGCCGCCGCGCGTGCAACGCAGTGTTCAAGCCGCCCCGTTCCAAGCCGCTCAACTCAACCATTTTCGGGAGTTCCGCCATGACCAACGCGCCAGATGGGACCATCACCCTGCGGGTCAACCCGGTGGAGGTTCTGGAAAGCTTCACCGCCGAGATGACGCGGTTGAGCGAGGTCGTGGACGCGGCGATGCGCGAGGGCCGGGCGCGCGACGCCGTGCTGGCGGCGGGGGCCATGCAATCGCTGCTGGCCGCCTGGAAAAGCCGTCTGACCGACGCGCTGACGCAGACGCGCAGCAAGCGGGTGCCGCCCGCCGTGCGCCTCGCCGCCCGCGCCGCCGCCGCCCAAGTGCTGCCGATGATGCGCGCGCAGATGCGCGGGTTGGAGGCGCGGATCAAGGCGCGCCGCGCCCGGCAGGCCGCCATCAGCGCCGCCCTGCGCGCCGTGTCCACCCCCGCCCCGATGACCTATGGCGCCGGGGTCGGCTATGGCGCGCGGTCGGGAAACCGGGCGGCCCCGCGCGCTCTGGCCCTGACCGTTTAGCAGCGACCGTTTGACGGCGACCGTTTTCGCAGAGGAGGCCAAGCCATGTACCTACGGGTCGCGGGTTCCATCGCCAGCGCGGCGTTGCGCACGTCCGAGGTCGGCATGGCGGTGGCGTCTTCCAACGTCGCCAACGCCGACACCGCCGGTTACACGAAAAAAACCGCGTCCGTCGGCACGCGCGACACCGCCATCGGCTTTTCCAGCGTCGACACCTCGTCAATCAGCAGCACCATCGACCAGTTTCTGTTGAAGACGCTGGTCGGCGCCCAATCCGATTTGGGGGCGGCGACCACCCGGAACGACTATCTCGACCAATTGCAATCCTCGCTGGGCAGCGTGTCGTCCGACGACGACGGCGGCAGCGATCTGGGATCGATGATCGACTCGTTGGCCGACGTCGCCGCCACGCTGGCGACCTCGCCGGAAAGCGAAAGCGCCAAGGCGGCGGTGGTGCAGAACGTCTCCGATCTGGCGGAAAGCCTGCGCAGCGCCTCCTCCTCCGTCCAATCCCTGCGTGGGCAGGCGGACGAGGAGATCGCCAGCACGGTGGACAGCGTCAACGAATCGCTGAACACGCTGGACGATCTGAACGACCGCATCGTCAAGGGCAAGGCCCTGGGCCAGAACACCAGCGATCTGGAAGACCAGCGCAACGAAGCGCTGAAGGGGTTGGCCGAAAATCTGGACGTCACCTATCAGGTCGATTCCAGCGGGATGATGCGGATCTCGACCTCTTCGGGAAAGACGCTGCTCGATTCGTCGGTGCATGAGCTGTCCTACACCCCGGCGGCGGCGGTCAGCGCCAGCACGACCTACAGCGCGACGGGAACCAGCGGCTTTCAGGGAATCATGATCGACGGCGTCGACATGACCAACGCGCTGAAGGGCGGCAGCCTTGGCGCGCTCGTCACCCTGCGCGACACCGATTTGCCCGCCCAGCAAGCCCGGTTGGACGAACTGGCGACGACGCTGATGGACTCGCTGAACGCCATTCAGAACAGCGGAACCGCCAACCCGCAGCCGCAAAGCCTGACCGGAACCACCAGCGTGACGGCGAGCGACGCGCTGGCCGTCACCAGCGGCACGCTGCGCGTCGCCGTCACCGACCAGTCGGGCACGGCGGCGGAGGTGTTGGACATTGACCTGTCCACCCTGTCCACCGTTCAGGACGTGGTGGACGCCATCAACACGATGAGCAACGCCACAGCCTCCATTTCCGCCGACGGCAAGTTGGTGATTTCCGCCAACGGGTCGAGCCAGGGGATCGCGCTGGGCGGCGACGGCGGGGCCTTTTCGACGGCCTACGGCATGAATGATCTGCTGACCGGCACGGGCGCGTCCGACATCAAAATTTCCAGCGCCATCGGGGCCGACAGCGCCCTGTTGGCGACCGGCGCGCTGGCGACGACCAGCGGTTTGACGGCGGGCGACACGGTGCTGACCAGCGGCGAAGGCTCCGTCGCCAGCGCCCTGAGCGCCGCCTTTTCCGCCGCGCGCAGCTTTGACGCCGCCGGTGGCTTGAGCGGGCGCAGCACGACCTTCGCCGGTTACGCCGGGGCGGTCATCCAGGGGGCGGCCACGCTCGCCGACAAGGCGCAGACCGCCTACGACAGCCAAAACACCTACGCCAGCAGCCTGGAGACGAGCTTCTCGTCCCAAAGCGGCGTCAACGTCGATGAGGAGACGGCGACGATCTCCAACCTGCAATCCGCCTACGAAGCCGCCGCGTCGGTGATGAAGGCGTTGCAGGAGATGTTCGACGCGGCGCTGAACATGGTTCAGTAAAGGAGATCGCGATGGAACGCGTCGCCACCTTCAACCATCAAAACACGCTCGTTCAATACATGATGCGGGCGGAGGCGAAGGTCGCCACCGAACAGGTGCGGTCATCGACGGGGTTGAATTCCACCGACTACAAGGGCATCGCCTCCGACAGTGGTCGGCTGGTCAATCTGGAAAGCCACTACAAACGGCTTGAGCAGTATGTGGACGAGGGCGAGGTCGTCAACGGCCGCATCCAAAGCATGTACGACGCCGTTGACGGCATGTCGGATCTGACCTCCCGCCTCAGCGCGTTGATTACCGGCCTGCAAGGCGACAACGCCGCCGGGGTGGAGGGCGTGACCGCCGAAGCCGGGGAGTTGATGAAGGAGTTCGCCGCCCTGCTGAACACCCAGCAGGAGGGGCGTTATCTGTTTTCCGGGGGACGCACCGACCAACCCGCCGTCGATGTTGACAGCGCGGCCTATCCGGCGCTGACGACCGTGCCGTCCACCGCCGACACCAGTTACTACCAGGGGGATTCGACCATCGCCCATTATCAGGCGGCGGACGATCTGATCCTGTCCTATGGCGTCACGGCGGACCAGCCCGCCTTTGAAAAGGCCCTGCGCGCCTTCAATCTGATCGCCAATCTGACCACCAACCCGGTGGACGACGACGTGCTCGACGAGGCGTCGCAACTGGCCTCCGACGCCACCGACGGTTTGGCGGTGGCGCAGGCGAAGTTGGGGGCGACCAGCGCCTCGCTGGAGCGGACCATCGACCGCCATGTCGATGAGCAATTGGTCCTGCAAACCCACGTCGAGGACATCCGCAGCGTCGATCTGGCCGAATCCACCACCCGCCTGTCGCAACTGACGGCGTCGCTGGAGGCGACCATGAGCCTGATGAACAGCCTCGAAGAGAACAGCCTGACGAAATATTTGTGAGTTTTTTCCTCCCTCTCCCGCTTCGGGAGAGGGAAGGGGCCTGCCGCGCAGCGGCGGGAAGGGTGAGGGGTTCGCCGACGGATGAGGTTGATTCTTGCCAACCCCTCACCCGGCGCTTCGCGCCACCCTCTCCCGAAACGGGAGAGGGAAAGCAAGGCTCTCCCGCTTCAGGAGTGGGGGAAAAACAAAACGGCGCCGACCGTAAAAAACCCCGCCAGCTTTCCCCGTCCCGCCCGTGAGTCCTTGTGAGGGTCGCGACAACCGGCCCGGTTCGATCCAGGAGACCACACCATGCCCGTCATCACGACCAACACCGCCTCCAACTCGGCCCTTCGCTATCTGAACATCAACTCCGACAATCAATCGACGTCGGTGTCCAAGATCGCCAGCGGATCGCGGATCACCAAGGCGTCGGATGACGCGGCGGGCCTTGCGGTCGGCACTTCGCTGCAATCGGACATCACCGTCCTGAATCAGGCGGCGACCAACGCCTCGCACGGATCCTCGATCCTGCAAACCGCCGATGGCGGCATGTCGAGCATTTCCGACATCGTGCAGCGCATGCGCTCGCTCGCCACGCAAGCCCTGTCGGGGTCCGTGACGGACAATGAGCGCACCTATCTGGACGCTGAATTCCAGCAATTGCAGGATGAGGTTGACGGCATCGCGTCCGGCACGCGCTTCAACGACGAATCGCTGCTGGACGGCACCGGCAATTGGGCCACCGGCGTCGATTTCCGCGTCGGCACCACGTCGTCGGACAAGATCAACGTCGCCATCGCCAACGTGACCACCACCGGCCTTGGCATCAACACCAGCGACATCACCACGTCGGCCACCGCCGCCACGGCCTTGACCGCGCTGGACGCCGCCGTCACCTCGCTGTCGGACGCCCGCGCCGACGTCGGCGCGTTGATCTCGCGCTTTGAATTCCGCAGCGACATGATCGACACCACCATTGAGAACACCGAAGCCGCCCAATCCGCCATCATGGACGTGGACGTCGCCGCCGAGCAATCGAAGCTGTCCTCGACCAAGGTGCTGACCCAGGCGGCCATCGCCGTCTTGTCGCAAGCGAACTCGATGCCGGAGAATCTTCTCTCCTTGCTCCGCTGAGAGTTCGTTGACCGCCGCCCCCGGCTTGCCGTGCTGCCTCACAAACCACGGGGATACAGGGCGGGGCGGCGGTCACTTTCCTTTTCCTTCCCACCCGCCCGCGCGTTCGCGCGCCGCAGACCGCCCGCAACCGCGCGCGGCCACTGGATGGATGCGCCGTCATGACGACCGTCTCTTCGACCACCTCGACCACGGCGGCGTCCACCGGCTATTCCGCCCTGTCCTCCACCAGTTCGGGCACCGGCATCGATTATTCGGCGCTGATCGAAGCCAAGGTGCAGGCGCGCCTGGTGCGGGCCGACCGGGTTGACGCCAAGATCACCGCCAACGAGGCCAAGATCACCGCCTACGGCGATCTTCAGGATTTGCTGCAAACGGTGAACAGCTCGTTGGACGGTTTGCGCAACCGCTCCACCGCCACCGGCGCGTCCAGCAACCTGTTCGGCCAGCGCAGCGCCTATATTTCGGACGAAGACGCCTTCACCGCGACGGTGGATGACGACACCGAACTCGGGACCTATTCCGTCGTCGTCCAGCAATTGGCGACCAAGCACAAGATCGCCGCCGACGCGGTCAGCGGCAAAACCGACGCGCTTGGCCAAGCGGGAAGCTTCACGCTGCAAGCCGCCGACGGCTCCGCCGTGACCATCACGATGGAGGAGGACGACTCGCTGACCGATCTGCGCGACGCCATCAACAACCAGACTTCGACCAGCGGCGTGAGCGCCAGCATCGTGCAGGTCAGCGATTCCAGCTATCAGCTTATCTTGACCGCAAAAAGCACGGGCCAGGACATCAGTCTGACCGACGGCGGCGACGGCGTGTTGAGTTCGCTGGGGCTGACCGACAGTTCCGGCGCGATCAAGAACGAACTGGTCGCGGCTCAGGACGCCATCATCGAAGTGGACGGGGTGACGATCACCCGCAGCAGCAACACCATCGCCGACGCCATCGACGGGGTGACGCTCAGCCTCTACACCGCCGATCCCGACGCCGCCGTGTCGATGGAGGTGTCGACCGACCTGTCGTCGATCAAAACGGCGATCACCGATTTCGTCGACGCCTACAACGCGGTGCGCGATTTCGTGGCGACCCAGCAAGCCGTGTCCAGCGATGGAACCAAAAGCGAAGACGCCACGCTGTTCGCCGACAGTCTGCTGCGGCAGATCACGAAATCGGTGTATGAGGGGCTGAACACCTCCATCACCACCGACGACGGCGAGGTTCTGTCGCTGTCCTCGCTTGGAATCACCTTTGACAGCTCCAACAATCTGGAGCTGGACGAAGACACGTTGAACACTTTTCTTACGGACGACATTGACAAGGTCAAACAGCTTCTCGGGCTGAACATGACCTCGTCGTCCAGTTCGCTGTCGCTTTTGCGTTACAACACCAGCATGACCAGCGCGTCTTTCACGCTGGACATCGACGTGGCGTCGGACGGCTCGCTGAATTCGGCGACGGTCAATGGTGACAGTTCGCTGTTCACGGTCAGCGGCAACCGCATCGTCGGCGCCGCAGGGTCCATCTACGAGGGCGTCGTGATGGTCTACAACGGCGGAAGCGGCAGCGTGGACGTTGATTTCTCACAAGGTTTGGCGGACCGGCTTTACAGTTCCATCGACAATTACGCCGATGAGTATGACGGCGATCTCGCCACCATCATCGATGATCTGGAGGCTGACGACGTCGAGTTGGAAAGCCGATCCGACGACATCAAGACCAAGGCGGAAACCTACCGCACCACCCTGACGGCCTATTACGCCCGGCTGGAAGCCGCCGCCGAAACGGCGGCGCTGCTGCTGCAACAACTGACCTACAAAGACAGCAGCAGCGACAGTTGAGCGCGGGCGCTTTCCCACACCAATTGATCGACAGAAGGATCCGCCCTCATGCGCAATCCCTCCCTGAATCGCGCCATTTCCGCTTACGCCACCGCCAACGCGGTCGTGCCGCCGTTGGTCGCCGTGGTGCGGTTGTATGAGCGCGCCGTGACGCATCTGCACGCGGCCCGCGACGCCGCCGCCGCTGGCCGGTTCGAGGCGCATCACAACGCGGTCAAACGCACCATCATGATCCTCGCAGGCCTTGATTCCATTTTGGTTTTCGACAAGAATGGGGATGTGGCGATCACGTTGCGGGGGTTCTACCGCCGCTTGATCGCCCAGGCGGGAGGGGCGGCGAGCCGCCGCGATCCGGTCGCCGCCTGTGACTCTCTCATCAGCCAATTGTCCTTGATGTTGAGGACATGGCAAGCCATCGCCGCAGAACGCGGGGAGGCCGACAACGTCGCCGGTGCGTCGGCCAAAGGGTCGCCTGCATCTGTCGTCGGGAGAACGATGGATCATGCGCATGGCGGACTCACGGCTTGATGAGCCACGGCGTCTCGTGAATCGCGGGCCGGTCACGGCGGGCGTCAACATTGCGGCGGATGAGGAAACGGACGAAGCGCTGATGGCGCAGATCCGTTCCGGCAGCCAGACGGCGTACCGCCGTCTGGTGCATCGCCATTTGAAACGGACCTTCGGTCTCGCCCGTCGCCTGTGCGGGAATGAGGCGGAGGCCGAGGACATCGTTCAAGACGCCTTTTTGCAGGTTTGGCAACGCCGGTCGCAATGGGCCGACGAAGGCGCGCGCTTCACCACCTGGCTGTACCGCGTCGTCGTCAACCGCTGCATCGACCACAAGCGCCGCCCGGTTTCGCAAGAGCTGGACGCGGTGGCCGAACCGCCGGACGCTTCGCCGGACGCGGTCAGCACGATTCATCGCCAGCAAATCGCCGCCCGCCTCAGCGACGCGCAGAGCAAGTTGACGCCGCAGCAGCGCGCCGCCATCACCTTGTTCTATTACGAAAATTTAACGAACGCCGACATCGCGATTGTTATGCAGATCAGCGTTGGTGCGGTAGAGTCTTTGTTGAAACGCGCGCGTCAACAGCTTCGGCTGTTGCTGCGCGCCAGCGTGCAGGCGGCGAAGGATTCGTTCGATGACGGATGAGGAGTTTCGCGATCATCTGGATCGCCATGGCGGCGACCTCGCTCTCTGGCCGCCGCCGCTGGCCCGGGACGGGCGCCGCCATTTGCTGCGGTCGGTGCGCGCGCAGGCGATGTTGGACGAGGCGGCGGCCATTGACTTGGCGTTGCGTCAGCCCGAAGGGCGTCCGCCCGCCGGGCTGGCCGACCGCATTTTCGAGGCGGCTTTCCGCTCCGATTCCTCCGTCCATGGCTTTGACGCGGATTCTGGGCTGAACGACGACGGAGCGCGGCCCCGGCGCTTGATGTGAGCGATCCGATCAGGCCGAACGTTGACGTTGCGTCGCGCGGGAACGTCCCGTGGCGTTTCTTTGCGTCTGGTCCAGGCGCGGCAAGCGGCGCAATTCAGCGGCGATGCGGGTCATGACGTCGGTCAGGCTTTCGCCCGCCACGGGTTGGAACACGCGCATCGACGGATACCAGGGGCGCCCGGCGGTTCCAAGCTGGGTCCAATCGCGCTGACCAAAGCGCCAGACCGGCACGCCCAGCGCGCCGGACAGTTCCGCCACCGAATTGGCGGGCGCGATCACCAGATCCAGGCTGGCGATCAGCGCCGCCGTTTCTTCAAAATCATCGCGCAGATCCAGCCCGTTCCAACCATGGATCGGCTGGCCGAAGCGCAGGCAGGCCTCGGCGATTTCGCGGCGGCACTCGTCATATTGCAGGTTGACGAAGGTCACGCCGGGAACCTGAAACACTGGCCCCCAATCGGTCAGCGGCACATAGGCGCTCTTGCGGTCCTGCGTCATCACCTGGCTGCGCCAACTGACGCCGACGCGCAGGCCGTCGCCCAACGCGTCCAACCGTTCGCGCCAATCCGCCATTCGCATGGCGTCGGCGTAGAGCCAGGAGGAGCGGGCGGGGAATTGGCCGAGATGGTCGCGCAGACGGCGCGGCAGGGATCCGGCGGGGATGTGAAAATCGCACTCCACCGCCTCGGCCTCGGTCAACCCTTGCAACGGCTGCTCGGCCCGGACCAGGGCGCGGGGGAAGGAGCGGGCGAACAGGGGCACGAGCCGCCGGTCGCACTCGATCACCACCTCGCCCGCCAAGCGGATGGCGTCGGCGTAGCAGGACGCGAAGAGGAACTCGTCGCCGACCCCCTGTTCGCGCCAGATGAACAGGCGCTTGCCCGCCAACGGCTCGCCCCGCCATTCGGGGATGGTGAAGCGGCGTTCCGGGCGGGCGCGTCCGGCCTTGAATCGGCAAGCGTAATCGGCCCAGCCGAGGCTCAATGATCCGCGCTCCAGCGCCAGAAGCCCCCGGTTGAAGCGGGCCAGCGCGTGGGAGGGGGCGGCGTTGACCGCGCGGTCGAACCAGCGCCCGGCCTTGGCCATGCCCAACCGCTGCTCGATCAGCCCCAGCGTGCAGAGCGGATCGGCCAGCGACGGCAGCAGGGCCAGCGCGTGGCGGCAGGCTCGCGCCGCCTCGATCAACCGCCCGGCTCCGTTCAGCGTGTAGGCCAACACCGCGTGCAACGGCGCGTGCGTCGGCATCAGCCGAACCGCCCGGCGCAGATGACGCGAGGCCGCCGCGAAATCCTCCTGATCGGACCATTCGGCGCCGAGATTGCCCAGCGCGTCGGCGAAGGCCGGATTCAACGCCAGGGCCTGTTTCCAGCAGGCTGAGGCGGTCGCCCGTTGGCCCAGCGCCTTCAGGGCGTTGCCCAGATTGTTCCAGGCTTCCGGCTGGTTGCGGTCCAGCGTGATGGCGCGGCGGTGGCAGGCGGCGGCCTGCGCGAACCGCCCCAGCGCGGCTTCCGCCAGCCCCAAATTGACGAGGGCCGGAATATGTTGCGGCGCTGACGCCAGAACGGCGAGGAAGCAGGCGCGGGCCGCGTCGTTGTTCCCCAGCCCAAGAAGCAGCAGGCCCAGATTGTTGCGGGCTTCGGCGTTGTGGGGATCGCGGCGCAACGCCTGGAGATAGGCGTCCTGCGCCCGCGCGGGTTGCCCCAGCGTTTGCCAGACGGCCCCCAGATTGGCCCAGACCGACACGTTGTCGATTCCGTGCTTCAGCGCTTCCTGATAGGCGGCGGCGGCCTCGACCGGGCGCGACCAGCGGCGCAGCGCGTTGGCCAGGGTGATCCAGACGCCCGCGTCTTTCGGGCGCAGGCGGGCGGCCAGACGGTAGCAGCCGATGGCGGCGTCGATCTGCCGCAAATCCTCCAGCGCCCGGCCCAGACCGATCCGCGTCTCGGGCGCGGCGGGAACCAGACGGACGGCGGCGCGGAAACAGTGAAAGGCCAGGGCGCGACCGCCCAACCGCCCGGCGGCGGCGCCCAGCAGGCACAGCGCGTCGGCGTCGTTGGGCGAAAGGGCCAGGGTGCGGCGGGCGCTGGCGGCGGCGGCGGTCGGATCGCCGCCGTCCAATTGCGTCTGGCCCAGGGCCAGATGGTAGGAGGCGACCGTCGCGTTGCCGCGCGCGGCGGTGGTGAACAGCGCGGTCGCCGTCTGGTGGCGCCCATCCTGATACGCGATGTGGCCCAACAAATGGGCCGCGTCGCAATGATTGGGATCGATGCGCAGAATTTCCCGGTAAAACCGGGCGGCGCGTTCCATGTGACCAGCGTTGTGATGCTGAACCGCCAAACGCAGCAAGCTGTCGGTCTGCCGTGTCGCGTTCCCGTCCATGGCCCGTCGCCGCTCCGTCTGTCGGATCATCCCCCAGCGTCTTCACTGGGCATGTTCCTTGTACGGGGCGGCTTGCAATGTCCTGCGGCGGTTTGGGCGTTTTCTTTCTCAGAGACGATTCATTTGCTGCGGCGGGGGCGACGTCAGGCCGCGTCTTTCGCGCCATGGTGGCGCAGATAGGCGCGCGGGTCGCACTCTTCCCCCAGCGCGACGGCGCGGGCGCGGTGGATGTGCTGCATCAGGATGTCGCGAAACTCCTGCGCGGCCAGATCGCTCCATTCCGGCGTTTCGTTGGGAAAGGTCATCTGTCCCGCCGTCGCCTCGAACAGGCGCAGCCACTCGTCGGCCTTGGCCGCCGGGTCGCCGGACTGGCGGAACTGCTCCTCCATCAGCTTGGCCATCAGCGTGCCGAGAGCCAGCAGATTGACGTGCAGCAGCATGTTGCCAAGCTTCACATCCGGCTTTGCGTCGAGCATGGCGGTCACTCCTTGAATGCGGGTGACTGGTCACACGGACGGGGCGGCAAAAGCTGGCGCGCTTTTTTGACGGCGCGGAGGGCGGGGGCTTAACGCGCGACCGTCGGATCGTCCCCGGCGAAGGCGGCGGCGTGGGCGGCGATGCGGGCGGCCAGATGATCGGCCAGCGCGTCCACCCGCAGCGGGCGTTGCGGCCCGGACCCGAACAGCAGTTGTAGGGGCGCGTCTTCCCCCCGCCATTGGGGCAGGACACGGCGCAGCCGGTCGGCGCGCAGGTCGGCGGCGACGTCGAGCCAGGATTTGTAGGCGACGCCGCCGCCCTTGATCGCCCAATCCCGCAACAGCGCACCGTCGTTGGTCGCCCGCGCGCCGTCCACGGCGACTTGGCAGGTCCGCTCGGTTTCTCCCGCGCCGGTCGGGCCGACCAACCGCCAGCGGTTCACCGGCTCGCTCCCGCGCAGCAGGGTCAGACAACGGTGCCGGGCCAGATCGTCCGGGTGGTCGGGCGCGCCATGGGCGGCGAGATAGGCCGGGGCCGCCACCAGAACCCGGCGCGACGCCGCCATCCAGCGCCGTCGCAGGCTGGAATCCGCCAATTGGCCATAGCGCAGGGCGCAATCGACGTCCTCGCGCAGCAGGTCGGCCAGATCGTCGCCCAGCAGCAGCGTGACGCGGAGCGCCGGGTGTTGGTCCTGGAATTCCTCCAGCCAGCCGTTCAGCAGAGTCCGCCCGAAATCCGACGGCGCCGCCATCCGCAACGGTCCGGCGAAGCGCTGGCGGTCGCCCGCCAGCCGATCCGCCGCCGCGTCCAACTGCTCCAGCGCCTGACGGCACTGCGCCAGATACAGCGCGCCCGCGTCGGTTGGCCGGACGCTGCGGGTGGAGCGTTCAAACAGGCGCGCGCCCAGCGTTGTTTCCATCCGCTTCAACGCGGCGCTGGCGGTGGCGGGCAGCAGGCCAAGATGCCGGGCGGCGACCGATAGGCTGCCGAATTCGGCGATCTTCACCATCAGCCGCAAATCGTCGAGCGCGACCATTGCCAAGTCTCATTTGATAATATGTCAACATCGGCGGTGATTATCACGCAAAGCCGGATTGGCGACAATGGCCCCGTCATCACCCCTTCTTGAACACGGAGCCAGCTCATGCCGCCCACATCCACATCCACATCCACATCCACCCTCATTCCCGATCCGCTCAGCGGGCGGACTCTGCTGGTCATCGGCGGGGCGTCCGGCATTGGCCGCGCCGTGGCCGAAGCGGCGGCGGCGCGGAACGCCCGCGTCGTCATCGCCGGTCATGATGTGGATCGGACCCAGCGCGCCGCCGACGCCATCGGCGTTTCGGCGCTGCGGGCCGATCTGGCCGACCGCGCCAGCCTCGACGCCCTGTTCGCGGCGGTCGGCCCGCTCGATCATCTGGTCGTGACCGCCGGGCCACTGTTCGGCTCCCCGCCCTTCGCCCAGCTTGATCTGGCGGCGGCGCGCGCGGCCTTCGACGTGAAGGTCTGGGGCGCGTTGGACGCGGTTCAGGCCGCCTTGCCGCATCTGGCCGCCGACGGCTCGATCACCCTCACCTCGGGCCTGCTGTCGCGCAAGGTCGCCGTCGGCTCGCTGGTCAAGAGCGCGATGAACGCCGCCCTCGAAACCATCGCCAAGGCGCTGGCCAAGGAACTGGCCCCGCTGCGGGTCAGCGTCGTTTCCCCCGGCGTGACCGCCACCGACAATTGGCGCGGCATGGCCCCCGCCGACCGCGAGGCCTTTTACGCCAAGGTCGGGGCGGGCCTGCCGGTGGGCCGGGTCGGGCGGGCGGAGGAGGTCGCCGCCGCCTATCTGTTCGCCATGGCCAACGGCTTCGTCAGCGGATCGGTCATCGACGCCGACGGCGGGGGGCTGCTGTGAGCGCCCGGCTGTTCACCCCCCAGCGCTGGGGCGGGCTGGAACTGCCGAACCGGGTGGTCATGGCCCCGATGACGCGGGCGCGGGCGGGGGAGGACGGCGTGCCGTCGGACCTGGCCGCGACCTACTACGCGCAACGCGCCTCGGCGGGCTTGATCGTGACGGAGGCGACGCAGATCAGCGCCGACGCCCAGGGCTATTCCCGCACGCCCGGCCTGCACAGCCCGGCGCAGATCGCCCGTTGGCGGGAAGTGACGGACGCCGTCCACGCCAAGGGCGGGCGCATCGTCGCGCAGCTTTGGCACACGGGTCGCGTCTCGCACCCGATGTTCCACAACGGCGCGCCGCCGGTCGCCCCCTCGGCCATCGCCCCGGCGGACACGTCGATCTGGGCGGTCGGGGCGGACGGCGTGGGCGGCATGATCCCCACCGGCGTCCCGCGCGCCCTGGAGCTTGGCGAAATCGCCGCCATCGTCGAGGATTTCGCCCAGGCGGCGGCCAACGCCGTCGCCGCCGGGTTCGACGGGGTGGAGTTGCACGCCGCCAACGGCTATTTGATCGAACAGTTCCTGCGCGATGGCGGCAACCAGCGGACCGACCGCTATGGCGGCCCCATCGCCAACCGACTGCGCTTTCTGACCGAGGTGGTGGAGGCGGTGACGGCGCGGATCGGCGCGGCGCGCACCGGCGTCCGGCTGTCGCCGCTCATCACCCTGAAGGGCATGAGCGACCGCGATCCCGAGGCGCTGTTCGGCGCGGCGGTCGCGCGGCTGGACGAGTTGGGCGTCGCCCATCTGCATCTGGCCGAGGGTGATTGGGACAACGGAACGCCGTTGCCGGACTCGTGGCGGCGGGCGTGGCGGGCGCGGTTCCGGGGCGCGATCATCGTCGCCGGACGCTACACGGCGGCGCGGGCGGAGGCGCTGTTGGACGCTGGTCTGGTCGATCTGGTGGCGTTCGGTCGCCCCTTCATCGCCAACCCCGACCTGCCCGAACGGCTGCGCCAGGGCTTGCCGCTGGCGCCCTTCGTGGCGGAAAGCCTGTTCGGCGGCGACGCCCAGGGCTACACCGATTATCCCGTGCTGGCGGGGTGATGGGGCGGGGGATTGGAGACTCGGGCAAACGAAAAGGAGCGGGTATTCCCACCCGCTCCTTTTGCGTTTCAACGTTGATTGGGCTGGGACGCCGTCCTCACACGTCCAAATTCGACACCTTCAGCGCGTTGTCCTGGATGAACTCGCGGCGGGGTTCGACGATGTCGCCCATCAGGGTGGAGAAGACCTCCTCCGCCTGATCGGCGTGGTGGACGCGGACCTGCAACAGCGACCGCTTGGTCGGGTCCAGCGTGGTTTCCCAAAGCTGATCCGGGTTCATTTCGCCCAGACCCTTGTAACGCTGGATGGTCACGCCCCGGCGGCCCAACTCCATCACCGTGTCGAACAGGGCGACGGGGCCGGTCAGCGCGCGGGTTTCCTTTTGCTTTTCAAAGGCGCGGCCTGCCGTGCCGAAGACGCGCAGCAGGTCGGGGGCCAGACCGTCCAGGCGGCGGGCCTCGCCGCTCTTCAACAGGTCGCTGTCGAAATGATGGCGGTGGGTGACGCCGCGCCGGGTGCGGACCACGGCGTAACCGCCGTTCGGCAGGGTTTCGCCGCGCCAACCGCCGTCGCCCAACAGGCTGTTCAACCGTTCGGCGACGCTTTGCGCGGCGGTCAAGGCGGCGTCGGGGTTGCTGGCGAGGCCGCCCGACAGGGCGCCGACCACGGCGGCTTGCTCGACCACCGTCAGATTGCCGACCTTGCGGGCCAGCGTGTCGATGGCGGGGCGGGCGGCGCGCGCCTGTTCGACCAGGCCGATCAACTGGTCGCCGATCAGCAGCGTGCCGTCGGACAATTGCACCGACAGATCGCCCAACGCCGCTTCGACCAGATATTCTTCGAGCGCCCGGTCGTCCTTCAGATAGCGTTCCTTGGCGTTGCCGCGCTTGATCCGATAGAGCGGCGGCTGGGCGATGTAGAGATAGCCGCGCTCGATCAATTCCGGCATCTGGCGGAAGAAGAAGGTCAACAGCAGGGTGCGGATGTGGCTGCCGTCCACGTCCGCGTCGGTCATGATGATGATCTTGTGATAGCGCGCCTTGTCGGCGTTGAACTCGTCGCGGCCGATGCTGGTGCCCAGCGCGGCGATCAGCGTGCCGATTTCCGCCGACCCCAGCATCTTGTCGAAGCGCGCGCGCTCCACGTTCAAAATCTTGCCGCGCAGGGGCAAAATCGCCTGGAACTGACGCGAGCGGCCCTGTTTGGCCGACCCGCCCGCCGAATCGCCCTCGACGATGAACAGTTCGGACCCGGCGGGGTCGCGTTCCTGGCAATCGGCCAGCTTGCCGGGCAGCGACGCCATGTCCAGCGCGCCCTTGCGCCGGGTCAACTCGCGCGCCTTGCGGGCGGCCTCGCGGGCGGCGGCGGCCTCCACCACCTTCATGACGACGCGGCGGGCGTCGGCGGGATGTTCCTCGAAGAACTGGGCCAGCGCCTCGCCGACGATGGTCTCGACCACCGGGCGGACTTCGGACGAGACCAGCTTGTCCTTGGTCTGGCTGGAGAATTTCGGATCCGGCACCTTCACCGACAAGACGCAGGTCAGGCCTTCGCGGGCGTCGTCGCCCGACAGATTGACCTTTTCCTTTTTCGCGATGCCGGATTCATTGGCGTAGTTGTTGATGGCGCGGGTCAGGGCGCCACGGAAACCGGCCAGATGGGTGCCGCCGTCCTTTTGCGGGATGTTGTTGGTGAAGCACAGCGTCGTCTCGTGGTAGCTGTCGTTCCACTGGAGCGCGCATTCCACGGTGACGATGCCGCCATGTTCGGTCGGGCGTTCGGCCTTCAGGGTGATCGCCGGTTTGTGCAGCGCTGCTTTCGAGCGGTCGAGGTAGGTGACGAAGGCCTCAAGCCCGCCTTCGTAATGCAGATCCTGGACCTTCGGCTCGACCCCGCGCGCGTCGGTCAGCACCAGCCGGACGCCGGAATTCAGGAAGGCCAACTCGCGCAGCCGGTGTTCCAGCGTCGCGTAATCGAATTCGGTGTTGGTGAAGGTGTCTTTGGAGGCGAGGAACGTCACCTCGGTGCCGCTCAACGGCTTCACGCCGCCCTGATTGTCGGACACCTCGGGGGCCGGGCCGACGTCGGCCAGCGGCGCGTCGGCGACGCCGTGGCGGAACCGCATGGCGTGGGCGCGCCCGTTGCGCCAGATGCGCAGATCGAGCGTTTCCGACAGCGCGTTGACCACCGAGACGCCGACGCCGTGCAGGCCGCCCGACACCTTGTAGCTGTTCTGGTTGAACTTGCCGCCCGCGTGAAGCTGGGTCATGACGACTTCCGCCGCCGACACGCCTTCTTCGGAATGGATGTCGGTGGGGATGCCGCGCCCGTTGTCGCGCACCGTGACCGAGCCGTCGGCGTTCAACTGCACCTCGACCTTGTCGCAGTAGCCCGCCAGCGCCTCGTCGATGGCGTTGTCCACCACCTCATACACCATGTGATGGAGACCCGAACCGTCGTCGGTGTCGCCAATATACATGCCCGGGCGTTTGCGCACGGCGTCAAGCCCACGCAGAACGGTGATCGACTCGGCCCCATAGTCCTGCTGCGGGAGGTCGTTTTTCAGTGCTTCCTGTGCCATGCGCCGACTATACCAGATCCGGTTGGAATTTCGGCGGTTTCGGTGCCGCCGTGTGTATTTTTTCGCGCGATCCGCCGGGCTATCCCGGTCGGATTCGGGCGTCGTCGATGAAAACCCGCGCGGCTTCCTGCGCCAGGGGGGCGAAGACCGCCGCGTCGGTGCCGGTCATCCAGGCTTGCGCCCTCAAAGCCAGGATTTCGCCGAACAGCGCCTCGCGCCGGTCGGGGTCGAGATGGGCGGCGACCTCGTCCAGCAGCAGCAGCGGCGCGGCTCCGCGTTCGGCGGCCAGCAGCCGGGCGTTGGCCAGAACGATGGCGATCAACAGCGCCTTTTGCTCGCCCGTCGAACAGAGCGCGGCGGGCATGTCCTTGGCGGCGTGGCGCACGGCCAGATCGCTTTTGTGCGGGCCGACCGTCGCGCCGCCGCTTTCGGCGTCGCGCCGCCGGTTGTCGCGCAGGCTGCGGCGCAGCGCGTCTTCGGCGTCCAGCGCGGGGCCTTGGTCGAGCCAATCCTCCACCGCGCCCGCCACGGCCAGATCGGCGCCGGGGAAGGGGCCGACGGCGCGGTCGCAGGCGGCGCGCAGCCGTTGGATCACCTCGCGCCTTGCGGCGGCGACGGCGACGCCGGTGGTCGCCATCTGGTCTTCCAACCCGCCCAGCCAACCCTGGTCAAACCGGCCCTCGCGCAGCAGGCGGGCGCGTTCGCGCAGGGTGTGTTCGTAGCGCGACAGCCGTCCGGCGTGGGCGGGGTCGAAGCCGAAGACCAGACGGTCGAGAAAGCGGCGGCGCCCGCTGGAGCTTTCGACGAACAGCCGATCCATCGCCGGGGTCAGCCAGATCACGGCGACATGCTCGGCCAGCGCGGTTTGGCTTTTCGCCGGGCGCCCGTCGATGTGGACCAGACGGCGGTCGCGGTCGGTCGGGCGCGGCGGGGCGAGGTGCGGCTCGCGCCCCGTGCCGATCTCCACCGGGCCGCCGGGCGTGTCGAGCGTGGCGGCGACCGCCCAACCGGACCCAGGGGGTGAGCCGATGCGTTCGACCTCCGCCAGCTTCGCCCCGCGCAGACCGCGACCGGGGGCGAGGAAGCTGACGGCCTCCAGCAGATTGGTTTTGCCCGCGCCGTTGGGGCCGATCAACGCCACCGGGCGTTGGTCGCTGTCCAGCCGCGCGGAGTCGTAGCCGCGAAAACGCGTCAGCGTCAGCCGCCGCACCGCCAAGGCGGGCGTCAGAACACGGGGGGCGGCCCGATCATCAACCGTCATGGGCGGGGCTGTCAAAGGCGGAACGGTCGGCGGTCACAGGGGAGGCCAAGAGGCGCGGCTGGGGGACGTAACCCCCGCCGTTCCATCACACCCGCATCGGCATCAGGACATAGAGCGCGGCGTTGTCAACGACGTCGCGGATGATCGTCGGCGACGCGGCGTCAGCCAGAGTGAAGCGGGCGCCCTCCCCCTCGATCTGCTGGGTGATGTCGAGCAGATAGCGGGAGTTGAAGCCGATCTCCATCGGGCCGTCCTGATAGCTGACCTCCAGCTCTTCCGTCGCGCTGCCCGCTTCCGGGCTGGTCGCCGACAGGGTCAGGGTGCCGCGCGTCAGCGACAGCTTCACCGCCCGGCTCTTTTCGGTGGAGATGGTGGCGACGCGGTCAACGGCGGCGGCGAACAGCTTGGCGTCCACCTCCATCACCTTGTCGTTGCCGACCGGGATGACGCGCTCGTAATCGGGGAAGGTGCCGTCGATCAGCTTCGACGTCACGACCACCGAATCGAAGCCGAAGCGGATTTTGTTCTCCGACATCGAGATTTGGATGCGGTCGGCGGCCTCGTCGATCAGCTTGCGGATTTCGGTGACGGTCTTGCGCGGCACGATGACGCCGGGGATGCCGTCGGCCCCCTCGGGCAGCGGCATTTCCACCCGCGCCAGACGGTGGCCGTCGGTGGCGACCGCGCGCAGGACCGGCAAATCCGACCCGCCCGATTTGGCGCGCGCGGCGTGCAGATAGATGCCGTTCAGGTAATAGCGGGTTTCTTCGGTGGAGATGGCGAAGCGGGTGCGGTCCACCAGCCCGCGCAGATCGGCGGCAGACACCGCGAAGCTGTGCTTCAACTCGCCGCCGGACAATTGCGGGAAATCATCCACCGGCAGGCAGGACAGCCGGAATTGCGAACGGCCCGACCGCAGGGTCAGCAGGGCGCCGTCGCCGCTGACGTCCAACTCCACCTGGCAGCCGTCGGGCAGCTTGCGGACGATGTCGTACAGCGTGTGCGCCGGAGCGGTGGTTCCGCCGGGACGGGCGACGCTGGCCGGGACCGACTCGACGATTTCCAGGTCCATGTCGGTGGCGGCCAGCGACAGCTCGCCGTCCTTCGCGCGCAACAGGACGTTGGACAGAATGGGAATGGTGTTCCGCCGCTCGACCACACTTTGCACGTGACCCAGAGACCGGAGAAGGGCGGCGCGTTCGATGGTGATGTTCATTGCTGTCGTCGTCTCGGCGGCGGGGCGTTGGGGGCGCGGGCTAACGGGTGGTTCCGCCCACAAGCGGGCGCGCATCATACCATAAAGGCGCTTGTGTCGAACCAAATTCGTGCGTTGGACGGTTGGCGCGGGCGGTTCAGGAAACCCAAAAGACGAGACGTTTGGATTTTTCCGCCGTGGCGCGGCGTCTCTTGGCCGTCGTCCGTCAAAGCGGGTGGCGCAAGCGTCGCGTCATTGGGGCGTCATGCGGCCTGTCCGACATGCGGCAAGGGTTTGATCGCGTCGATCACGTCGCCGATCTCCGCGCGGGCCAGCTTGGTCTCGTAGAGGCTTTGAAGGTTCGTCCAATAGCGGGGATCGGTGCCAAAGGCCTTGCCAAGGCGCAGCGCCATCGGCGCGGTGACGCGCCGCTCGCCGTTCAGAATCTCCGTCACCGCGTTGGGCGGAACGCCAATATGCCCGGCGAAGCGTCTGGCGCTGAGACCCAGCGCCTCCAGATCATCGCGCAGGATCTCGCCGGGATGGATGGGCGGCAGGTTGTCGATGGCGGGATGGGTCATGATGCGCCTCAATGATAGTCGGTGATCTCGACGTCGATGGGATCCCCCAGCAGCGTCAACGGGTCGGACGCGTCCGACGCGCTTTCGGCAAAGGCCCAACCAAATCAGACGCGCCATTGGTCGTTGATCCGAATGCTGTACTGGCCCTTGCGGTCGCCGCCCAGCGCTTCAAAGCGATTGGACGGCGGGTGTCTCAAATCCATCAACCGGGTGGCGGCCATGAGTTTGGTGAGCGCCTTGGCCGCTTGCCGGTCGAACGCCTGAAATTCTTTCACCCGTTTTCCGGCCAGGAAGGCGGCGGTTTGCTTGTCCGCGCAGTTCCGTATCGGCATCCGCTTCCCCCACATTGACCAGTATGTGTTACGCAACGCATACTGGTCAACGGCGTTTTGAGAAGGCCTGTTCCGTTTCCAAGATCATCACGCCCCCCCCGTCACCGCTCCCGCGTTTCATGCAGGCGCAGGATCGCCACGAAGTCGGCGCTTTGCCAGTGGCGGGAGCGGGTCAGTTCCGCGCGGACGGAGGCGACGAAGGCGTCGATCACCGTCCATTCCTCTTCGGTGATGGTTGGAACCTGATCGAGATAGACGTGAACGACGCGGTGCAGCCCTTGGCTGACCGGGCTGATCCAGGGATCGACGCTTTCCCCCATCGCCTTCATCAGGCGGCGGATGCGCAGCAGATGGGCCATCCGGTGGCTCGGTTTTTCGTGCTCCTCCGCCTTCATCGCCTGGATGAAGGCGATGCGCCCGCTTTCCACGGCGTAGAGCCGCAGCGATTTCAGCTCCGGGTTGGCGTAACCGGCGGCGCCCAGATAGCGGCCCCAACGCCAGACCAGTTCCAGCAGCCACACCACGTCGTCGTGATCGGCCACCGGGTTGTGGCGGGACACCATCGCCGCCTGCATGCGGGACGCCAGAGCGGGAATGACGGTGGCGGTCAGGCCACGGCTGACCTCGGCCAATTGCGTGCGGATCGCCGGGCCGCTGCTGCGGCTGGCGAGAAAACCGCAGCCGGTCAGCGCGGTCAGCGAGCGGTCGAACCGCTCCACCGCGCCGGTCAGCAGATCGCGGGTGGCGCCGTTGACCGACAGCACGCCGCCGTCGCGGATGTCCACATCGCCGAACATGCCGTCCACCACCTCGCGGATGGTGATGCTGGCGGCGTTGAAATGGGCGAGCAGGGCGCGCAACAGCGGGTGCGACTCGCGCACCGTCGGGCCGCCATGCTCGCGGATGTGGCGCAGGAACACGTCGTAGCGCCGCTTGACGTTCAGCCCATAGAGCGGGGCGAACCAGGCGAGAATCTGGGTCTGGTCGCGGAAGGGCAGGCCGAGGTCGCGCACCCGCCGGACGAAGCCGACCATCAGCGCCGATTGGCAATCGACCTCGACCGAACGGCCATCGCCGCCGCCCTGCATCTCGTCGATGTCGCGGCGCATCCGTTCGGTCAGCGGGACCAGCACGGCGTTGTGCTCCAGCAGGGCGCGGACGAATCCCAGCATGTCGCTGTCGATGGCGGCCTTGCGGTTCAGATATTGGGTGCGCAGGCGGGCGTCCTGCAACGCCTCGTCGTTGGCGAGCGCCAGGAAACGGTCGGTCGCCTTGCGGTCGGCGGTCAGCCGGGTCAGATAGTCCAACGCCTCGCGGCGCATCGTTTCACGCAGACTCATCGCCTGGGGGCTGGACAGCACGGCGTCGAGCATGGCGTCGCGCGACAGATCGTCGAGATGGCTTTGCACCTCGGCCGCCAGCGCCGGGAAGGCGTATTGGACCAGCGCGGCCCAGATCCCGCCCATGTCCACGCGCTGAATCAGCGCCGGAACCGCTTCGGGCGCCCGGTAGAGCACATGGTCATCGACCAGGAACGGCTCGAACAGGCCGGTGAACAGGCGGCGCGCCTTCATCGGGCGCAGCCGGTTGAAGTGATCGACCAGCGCCTCGCGCAGATGGCGGGCGCGCTCGCCGTTGGGGGTGGAGGCGCCATCGACGGCGTCCAGAACCGACCGGATCGCGTGCATCGGGATGCGCGCCACAACCTCGTCCATCTGCCGCCGGAAAGCGGTGGACGCCAGACTCTCCGCCGCCGGGCTTTCAACGGGCGACGCGGAGTCTTTTGGCAACATGGCGGATATTGCGCTGTTCATGCCCCACACCCTCGCCGGATCGCCGTCGTCAATCCAAACATAATCCAGCGAGATTGTTAAATATCCTTTTCCAAGCGACAAAGTCTTTTGTGACGTTTTCGATTAATATCCGGGTATGTTTTTGTTTTGCTTCGATGTCGAAGCGGTTCTGCTGCCCGCGACCATGCGATCCCTTCCCTTTTGGTCATCGCTCTTTGGGCATAGTCTTTTGGTTAGGCGCCCTGCTCCGCCGCGAACTGGGCGTCCAGGCCGGCGCGGTAGTCGGGATAGGCCAGCGTCACGCCCAATTGCCGCTTGATCCGGTCGTTTTTCACCCGGCGGCAGTCGGTGTAGAAGCTGGCCGCCATCGGCGACAATTCGGCCTGATCGAAGGGGATGAGCGGCGGCGGCTCCACCCCCAACAGGCGGCAGGCGTGCTCCACCACCTCGTGCGAGGGGGTGGGCAGATCGTCGGCGACGTTGTAGACCGCGCCCAGGGTCGGCTTGGCCATCGACGCGCGCAGCGTCGTCGCGATGTCGTCGACATGGACGCGGCAGAACACCTGCCCCGGCTTGTCCACCCGTTTGGCGTCGCCCGCGCGCACCGAATCGAGCGCGCTGCGGCCCGGCCCATAGATCCCGGCCAGCCGGAACAGATGCATCGGCACGCCATATTGCCGGTAGATGCCCAGCCAGCCGCGTTCAGCCTCCACCCGGCGTTTCTGGCGGTCGCCGGTCGGCTTCAGCCACGCCGCTTCGCTCACCCATTCGCCCTTGGCGTCGCCATAGACTCCGGTGGTGGACAGATAGCCAGCCCAGTCCAAGGTGCGCAGATCGGCCAATTCGCGGGCGTGGTGGTCGAGCACCGGGTCGCCCTTGGCGTCGGGCGGCACGCTGACCAGCAGGTGAGTCGCGCCGTCCAGCGCCGCGTGGGCGTCGGCCAGCGGGCGGCCCCGGTCGAAGACGAACGCTTCGATCCCTTCGGCCTCCAGGGCGGCGCGCTTGTCCTCGCTGCGGCAGGTGGCGGCGATCCGCCAGCCTTCGGCGCGCAGGCCGTCGGCGAAAACGCGGGCGGTGTAGCCAAGGCCGAACACGAACAGGCGGGGTGCGGTCATCGGGGCTTCCTTACGGGCGGTTTCAAGCCCTTGCGTCGGACGGAACGATGGCGGAGTGTAAGGCGACCATGATCCGACGCAACGCTTTCATCACGCTGGCCGCCCTGTCGCTGTCGACGGCGGCCTTGCTCCCCCTCCCGGTCCAGGCCGCCGCGCCCGCTTCGGCCCCGGATCCCAATCAGACGCTCAAGGAGTGCGCGGCGCAGGCCGAAAGCAATCCCGACGCCGCCTTTGAACGCGCCTTGCGCTGGCAGGAGAAGGACGGCGGCGACCTCGCCCGGCTCTGTCAGGCGCTGGCGCTGTTCCACAAGGGCGACTTCAAGGCCGCTGGCGCGCGGTTGGAGGAGCTGGCTCCGCTGCTGGGCAAGGACGATCCCAAGGCGGCGGCCTCGATCCTGGGGCGCGGCGGCTGGGCGTGGCTGCGGGCGGGCGATCAGGTCCGGGCGGAAAAGCTCTACAGCGCGGCGTTGGACAAGCAGCCGGGCGACGTCGATCTGCTGATCGACCGCGCTTTCGCCCGCGCCGAAGGCGAACGTTTCTGGGACGCTATCGCCGATCTGGACGCGGCGTTGACCAAGGATCCCAAACGGGCCGACGCTTATCTCTATCGGGCGGAGGCGCACAAGGCGCTGTCGAATCATCGGCAGGCGCTGGCCGACATTGACCGCGCGCTGGAACTGAAGCCGGGCGACCCCGAAGCCATTTTGCTGCGCGGCAACGTCAAGGCGCTCAGCGGCAGCGTCAACGGGGCGCGCGACGATTGGGCGTTGGTCAAGCGGCTGGCCCCCGACAGCGAGTTCGGGCGGGCGGCGGCGGTGAATCTGGACCGGGCGGCCAAGATGGCCAGCGCGCCGCCGGAGAAGGCGCCGGAAAAAGCGAGGGCGCCATAAGGACTTCGCCTCATCCAACCCCGTTTCACGTTCAAGGCGGAAGGAACGACGCCTTCGTCACCGTCGTTCCTTGCCCCGTTCCTTGCCCATGACCGTCAAACTGTAACATCCCCGCAGTAACCTCCCGCCCGCTCGCCAAAACAAGACCGCGCGTTTCAACCGCGCGTCATGCCAGCCGTTTGACCTCACGAGGGGTCGGGAGACATCACATCATGACCAATTCGTCCGTCCATCTGTCCGAAACGTCGCGCCGCTCCGTGCTGCGCATGCTGGCTGGAATGCCGCTGCTGCCGGTCGCCGGGGGCGTCGGCGGCCTGCTGTTCGCCTCGGGCGCGGAGGCCGCCGCCGCCAAGGGCGCGCCGGTGTCCGTCGAGTTCGTCGGCATGGCCGCGCCGACGACCGCCGCCGCGCAGGCGACGACCACGGTCGAATCCAGCATGGTCGTGAGCTGGGCCGACGGCACGAAGCAAAGCTTCGCGCTGGGCTATCAGCCGCTGTTCATCACCGGCGACATGGCGCCGGACGGCAAGGGCGGCACGACGTTGGCGGGCGGCTATTACGACATCAACGGCAAGCCGATCCTCGACGCCTCGCTGGCGACGCCGACCCAGTTCTTCTCCGATTGCCCGGACGGCTGCAACCTGTTGAACCCGATGCCCGCCACCGTGCCGGGCGTGTCGGGCAACACCCTGTTCGCCGTCGTGCAGTTTGAATACGCCACCCGCGATTCCAAGGACGCGTCGATGTACGGCCGCCTGCCGTCGCCCATCGCCGTTCTGACTCTGGACCAGAACAAGGAGACCGGCGCGCTGAAGCTGGTGCAGTACCACACGGTGGACACCAGCCCGGTGCACGGTCTGTGGATCACCTGCGGCGCCAGCCTGTCGCCCTGGAACACCCACCTGTCGAGCGAGGAGTATGAGCCGGACGCCACCGCGCTCGACGACCAGTTCCGCGCCTACAGCCAGAATCTGTTCGGCGACCCGAACAAGGCCAACCCCTATCATTACGGCCATATGCCGGAAGTCACCGTCAAGCCCGACGGCGCCGGCAGCATCAAGAAGCATTATTGCATGGGCCGCATCTCGCACGAGCTGGTGCAGGTGATGCCCGACCAGCGCACCGTGCTGATGGGCGACGACACCACCAACGGCGGCCTGTTCATGTTCATCGCCGACAAGGCCGCCGACCTGTCGGCGGGCGCGCTTTACGCCGCCAAGATGATCCAGGAAGAGGGCAAGGATCTCGACAAGGGCGGCGCCTTCGCCCTGAAATGGATCAAGCTGGGCCACGCTGCCAGCGCCGAAATCGAAAAGCTGGCCGACAGCCTGAAGGCCGCCGACATCGTCGAGGTGAAGAAGGAAGACCCGAAGGATCCCTCCTTCACCGCCATCGGTTTCAACGGCAAGACCCAGTGGGTCAAGTTCAAGCCGGGCATGGAAAAGGCCGCCGCCTTCCTGGAAACCCACCGCTACGCCCCCACCGTCGGCGCCACGCTGGCCCTGACCAAGCTGGAGGGCGTGACCGTCAACGCCAAGGACAAGACCGCCTACATGGCCGTGTCCTACATGTACAAGTCGATGAGCGACGGCAAGAGCGGCATCAAGGTCAACGCCATCAACGCCGGCGCCGTGTATCAGTTGCCGATGACCGGCGGCCAGACCGACGCGGCGGGCGCCGCCATCGACAGCGATTGGGTGCCGGTGCATTTCAGCGCCGTCCCGGCCCTGGTCGGCAAGGATCTGGCGACCCCCGACGCGCTGGGCAACACCGCCCACGCCGACTTCATCGCCAACCCGGACAATCTGAAATTCTCCGAACGCCTGCGCACGCTGTTCGTCGGCGAGGACAGCGGCAACCACGTCAACAACTTCCTGTGGGCCTACAACGTCGACACCAAGGCGCTGAGCCGCATCCTGTCCTGCCCGGCGGGCGCGGAATCGACCGGCCTGCAAGCGGTCGACGACGTCAACGGCTTCGCCTACATCATGAGCAACTTCCAGCATCCCGGCGATTGGGAAAAGGGCCTGCACGACAAGGTCAAGGACAGCGTCGCCGGTCTGATCGACGGCGCCTACCGCAACCGCCGCAGCGGCGGCGTCGGCTACATCCACGGCCTGCCGCAGCCGGTTTGATCTGCTCAATCTGATTGATTCAGGAAAACGCGACCGGCAGTATCGGTCGCGTTTTTTTTGGGCTGAAATATTGCGTTATGAAAATCTGATACTACCTATCATCGATCGTGATTTGGTCACGCCCCCTCAAAAATATTAAGGGTCCAAACATGCCGAAAATTAACCAAAAACAAATAGTCCTCGAATCTCTCCAAAACGAAGAGAAGCTAACTCAGGAAATTGCTCAGGAAAAATACGGAGTTCGCCGCCTTGCTGCTAGAATTAAAGAGATAAAAAATGATGGGCACCGCGTGAAAAGCGAGAGAAAATCCGTGACAGATCATCGTGGAGTTACGAGAAATATTGCAATATATAGCATGGATTCCGAAGATATTGATCATTAACTGTCGATTTTGTGTATTTTTTCCAATAATAATTGTCTCCTGGATGTATTTGATTATTTCTGGGAGACAGTCTATAGGCGCGTTGAACTCATCCAATCTGTCTCTTGCAAAGCGGGGCCGGACCCACCAAAGCTTACGCCCATGACGTCCTCTCACGCTTCGTCGGGCGGCGCTCTGGGGCTTGGCGGTCGGGTGGTCGCCGTGCTGGGGCCGACCAACACCGGCAAGACCTATCTGGCGATCGAGCGGATGCTTGGTCACAAGTCGGGCATGATCGGCTTTCCCCTGCGGCTGCTGGCGCGGGAAAACTACGACCGCATCGTCGCCATCAAGGGAAAACAGGCCGTCGCCCTGGTGACGGGGGAGGAAAAGATCCTGCCCCCCAACCCGTCCTGGTGGGTGTGCACGGTCGAATCCATGCCGCTCGACCGGGTGGTCGATTTTCTGGCGGTTGACGAGATCCAGCTCTGCGCCGATCCCGAACGCGGCCACATCTTCACCGACCGGCTGCTGAACGCGCGCGGGCTGGTGGAGACGATGTTTCTCGGCTCCGATTCCATGCAGCCGTTGATCCGCAAGCTGATTCCGCGCGCCGAATTCATCAACCGCCCGCGCTTTTCCCAACTGACTTACGCCGGGCACAAGAAGCTGACCCGGCTGCCGCCGCGCTCCGCCGTCGTCGCCTTTTCCGCCACCGACGTCTACGCGATGGCCGAATTGATCCGCCGCCAGCGCGGCGGCACGGCGGTGGTGCTGGGCGCCCTGTCGCCCCGCACCCGCAACGCCCAGGTGGCGCTCTATCAGGCGGGGGAGGTGGATTATCTGGTGGCGACCGACGCCATCGGCATGGGGCTGAACATGGACGTCGATCATGTCGCCTTCGCCCGCATGGTGAAGTTCGACGGCTTCGCCCCCCGCCGCCTGCGCGCCGCCGAGGTGGCGCAGATCGCCGGGCGGGCCGGGCGCCACATGCGCGACGGCACCTTCGGGACCACCGACGAGGCGGGGGAGTTGGACGCCGACATCATCAGCCGCGTCGAAAACCACGAGTTCGAGACGCTGAAGACGCTGACCTGGCGCAACAGCGCCCTGCGCTTCGACACGCCGGGCTTCCTGCTGAAAACGCTGGAGGAGCGCGCCCCCATCGCCGAATTGAGCCGCTCGCGCGACGCCGACGACCATCTGGCCCTTCAGGCTTTGGTCCGCGACCCGGAGGTGATGGATCTCGCCAAGGGCCGCGACGCCGTGCGGCTGCTGTGGGAGGTCTGCCAGATCCCCGATTTCCGCAAGGTGCTGTCGGACGCCCACACCCGCTTGCTGGCGCAAATATACAAATCCCTGCGCACCGGCTTCGGGCGGCTGGACAGCGATTGGGTCGGCAAGCAGATCGCCCGGCTGGATCGGACGGAGGGCGACATCGACGCGCTGGTCGCCCGCATCGCCCACATCCGCACCTGGACCTACATTTCCAACCGACCCACCTGGCTGACCGATCCGCTGCATTGGCAGGAGCGCACGCGCGCCATCGAGGACCAACTGTCCGACGCTCTGCACGAGCGTTTGACGCAACGCTTCATCGACCGTCGGTCGGCCAGCCTGTCGCGCACGCTGAAGGATGGCCGCGCCTTGATCGGCGGCGTCCGCGCCGACGGCGAGGTGGTGGTGGAGGGGCATGTGGTCGGGCGGTTGGAGGGCTTCCGCTTCGTCGCCGACGCGCCAGACCGCTCCGAGGAGGCCCGCGCCCTGGAAACCGCCGCGCGGAAGGCGCTGCGCGACGAACTGGCCAAGCGGCTGCGCCGGTTCGAGCAGGAACCCGACGACGCTTTCGCCCTTGCCCCCGACGGGCTGTTGAGCGTCCATGGCGTGAGCGTGGCCAAGCTCGCCGCCGGGCCGTCGGTGTTGACGCCGCTGGTGGTTCCCTTTGACGAGGGGATGCTCGACCAAGCCCAGCGCGAGCGGGTGCGCGCCCGGCTCGATCAGTGGCTCAAGCGGCATGTCGCCGCCCGGCTGAAGCCGCTGTTCGCGCTGGCCGACGCCGACGGCCTGTCGGGCGCCGCGCGGGGGCTGGCCTTTCAACTGGTGGAGGGGCTGGGGGTTCTGCCGCGTCCGCCGGTCGCCGCCTTGGTCGAAGGGCTGGAGCGCGAGGACCGCAAGGCGCTGACCCGGCTGGGCGTGCGGTTGGGCGTGTCGCACCTGTATCTGACGGCGCTGGCCAAACCGGCGGCGGTCGCCCTGCGCGGGCTGCTGTGGGCGGTCGCCACCGGCCACGCCCTGCCGGTGCCGCTGCCGCCGCCGGGGCGGGTGTCGGTCGCGGCGGTTGGCGCGCCGCCCGCCTTCTGGGAGGCGATTGGTTATCCAGTGGCGTCGGCCAAAGCGGGCGATCAAAAGGGCGGAGAGGGGCGAGCGCTGCGGGTGGACATGCTCGACCGGCTGGAGACGGAGATGCTGACCTTGGCCAAATCCGGCGCGTCGGCGCCCGAGACGGCGCTCGGCCAACGGGTCGGCCTGTCGGCGGAGGAGTTGGCCGGGGTGTTGGCCGGCTTGGGCTACGCCCGCAGCGTGGCGGAGGATGGCGCGGTGACGTGGAAACGGCGGCGCCCGTCGGCGGCCAAGCCCCGCCGCGACCGCGCGCCGGTCAACGCCGACCATCCCTTCGCCAAGTTGCGTCAACTGTCGGGAGGGTGAAGGCCGTCCGGGGGTGGGTGTCCGGCTGTCGATTTCCCCCTCCCCATCCCTCCCCCGCTTCGCGCTACTGGATGCACACATCTTTGGTTTAGGCAACTCATTGGAAGAAAAAGAATTTTTCTCCGTCATTCCCGCGCAGGCGGGAATCCAGACTTACCCATAGGGTTCGTCTGGCAAACTCTGGATCCCCGCCTGCGCGGGGATGACGGAAAATCCGTTTCATTTCAATTGGTTGCAGCAAGAAAAAGATGTGTGAATCCGGTAGCCCGCTTCGCGGGAGAGGGGGCCGGACCCTTGTCAGCGTGCAGCTCAGCGTGTGGCCCAGCTTGCGGCGGAGTTCCCTCTCCCGCGCAGCGGGGGAGGGTTAGGGAGGGGGAAGAAACGCTCAAAGATCGACCAACGGAATCAACCAGCATGGACCGAGAACCATGAGCGACGACGGCAGCGACGGCCTTCCGCCCGGACGGCTGCGCATCGACAAATGGCTGTGGTACGCGCGTTTCTTCAAGACGCGCAGTCTGGCCGCCAAAATCTGCAACGACGGCGGCGTCCGGTTGTCCGGCGCGGTCGTCAGCAAGGCGCACGCGGCGGTGAAGCCGGGCGACGTGCTGACCTTCGCGCAGGGTCGGCACATCCGCGTCATCAAGGTGCTGGCGCTGGGAAGCCGACGCGGCCCCGCCCCGGAGGCCCAGGCGCTCTACGAGGATCTCGCCCCGCCGGTGGCGGAGGAGCGGTTGGAGGATCCCTACCGCGCCCCCGGCTCTGGCCGCCCGACCAAGCGCGACCGCCGGGCGTTCGACGCCCTGCGCGGGGAGGGGGAGTAGGCGCGGCGGCTTATCCCACGACGTCCGAGGATAGGGGCGGCGGTTGGACGGCGACCCGGTTGCGTCCAGCCTTTTTGGCGGCGTAAAGAGCCGTGTCCGCCGCCTGGAGCATCAGATCCCAGCTTTGGTAGCCGCCATCCGACCAGGCGACGCCAAGGCTGGTCGTGACCGGAATGCGGTCGCCGCGATGCTGGACGACGAGGGACGCGACCAACCGGCAGAGGCGCTCCCCCGCCGCTTTGGCGTCGGCCAGACTGAGGTCGGGCATGTAAAGGATGAACTCTTCACCGCCTGCGCGGGCAAATCGGTCTTGCGGGCGCAGATTCCGACTGACCTCATCGGCGAAGGCGCGCAACACATGATCGCCCGCCGCATGGCCGTAACGGTCGTTGACCGTTTTGAAATGGTCGAGATCGAGCATCATGATGGTGTCGCCGCGCTTGATGAATCCCGGCATGCGGGCGTCCATCCAGCGGCGGTTGCCGATGCCGGTCAGGGGGTCGATTTCGGCGGCGAGGCGCAGCGCGTTTTCGGCGCGTTCCTTCACGACGCCATAGACCAGAATGGTGATTCCGAAATTGAAAAATATTTGCAGATAAAAACCAAAGGCGATGTTGGGAACGCTGATCCGACCGAGGGTCATCATCAGGAATTCGGAGGCGTAGACCGTTGCGGCAAGTCCCAAAATGACGGCCAGAGGCCGCCGGGACGGCAGCGGATCAACCCGTTGGTCACGGGCGATCTCGTGGGCGGCGGCCAGCAGGAACAGGAAGGCGGTGATGTGGAACGCGCTTGCCCGCAGTTGGTTGTCGGCGGTGAAGTCTGTGATCGCGGCAAGGCAAAACCACGCGAGTGGAATCAGCAGCAGGATCCATGAGCGGCGCAGCCCCCGACCGCTGCTGAGCGCGCGGGCGCCAAGCCACAGATACGCGTAACTGACGCTTCCGATGGCGAGGCTTCCTGGTTGCCAAAACCAAGCGGGCAAGACGTCGCGCTCGCCAAGCCCGGCGCTGAACGATCCAACCGCCAGCCCCAGAAACGCGGCGGCAAGCAGAGCAAGCCCCTTCGTTTCCAAGGATTGTTGACGCAAATGAATGAAACCCATCGCTCCGGCAATGAGAGACGTCATGTGCAAGACAAGAACTGTAAAGATGTCCAGGGAAATCATGATTTTGGTGGATTTTAGCCCATTCGGAGGAGTGGGGATTTGACGTATTTTTGTAATATTGGAGAAAAATGCAAGGCTTGGTCCTGATGAAGTCACGTTGAAGTGATATTAACGACATTCTCCCGTAGAACACAAGCGAGTGCGATCAATGACCGAGCGCGACGCTGGGGCGTCATGCGCCGCAAGCCCTGTGTGAGCAGGGGGCGCTTCCCAAATGTCCTTGGGATCTTGTTGTGGGGGGCGTCACTGGTCGCAACCGGCGCGCGCCCTATATGGTGGGTTGGTCGGAAACGCCCGCCGCGCGTCTGCGATTTTTTGACCGACGCACAAGAAATTTGTCCATCTGGTGTGATCCGAATCCTTCCCCGTCGCGTATCTCTAGCAACAGGGCGCGCCGACGCCTGCCCATTTTCCGCAACGGCGGGAAACCGGGCGGGGGCAACGGCCAAGCCCAACATGCGCGAGACTGGCTGCACCATCGGAACACGGCGCCGCCCAGACGGGAAGGAAGGGACGGATGGCTTACATCGACGATCCAGAGACGCAGCGGGCGAATCTGAGCTTTATCAAAGCGTCCATGCGCGAACCGCTGCTGTCGCGGGACCATGAGTTCGAGCTGGCCCGCAAATGGCGGGAGGAGAGCGACGAACGCGCCCTGCACGAGCTGGTGCGGGCCTACACCCGGCTGGTCATCGCCACCGCCTCGCGCTTCCGCAATTACGGTCTGCCGATGGGCGATCTGGTGCAGGAGGGCAATGTCGGCCTGATGCAGGCGGCGGGCCGTTTCGAGCCAGACCGCGAGGTGCGCTTTTCCACCTACGCCGCCTGGTGGATCCGTTCGGCCATGCAGGATTACATCCTGCGCAACTGGTCGATCGTCCGCACCGGCACCACCGCCGCGCAGAAATCGCTGTTCTTCAACCTGCGCCGCCTGCGCGCCAAAATCGACAGCGCGTCGCAGAACGGCAACGGCGCCCGCCTGACCCAGGAAGGCCGCGCCTGGATCGCGGGCGAACTGAACGTCGCCGTCGCCGAGGTCGAGGCGATGGAGATGCGGCTGTCGGGGGCCGACCAGTCGCTGAACACCCCGGTCGCCGACGGGTCGGACGATGATTGGCAGGATTTCCTGGCCGACCAACGCCCTTCGCCGGAAGAGGTGGTGATCGGCATGCGCGACGCCAACACCCGCTCGCAATGGCTGGCCGAGGCGTTGGGCGAACTCAGCCCGCGCGAACGCACCATCATCCAGGAGCGCCGCCTGCGCGACGAGGGCGCGACCCTGGAAGAGCTGGGCCGTGAACTGGGCGTCAGCAAGGAGCGCGTCCGCCAGTTGGAGCACCGCGCCCTGATGAAGCTGCGCGATTCGATGCTGAAGCGCGTCGAGGATTCCGGCGATCTGGTCGCCAACCTGTAAGCGTTTCGGTTTGGCCGCCTTCCGCCCCCTCACTAGCCCTCCCCCGCTCACGCGGGAGAGGGAACTTTGCCGTGCGCCGACAAGTTTGCCGACTCCCTCTCCCGCTGTTAAGCGGGGGAGGGGTGGGGAGGGGGCAAAGCGTCGCCGGATCGATGCGCCTCCGCTCAATCCGCTCCTGACAAAGCTCTCCCCTTGTCGGCAGACCCCGGTTCCGCGACCGGCGGCGGCGCGTGTTCCGCGCCCTCCGCCGCAACCAACCGCCACAACTCCGTCGTGCCGCTGCGTCCGCGCAAGGAGCGTCCGCCTTGGCGGACCAGCGGGGCGGCTCCGGTCCCCTTGGCGGCGGTGACGCCGCTGGTCAGCACAATGACCTCCGCCTCGCCCTGAAGCGCGGCGGACAATTCTTCGATCCGAGCGGCGACGTTCACCGTGTCGCCGATGATGGTGTAGTTGATCCGGTTGGCCGAGCCGATGTTGCCGACCACCACCGGGCCGCTGTGCAGGCCGACGCGCACGCGGATCGGCTCTTGCCCGGCGGCGGCGCGTTCGCGGTTGTCGGCCAGCACGGCGTGGTGGATGGCGTGGGCGGCGCGGAGCGCGCGGGCGGCGTGGTCCTCTTGTTTTTCGGGGGCGCCCCAGAAGGCCATCAGCGAATCGCCGATGAATTTGTCCACCGTGCCGCCCTCCGCCTCGATGCAGGCGGCGAGCAGGGTGAAATGCTCGTTCAGCAGGGTGGCGGTGTCGGCGGCGCTGCGGTGTTCGGCCATGCGGGAAAAGCCGCGAATGTCGGTGAACATCACCGTCACCTCGCGCTGCACCGAATCCAGCCCGTCGCCCTGGGTTTCACGCTGGCGCATCAGGCGCAGCACCAGCGCCTTGGGCACATAGGTTTCAAACCAGCGCAGGCCCGCGACCATCGCGTTGAAGGCGGTGGCGGCGCGCGCCATTTCTTGCAAGCGTGAATCGGGCAGATCGGCGATGGTCTTGAACTCGAACGCGCGGACGCGGTCGGCGGCCTCGGCCAGCCGGGCGACTTGGCGGCTGATCTTGCGTCCGACAAACAGCGCGACCGCCACGGAAATCAGCAAGATGGCCAAACCGGCCAGCCCTGTTTTGACCAGCCTTTGGATCTCGCCATTCATCTCGCTTTCGCGGAAACCGATGCCGATGATCCATTCCCGTTGGCCGTAGCCCGCCATCGACCGCATCAGAAACAGGTAATCGTCGCCCGCGATGTGGACGGATTGGCCCTCCACCCGCTTTTTCAACGCCTGGACCGGCACGCCCTTGCTCCACAGCGCGGCGAGCGCCGGGTCGTCCACCTGATCGATGCGCGGCAGCGGCGGGCCGTCGGGCTTGTTGGAGAAATCGAAGCTCCGCCCGACCAGCGCCGGGTGAGCCAAAACATGCTCATGGTCGTACAGGACAAAGGCGTTCAGCCCTTGTTCGACATACAGCGCCGATAGGAAGCGCGACAGGTCGCCCAGCGAGACGCCGACCGCGACCTGCCCCAGATAGCGCCCGTCGCGCCGCACCGGCTGATAGAGCGTGATGAGGCTGTTCGAGGCTTCCTTCAGCCAAAAGGGATCGGCCCAGGCGGCGGCCCCCCGGCTGGGACCGTTCAGCACCTCGGGCGGGATGGCGCCGTCGCCTTGCATGTCGAGGGGGCCGACCTGCAAGCCGCCGTTCAGGCGTCCGGCCTGCGCGCCGGTCAGGTCCGGGCGCATGAAGGCGATTCCGGTCACGTCGGGGGCCGCCGCCAGCGCGCCGCGCAGGGTGGTGGTCAGCCGGTCGGCGTCGTCGGGATCCAGCTCCCCGCGCTCGATCAGACCGGCGACGAAGCGGGCCATGTCGCGGGCGGGATCCAGTTGGTGGCGAACCCTGATCTCCACCCCGGCCAACGCCAGATCGGCCTTGTCGTTCAGCAGGGCGAAGGTGTTGGTGCTGGCGCTGACCAACCCCAAAATCAGGACGCTGGCGACCGCCGCCAGCATCAGCGAGCCGAATCCGGCCACCAGCACCGCCGCGATGGGCAAGCGAATCCGTTTCCGGGTCGCGGACCGGGCGCTGTCCGCCGGGGACGCTGGGGGGCTGTCAAGCATGGCGGGCAAATTAGCCGACGGGGCCGGATTGGGGCAACCCGCGCGGCGCCCGCGACGGGGGAAATAAAAAAGAATTCACGCGGCGATCCGGAACGGCGGCGCCCTTGCCCGACAGGGGCGGGAGCGTCATAGGGTTGAGTCATGAAACCCCGTTCCCATTGCCTGAAGCTTGCGGCGATCCTGCTGCCGCCGCTGACCGCCGCGCCCGCCGTCGCGGCGTCGGCGGAGTCCTGGCGCGTGGTCGCGGTGGTCGATGGCGACACGCTGGCGTTGGAGGATGGGCGGCAGGTCCGCTTGGCGGGGATCGAGGCGGCGAAACCTCCCCGCTACGCCGCCGCCGATGGAGGCCGTTCCTGGCCGCTGGCCAAGGCGGCGACGGCGGCGCTGGGCGAGCTGGCGTTGGGGCGGGTGGTGACGCCGCGCGGGACCGTCGTGGTGGACCGGCATGGGCGGCTGCTGGTCCATCTGCTGCGCGAGGATGGGGTGTGGTTGCAGGCGGAGATGCTGGCGCGCGGCCACGCCCGCGTTCACACCCGGCCCGACGCCCGCGCCTTCGCCGCCGAGATGCTGGCGACGGAGGACGGCGCGCGCGTCGCCCAGCGCGGCCTGTGGCGGACCCGCGTCTACGCCCTGCGCCCCGCCGATCCCGACGCGCTGGCCCGCGACCGCGACAGCTTCCAGATCGTGGAGGGGCGGGTGCTGCGCGTCACCAAGACCGGCGGCGAGGCCTATCTGGATTTCGGCGCCGATTGGCGCGCCGACGTCACCGTCCACATCGCCCGCCCGGCGATGCGCGACTTCGCCAAGGCGGGAATCGACCCGTTGTCGTACGAGGGCAAACGAATCCGCGTTCGGGGCTGGATCGGCCTGCGCAGCGGCCCCATGATCGAGGCGAACCACCCCGAGCAGATCGAACGGCTGGAGGGCGGGGCGGCGACCGCGCCGCCGCCGTCTCCACAGCCGACCCGATCCGCGCCCGCCGTCCGGCCCCCGGATCCCAGTTCTGACGCCCATCTTGAGGAGGAGGACCCCGAATGATCGCACGCTTGTTGACCGCCTGTTTGCTTCTGGTCGCCGTGGTTTCGCCGGTCCAGGCCGCCGGACCGGTGTTGACCATCGCCATCGCGGGCGTCGAACGGACCATCGACCGCGACGCCCTGCTCGCCCGTTCCGACGTGGCGACGGTCGACATCCCGAACGACGCCGCCTATGGCCGTCCGATGCGTTACCGCGCCGTGCCGCTGGCCAGCCTGATCGCCGCCGACCAATTCCCCAAGGACGCGGTTCTGGAGGGCGTCGCCAGCGACGGCTTCGCCGCGCTGCTGCCGCCGGAGCTGTGTTTGCGGACGGCGGACGGTGGGTCGGTCGCCTTTTTGGCGGTGGAGCCGCCCGACCAACCCTGGCCGCCGCTGCCGGGCAAGGAGGTCTCCGCCGGTCCCTTCTATCTGGTGTGGGTGCGGCCCGAGGCGTCGGGCGTGGGCAACGAACAATGGCCCTACCAACTCGCCCGCTTCGCCAGCACCGACAACCCGTTGAAGCGCTGGCCGCAATTGGCGGTGGACGCCGCGCTGTCGCCGGATTCGCCGATCCGCGCCGGACAAGCCGCCTTCGTCGCCCAATGCATGGCCTGCCACACGCTGAACGGGGCGGGCAGCGCCAACGTCGGGCCGGATCTGAACCGCCCGATGAATCCGACCGAATATCTGACCCCATCGGGGCTGGCCAAACTGATCCGCGATCCGCGCGCGGTGCGGAGCTGGCCCAACCAACAGATGCCCGGCTTTGACGTCGGCATGTTGAGCGACGGCGATCTGGAGCGGGTCATCGCCTATCTGACCCATATGGCCGGGCGGAAGACGCCGTAAAATCGTCGCGGCCTTGGGGTTTTGCGCGCTGGCGCAACCCGGCGTCGGTCCTTTACACTCGCCGCTCGCACCACAGGACCGACGCTCCCAAGGATCCCCGCTTATGCCCCGCAGCGAATTTTACCCGCCCATCGACCCGTATCAGGCCGGAACGATCGCGGTGGACGATCGGCACACGGTCTATTGGGAGCAGGCGGGCAACCCGCGCGGCGTGCCGGTGATGTTCCTGCATGGCGGGCCGGGGGCGGGCGCCTCGCCCACCCACCGCCGCTTTTTCGACCCGGCCCATTACCGCGTCGTCGTGATGGACCAGCGCGGGGCCGGGCGCTCCACCCCGCTGGGCGAAACGCGGGAGAACACCACCGAACGGCTGGTCGAGGACATCGAGACCCTGCGCCGTCATCTGGGGATCGAGCGTTGGCATCTGTTCGGCGGCTCTTGGGGATCCACCCTGGCGCTGGCCTACGCCCAGACCCACCCGGAACGCTGCCTGGGCCTGATCCTGCGCGGCATCTTCCTGATGCGCAAAAGCGAGATCGATTGGTTCCTCTATTCGATGCGGATCCTGTTCCCGGAAGCCTGGTCGGCCTTCGCCGCCCACATCCCGCAGAGCGAGCAGGGCGACCTGCTGGAAGCCTATTGGAAGCGGCTGGATTCGCCCGACCGCGCGACCCGTCTGGCGGCGGCGCGGGTGTGGAGCGTTTATGAGGGAAGCTGTTCGTCCCTGCTGCCCTCGCCCGAACTGATCGCGGCGAGCGGCGAGGACACCCACGCGCTGGGGCTGGCGCGGATCGAGGCGCATTATTTCCGCGCCAACCGCTTCACCCCGGAAGACAAGCTGCTGCGCGACGTCCACCGCATCCGCCACATTCCCGGCGCCATCGTCCAGGGGCGTTATGACGTGGTTTGCCCGGTGGTGTCCGCCGACGAGCTGCACCGCGCGTGGCCGGAGGCCGATTACCGCATCGTCCCCGACGCCGGACATTCCGCGATGGAACCCGGCATCCGCGCCGCGCTGGTCCAGGCGACGGAGCGCTTCAAGGAGTATCGCTGAACCGGTCGCAGGCGGCGGTGATCCAGGCGCGGAAGGCCCGCATTCCGGGCGAGACGTGTTTTGATCGCAGCCAGGTCAGCCAATAGCCGCCCAGCGTGACGTCGGGGACGAAGGGGCGGACGGTCCGTCCGGCCTCCAGCGGGCGGGAGGCCATCAGCGACGGATCCAGGGCGACGCCGTCCCCCTGGATCGCGTTCAGCCCCAAAAGCGATCGGCTTTGGCATGCGGGTGGCGGCGCGTCGTCACATCGGCGGTTCGTCCGGCGCTGGAGCGCAGGACCAGACCTCCAGCTCTTCCCCCTCCGACTGGCGATGATAGAGCGCCATGAACGCCGCTGAAACGGCGACCGGTGTTTCCCCGACGGGATCGAAGGGTGGGTTGCCCACCGCCAGCCAGGACAGGCCGTCGCAGCGGGAGAGATAGCGATCGATGAACATCTGGATCGCATCCGGCTTGCCGAGGTCGATCCAGCTGGTGCGGGTCAGGATCAGGGGTTTGCCCTGGCCGACCAGCCACGCCGCCTCCCGGTTCAATAGCCGACTGCGGGGCGCTATGGCGACGACCGCGTCCGGGTGCTGCGATAGGAAGTCCACGACGGCCCGGTGCAGCCGTTCAGCCTGCGGCGCTTTGGCGACGGCTTCGGCTGCCTCGCTTGCGGCATGCTTGGCTCCATAGGCCATGATCAGCAGGATGACCAGGGTCTGCCCCAGGGTCCGGGGGCTCCAACCTGGCTGGGCGGTCGCGGCGAGGCCGACCAGCAGGGCGGTGTAAGGGGCGAAGGGCAGCACGTGCCAGACGCCGGCGCCGTCTACGGCCCCTAGAACGCAGGCCACCGGCAGGCACAGGCACAGACCTGCCAGCATCGCCCTGCGCGCACGCCGTTCCGCCGGTGGGACGACCAGGGCGGGAACCGACATGAGCAGGGCCAGAAGGCCGTTTTCCATCAACTCCTTGGCATGCACACTCACGGGCTTCAAGGCTGCCAGATAAGCCAGGTAACCTGCTGGCGAGGCGCCGGCGCCGACAAAGGGAAGGAGGGCGCCCGCCAGGCCGGCGATCCCGGTCAACGCTATGAAGCGGCCGACCGCCACAGGGCTGTGCGCCGGCAGGGCCGCCAGCAGCGCCGGTCCCAGATACAGGCCGCCCGATGGCTTCAGCGCGGTGGCGAGGCCGGCGCACAGGCCCAGCGCGACGGCCTGCCTCAGGCCGGGCGTCCAGGTCGTGGCCAGCAGCCCCAGGGATGACAGCAACAGCAGAAAGGGATCGGCGCGAAAGCCGACGCTGGGATAGATCCACACAATCAGCCCTGCGGCGACCGCCGCGGCGAACAGGGCGCCGCCGCCGCTGGCGCCGCCGCGCCTAGCCGCACGCCAGGTGACGAGCAGGCTTGCCGCCTCGGCCGCCACGCCCGGCACCGTCGCCAGCGGCGTGCCGATACCGAACAAATCCTGCATCGCGGCCAGGATGCGATAGAGCAGCGGCCCGTACAGCAGGCCGTAGTAGAGGCCGTCCGTCGGCAGGGGATACAAGGGTTGTCCGCGCAGCCAGGCTGCGGCGACCGCGGCTATGTTGTGGTTCCACGGGTCCAAGGGGCCATGGCGCAGGATGACGCCGTATTCGATCAGTCGGCTGCCGACGACCATGACGGTGGCGACCCCGACCAACAGGATCGCCGCCATGCTCCAGCGCCGGGCGAGGGGGCGCCGGGACAGTCGGGCCGCGAGGGCTAGACCCAACAGCGCCAAGCTCAGCGGAGCCAGCGGCTCGGCTCTCGTGAGTGGGTTGTGGATCAGAGCGTCCAGAAGCATGGGCCGTCGCTTTAGGGGGCTGGATCGGCCGGTTCATCCCGGCTGCTGACAATGGCGCGGATGACGTATTGTGGACGAGTGCTGACGGTTTGGAAGGTTCGGCCCACATATTCGCCGACCACGCCCAGCATCGCCAACGACAACCCGGATGTCAGCAGCAGCGCCGCCAGCAGTCCGGCGGCGCCTGTCACGGGGATGTTCAGCAACAGGTGCCGGACCAGAAGCGAGCCGCTCAGCAAGACGCCCCCCGCCATGGCGCCGATGCCCAGGAGTGCGCTGAGGCGCAAGGGCAGGGTGGAGAAATTTAGCGCGATGGACAGCCACAGGCGAACCAGGCGACGCAGGGTGTAGTTGCTGTGCCCGCCTGCTCGGGGCAGGTGCGCCACCCGCAGTCGGCCGATGGAGCGCGTGACCTGTAGCGCCAGCCCGTCAACAAAGGGGAAGGGACCGGTATAACGGCAGGCCTCCCGCGCGACGAAGGCGGACAGGCAGCGGAACGTCGAGAGATATAGCCCCGGCGGAAGCCCCAGCATCAGGGCGGCGGTGCGGTTGGCGAAGGCGCTGCCGACATTGCGGAACGCGCTGTGCCGTTTGCGGTCGCAATAGGTGTAGACCACGTCGTAGCCGCCGTCGCACGCGTGCCGGAACAGATGGATCACCGCCTCCGGCGGGTTTTGCAGGTCGTCGTCCATGGTGATGATGTAGGCGCCCCGGGCCAGACCCAGACCGGCCATGACGGCGTTGTGCTCTCCGAAATTGCGGGACAGCCGGACGAAGGTGATGGGTGCGCGGGACACCGTCCGCGCCAGCCGCTCGCAGACCGACCGGCTGTCGTCCGCGCTGCCGTCGTCCACCAGGATGATCTCATGACCGCCCGGGATGGCGAGATTGGACAGCGCGGCCACCAGGGTTCCCACCGTTCTCGCCCCATTGTAGACCGGGACCACGACGCTCAGCGCGCATGCGGGGGTATCCGTCGAGGGAGTCATGCTCTGGTCGCCACCGCCAGGACAGACCCGCCGAAGGGCAGGGCGACGCCCCGTCGCAGGGCCACGCGCTCCAGTCCGCACAATCCGTTCAGCGCTTGGTTCAAGGGGCCGGAAAAGCGGCCGACGTCGGACGTCTCCGAGCCGTTGGGCCACAGCTTGCGGCGAGCCACCATCAGGGGGAACAGCAAGGTGTTCCAATAGGTGACGAAAAGGGGCTTCAGCCCGGCGGCGCGCAGTTGCCCGCGCAAGGCCCCCGCCGTCGTCCGCCGCGCGTTCCCCACATGGCGATCATGGTCGGCCATAAGCCAAGCGTAGGCGGGGTGGTTCACCAAATACAATCCCCCTGGCTTCAGGCAGCGGCGCGCGTCCATCACCGCGCGGACCTCGTCAACCCCGGTGAGGGTCAGCACGTCGGTGGAAATGACGATGTCCATGCTGGCGTCAGGGAAGGGCAGGCGGTCGACGCTGGCGACAGCGACCGCGCCGCCCGTCTTGGCCCGTGTCCGCAGGCAGGCCGTCCGCGACAGGTCGATGCCGTGCAGGGTCGCCTGCGGCCACGCTTGGCGCAGGCGGACCATCATGCCGCCGGTGCCGCAGCCCGCGTCCAGGATGACCGGCGCCGTGGTCGTCAGATGACGGTTCAGGGACAGGATCACCAGCTCTTGCAGACAGCGATACCACCACATCGCGCCATCCGCCTTGTCCATCAACGCATATTCGATTTCATCCATGCGGGTCCCATTTCCAGCGATGGCGCATGTTGAGCAGGTTTTCCAAGCCCGCCCACAGATGGACGGGCTTGGAAAACCTGTTTAGGAACTCGACCGATTTATCATCGTTTGCCAGCCCCTCGCCAGCCCCTTACTCCTTGCCCAACGCCAACCAACGCCGCATGAACGCAAGGAGAGACCCGGTGATCGGTCGCCGCACGCTCACAAACGCAATTTGGATCGGTCTGACTCTGGCGACGGTCGCGGCGCCCTTCGCCGCGCGGGCGGCGGAGGGCGGGAAGGCGGTTTGCATGGTCGTCCTTGACGCCGCGTCGGGCGCCCCGCTGTTCCGCCAGGGGCCGTGCGACCGGCGGGTCAGCCCGGCTTCGACCTTCAAGATTCCCCTCGCCTTGATGGGCTATGACGCGGGCGTTCTGGAGGACGAGCGTCATCCAAGCTGGGACGGCCGCCCGGAATCGAGCAAAAATCCCGCCGACACGCGCAACGTCGATCCGACCTCGTGGGAACGCGACTCGGTGGTCTGGTACTCCCAGACCCTGACCCGCAAGCTGGGGCTGGAGCGGTTCCGCGACTATGTGGAGCGGTTGGGCTACGGGAACCGCGACATTTCCGGCAACCCCGGCAAGGCGGACGGGCTGACCCACAGTTGGTTGACGTCGTCCTTGGCGATCTCCCCTGACGAGCAGGTCCAGTTTCTTCGGCGCTTTCTCGCCCGCGATTTGCCGGTGTCGCGGCGGGCGCAGGACATGACCGCCGCGATCCTGCCGCAATTCACCGCCGACGACGGCGGGCGCTTCGCCGGAGCCTGGACCGTTTGGGGCAAGACCGGCAGCGGTTGGATGCGCGACGCCTCGGGCGCGCCGGATCGCAAGCGTCCGCTGGGCTGGTTCGTCGGCTGGGCCGAGCGCGCCGGTGGGCGCGTCGTGTTCGCCCGGCTGGAGATCGGCGACGCCCCGTCCAACACGCCGAGCGGTTGGGCGACGCGGGACGCGTTTCTAGCGGCCCTGCCCAGCGTGGCGCGCCCGTAACGCCCCCCTTGCGTCGCGGCGATCCCGCGCGTATAAGGCGTTCCTTCCACGAGCGGCGAGGCTAGGCTGAAAGGCCAGGGCATGCCCAACCGTCCGATGGAACTCGACCCTATCCGATAGGAACCCAAAATGCCCAAGCTGAAGACCAAGAGCGGCGCCAAGAAGCGTTTCAAGGTGACCGCCTCCGGCAAGGTCCGCGCCCAGGCGGCCTACAAGCGCCACTGCCTCGAGCAGAAGTCTCCGACCATGAAGCGCAACGCGCGCGGCATGATGACTCTGTGCGACTCCAACGCCCGCACGGTGTTGAAGAACTGGCTGCGCAACGCCTGATACTGGGAAGGATCTGAACTATGGCTCGTGTTAAGCGCGGCGTTACCACGCACGCCCGTCACCGCAAGATTCTGAAGCTCGCCAAGGGCTATCGGGGTCGCAACTCCAAGAACTTCCGCATTGCGATCGAGAAGGTCGAAAAGGCGCTTCGTTACGCCTACCGCGACCGTCGCAACAAGAAGCGCGATTTCCGTGGCCTGTGGATCCAGCGCATCAACGCCGGCGTTCGGCAGTATGGCCTGACCTACTCGCGCTTCATCAACGGCATCAAGATGGCCGGCATCGAGATCGACCGCAAGGTCCTGTCCGATCTGGCCGCCCGTGAGCCGGAAGCCTTTAAGACCTTGGTGGACAAGGCCCAGGCCGCGCTCGCCTCCAAGGCCGCCGCGTAAGGCGTTCGCGACCCGTTCGCAGACGCTTTTTCAGGCGCCAAGTGCTAGAGAAGGGAGCCGGGCCGTTGGGTCCGGCTCCCTTTTTGTTTCGATTCCGATTTTTCCCCACGCTTGCCGGGAACCGCCATGCTCGACGCGCTGAAAGACGAACTCCTGTCGCTGGTCAACGCCGCCGCCGATCTTCCGGCGCTGGACGAGGTGCGCGTGAACGCGCTGGGCAAGAAGGGGCGCATCACCGGCTTTATGAAGGAGCTGGGCGGCCTGTCGCCGGACGAGCGCAAGGAGCGCGGTCAGGCGCTGAACGCGCTGAAGGACGTGATCGCCGAGGCGCTGGACGCCCGCAAGCTTGACCTTGCCGCCGCCCACATGAAGGCGCGGCTGGAGGCCGAACGCGTGGACGTCACCCTGCCGATCCGCCCGGAGACCGAGGGCCGCATCCACCCGATCAGCCAGACGATGGACGAGATGATCGCCATCTTCGCCGAAATGGGATTCTCCGTCGCCGAAGGGCCGGATGTGGAGGATGATTTCCACAACTTCACCGCCCTGAATTTCCCGGTCGGCCACCCGGCGCGCGACATGCACGACACCTTCTATCTGCCCGACGCAGACGACAAGAAGATGCTGCTGCGCACCCACACCAGCCCGGTGCAGGTCCGCACCATGCTGAACAACAAGCCGCCGATCCGCATCATCGCGCCGGGCCGGACCTACCGCTCCGACTACGACATGACCCACACGCCGATGTTCCACCAGATCGAAGGTCTGGTGATCGACGAGGCGACCAACATGGGCCATCTGAAGGGCTGCCTGGTGGAGTTCTGCCGCGCCTTCTTCGATGTGGACGATCTGCCGCTGCGCTTCCGCCCCAGCTTCTTCCCCTTCACCGAACCGTCGGCGGAGGTGGACATCGGCTGCCTGCGCAAGGGCGGCGAGCTGAAGCTGGGCAATTACGGCGATTGGCTGGAGATTCTCGGCTGCGGCATGGTTCACCCGAACGTGCTGGAAGCCTGCGGCATCGACAGCACCAAATACCAGGGCTTCGCCTTCGGCATGGGGGTGGAGCGCGTGGCGATGCTGAAATACGGCATCCCCGATCTGCGCACCTTCTTTGAAGCCGATCTGCGTTGGCTGAAGCATTACGGCTTCGTCCCGCTCGACATTCCCAACATCGCCCATGGTTTGACCCGCTGAGCGATGCCGACCATCGCCGAATTCGACGGGATCAAGGTCTTGATGTATTATCAGGACCATGATCCGCCCCATTTTCATGTCGAACATGGCGATTGCGAAGCGTTGCTGCGGATCGCCGATCTGGGATTGATCGAGGGGGACGTCCCCATCCGCGTCCTGCGCCGGGTGACGGATTGGGCGCGGGACCGACAGGCGGCGTTGGCTTTGAACTGGGTGAAGTGCCGCAGCCATGTGGCGCCGGATCGTTTGTGAGGTTGGCTATGGCAGGCTTGTTGAAGAACCGGATCGAAAGCGCCGTTCCCGCCGCCGATGGGCTGTGGGTGGTTTTGCGCTGGGCCGACGGTTCGGAAACCCGTTTTGACGCCGCCCCGCTGGTCGCCCAGGGCGGGGTCTTCGCCGCGCTGGCCGATCCGGCCCTGTTCGCGGCGGTCTCGGTTGGCCCGCGCGGTCGCTCCTTGAGTTGGCCGGGGGAGTTGGACATCGACGCCGACGCCCTGTGGTTCGCCGCCCACCCCGCCGACAACCCCTTTGTCCGTCCGGTCGCCGCCGAATAATCCGGTCGCCGCCGCATACTCTGTCCCCGTCATCATCCGACACTTCTCACCTCGCGGATCCGACCCCATGAAGTTCACGCTGTCCTGGCTGAAGGACCATCTGGAAACCGAGGCTTCGCTCGACCAGATCACGGAAAAGCTGACCGCCCTTGGCCTTGAGGTCGAAGGCGTGCAGGACCGCTCGAAAGAGCTGGCGCCGTTCCGCGTCGCCCATGTCGTGTCGGCGGACAAGCACCCCGACGCCGACAAGCTGCGCGTGCTGGTGGTGGACACCGGCACGGAAACGCTTCAGGTCGTCTGCGGCGCGCCCAACGCGCGCGCCGGGCTGAAGGGCGTTTTCGCGGCGGAGGGGGCCTACATCCCCGGCTCCGACATCACGCTGAAGAAGGGCGTCATCCGGGGCGTCGAATCCAACGGCATGATGTGCTCCAAGCGCGAGTTGAAGCTGTCGGACGAGCATGACGGCATCATCGAGTTGCCGGACGACGCGCCGGTCGGCGCGAGCTACGCCGATTACGCGGGCCTGAGCGATCCGGTGATCGACATCAACCTCACCCCCGACCGCGCCGATTGCGCCGGGGTGCGCGGCATCGCCCGCGATCTGGCGGCGGCGGGTCTGGGCCGCTTGAAGCCGCTGGCCGAAGGCCGCCTGAACGCCGCCCCGGTGGCCGGATCCTTCCCCAGCCCCATCGGCGTGACCATCGAGGCGCCGGACGCCTGCCCGCTCTATGTCGGGCGGACCATCCGGGGCGTCAAGAACGGCCCGTCGCCGCAATGGATGCAGGACAAGCTGCTGGCCATCGGCCTGCGCCCGATCTCGGCGCTGGTGGACATCACCAACTACGTCACCTTCGACGTGGCGCGCCCGCTGCACGCCTTTGACGCCGACAAGGTCAAGGGCGGGATCGTCGTCCGCATGGCGCGCGAGGGCGAGAGCCTGACCGCGCTGAACGGCAAGGACTACGCGCTCGATCCGTCGATGGTGGTCATCGCCGATCATGAGCGGGCCGAAGCGCTGGGCGGCATCATCGGCGGCGAAGAGTCGGGCTGCACCGAAACCACCACCACCCTGTTCCTGGAAGCGGCGATCTTCGACACCGTGCGCGTGGCCCAGGCTGGGCGGCGGCTGGGCGTCGAATCCGACGCCCGCTATCGGTTGGAACGCGGCGTCGATCCGGCGGCGGTGGTCGAGGGGGTGGAGCGCGCCACCCGCCTGATTCTGGAGATCTGCGGCGGCGAGGCGTCCGATCTGGTGATCGCCGGGGCGGAGCCGAACTGGCGCCGGGCGCTGACCCTGCGCCCGGGCCGGGTCAAGAGCCTGGGCGGGGTCGATCTGAACCACGACCAGCAGACCCGCATCCTGACCGACCTGGGCTTCACCATCGAGGGCGAGGAGGATGACGGCAGCTTGCGCGTTGGCGTTCCGTCCTGGCGGGCCGACGTCCATGGCGAAGCCGATCTGGTGGAAGAGGTGCTGCGCGTCAACGGCTTCGACGCCATCCCGGCGACGCCGCTGCCGCGCCTGACCGTGCTGGCTCGCCCGGCGCTGACGCTCAAGCAACGCCGGGTCGCCTCCGCCCGCCGGGCGCTGGCCGCGCGCGGCCTGTCGGAAGCGGTGACGTGGTCCTTCCTGGCCTCGGCCACGGCGGCTTTGTTCGGCGCGTCGCATGAGGGTTTGCGGCTGGTCAACCCGATCAGCAGCGATCTGGACGTGATGCGCCCGTCGATCCTGCCCAACCTGATCCAGGCGGCGGGCCGCAACGCCGATCGCGGTTACGCCGACGTCCGCCTGTTCGAGGTCGGCGCGGCCTTCCGCAGCCCGGCCCCCGATGGGCAGGACAGCGTCGCGGCGGGCATCCGCGCGGGCGCCGCCGTGCCGCGCCATTGGGCGGACAAGACCCGTCCGGTGGATGTGTTCGACGCCAAGGCCGACGCGCTGGCGGCGTTGGAGGCGGCGGGCGCGCCGACCGCCAACCTGCAAGTCACCGCCGACGCCCCCGCCTGGTACCATCCGGGCCGGTCGGGCGTGCTGCGGCTTGGCCCCACGGTAATGGCCCGCTTTGGCGAGATCCACCCGTCGGTGCTCGACACGCTGGGCGTCAAGGGTCCGCTGGTCGGGTTCGAGGTGATGCTCGACGCCATCCCGCTGCCCAAGAAAAAGGGCGGCACCGCCAAACCGATGGTCCAACTCTCCGCCTTTCAACCGATCGAGCGCGATTTCGCCTTCCTCGTCGGCCAGGATGTGGAGGCCGACAAGATCCTGCGCGCGGCCAAGGGCTCCGACAAGGCGCTGGTGAAGGACGCCACGGTCTTCGACGTCTACCAGGGCATGGGCGTCGGCGAAGGCCGCAAATCCGTCGCCGTCTCCGTCACCTACCAACCCACCACCGCGACCCTGACCGACGAGGCCATCGAGGCCGTCGGCCAAAAGATCGTCGCGGCGGTCATCAAGGCGACCGGCGGGTCGTTGCGGGGGTGATTCCGCGCGTGGGGTGAGAAGGTTTGGGTTCAGAAAGGCTCCCGCCGGTGGCGGGGGCCTTTTTTGTGGGGGGTGGCGTTGAAGCTGGAGCGGAAGCAAAAAGGTAACTTCCTATTGCATTGGGCCGATGGGAAGCGAACATATCTGGACCTCCGGCATAGGGCGACCAACTGTCAATATGTGTTGGCAGATTGTTGTGTTCATAATACAAATTCGCCTAGGGAGAGAGAGCATGACTGATGAAAGTACAAACTTTGGACTCAGGTATGTTGGGGCGCGGTTCAAAAACGCCCGCATGCCGATTGACGTGCTGTCCGATCTCCCTGCATTTCGTGACTTGCTAGTTGCTTTTGCAAAAGAGCGGTGGAAGGAAATTAACACTGACCGCAAGCGGCTTCCGAAAGGGTTTGATAAAAGTATTTCGTTTGATTTATTGCGTATTGAAGATGGAAGCGCCATCCCAATTCTTAATTGGAATCGGGATGTCGCACAAAGCAATCTGCCTGGCATATCTGACCATTTGGAAGAAATCGTTGATTATTCTTATGGAAAGGTTGTTGATCTTTTTGATGGGGTTTCTGGAGGAAATTTTCCTAGATACCTGCCTTCTGAGCATATACGTGCTCTGAATAAGCTTGGGTCTGGCCTCAAGGAAGATGAGAGAATTGAATTCCAAGGGTCTACGGGTCAAGATGGGAACGTAGTATTTTTAGATGCGTATAGGAGAAAGTCACTCATCACTCACGTTAAAGAAACTTATGAAAAGAGAATCGAGAGTGTTGGGAGGTTGGTTGCAAATAACTCTAGTGGAACTATCACAGTAAGAACGGATGAGTATGGAGATATAGAAATCGAGGTTGATCCTGAGACTGTTATTGAAGATTTTGATGGAAATCTGAATGCTGATGTTCAATTTGATATTTTGATAGAGCTAGACAGCGAAAATAAATATCGTGGTATTATACAAGTATTCGATGTTGCGGTCATTGATAATAATCTTGAAAAAGGTATCAGTCAATGCTACGCGCGCTTGAAAGAAATCTCTGCTTTTGGTGATGGGTGGAATGATGGTGAGGGGAGCGCGATTAGTGTTTCTGCTGTAGAGGCTGCGAGATGCTTTCTTTCTAAAAGACCAGCTTTCTGTGGAGGCTACCGCATATACCCTACCGAAAATAGCGGTATCCAAATTGAATTTGAGAGTAATGGGTGGGATTTTACTATCGAGTTCAACATTGATGGTAATGTGGAGATGTATGGCGTGGAAATAATTGGAGATGGAGAAATGGAGCCAACGGAATTTCCAGATGTTGGGAAAGATTTTATGGCAGAATTTGATAGACGCGTGAAAGGATAAAAGGCGGATGAGTTGTAAATTGACCGATAAGGCGGAAATTCTTTTCCGTCAGATACATCCAAATTTCATGGCGGGCGATGAGCCTTCTGCCGACCGTTTTCGTCCATCAGAAAGAGACGAAAATCGTTTGTCCGTTGATCGTTCGTCAATATTTACACCAGAAGAGTCCTACACGCTATACACTAAAAACGGACTAAAATCTGCTGCGGTCTATGGGGTAAGTGTTGAGGAGTTTAATGCTGAATCAATTGATTGCATTTCTGATCCGGTTCCCGCTAAAAATGGCAGAGAACAAAATCCTGCTCATGCTCTGGCGGACTATCATAAAATTCAAGAACTAAAGAATCAAAAGAATATTGCAAAGAAATTGAAGCGTTTGGCTGTTGCGCGAGGCTGTCTTTACTCTCCGTCCGTTGGATCCTAAATTATGAGGCGCATAATTATTAAAATAACAACTCAAATACAAGAACGCGACGCGGATATATTTTTTAATGCATAGCACGTTGATTCAACGAATTAGCTAATGGATTGCAATTTTTAAACTTCTGGATCTGTGATGGGGATCTTTTGAGTGATCCTCCCTCACAACCCCGCAATCTCTCCCGCCACCGCCAGGAACGCTTCGACCACCACCGGGTCGAAGCGGGTGCCGGATTGGCGGCGGATTTCGGTGACGGCAGCCTCGTGGCTGAGCGCGGCGCGGTAGGGGCGGTGGCGGCGCATCGCGTCGTAGGCGTCGGCCACGGCGACGATGCGGGCGCTCAAGGGGATGGCGGCGCCCGCCAGGCCGTCGGGATAGCCGCCGCCGTCCCAATTCTCGTGGTGCCAGCGGGCGACGTCGGCCCCGACGTGCAAATGGGTGTGGCCGTCGGTCAGGCGGCTGGCGCGGTCGAGCAGGGTGGCGCCGGCCACCGTGTGGCGCTGCATCGCCGCGCGCTCGTCGGCGGACAGCGGGCCGGGCTTGGCGGTGATCGCCGGGTCGATGGCGGCGTTGCCGACGTCGTGCAGGATGGCCGACAGGCCGATGATCGACAGAAAGGACTCGTCGATGATCGCCGGGAAATGGTTTTCGGCGCGCAGGCGGCGGGCGATCTGCTCCGTCACCGCCGCGATGCGCAGCGACCGGGCGAAACGGTTGTCGCCGTCCTCGTCGTCCCCCGCCCGCCGTTCGGCCAGATCGGCCAGCGCCGCCAAGGTGCCCTGTTGGGCGCGGTGAAGCTGTTCATAGAGGTGCAGATTGTCGAAGCCGACTGAGATCTTGCCGCAAAACACCTCGATCAACTCGCGGTCCAGATCGGACAGCGGGCGGTCGGAGCGCAGATAGACGACGTTCTCGCGCTGGTTGGGCGTGCGGATGTAGAGCGTGATGTGCTCCCCTGCGTAATGGTTGGACTGGCTTTCCAGGCAGGCGACCACCAGCCCCAGCACGGCGGGATCGACATGCTCGACCGCCGGTTCGTTGATGAGCGACTCGAAGCGTCCCGACCCGGCCAGCACATACAGCCCGTCGCGGCCGCCGCCCAGAACGGAACCGCGCTGCACGCACAAAATCGCGTCGGGGCCGACGCCGAGCAGGCCGGACAGTTGCGTCAACACGCCCCCGGCGAACAGCTTCATCGAGCGGGCCTGAAACAGCGAGGACGACGCTTCGATGATCTTGCGCAGGCCGCGCCGGTTCGCCTCGATCGCCATGATGTCCTCGTAGGACCGCAGGGCGGCGACCGTGGTGGTGAAGAGCTGTTGGGCGGTGAGCTGGGTCTTGGCCTTGTAATCGTTGATGTCGTAATCGAGGATCACGGCGCGTTCGGGCGCCTGCCCCGGCTGGCCGGTGCGCAGGATGATGCGGACGTGGCGGTTTTTCAGCTCTTCGCGGATGTGGTGGACCAGCTTCAGCCCGGCGTCCTCCGTCTCCATCACCACGTCGAGCAGGATGATGGCGATGTCGCTTTCCCGCGCCAGAATCGCCCGCGCCTCCGCCGCCGAATGGGCGGAGATGAAGTGCGCCGGGCGCCCTTTGTAGGCGAAATCGGACAGCACCAGCTTGGTGATCGAATGCACCTCCGGCTCGTCATCGACGATCAGCATTTTCCAGCGGGCGCCGCCGGGTGGACTGCCGACCGGAGCGGCGGGAACCTCGGCGCCGCCCACCTCCTCCGGCTCCTCCTCCAGGAAGAACAGATCGTCGTCGGTCGCGTCGCCGGGGGGCAGATCGTCGTGAGTCATGCGGGCGGGTCCGAAAGGCGGTCGGTCGGGCGTGGGGCGCGGGGGCGTCCACAATGGCGGGCAAAGCTTAACGAAACCGTCAAAAGGTTTCCAATTCGATGACCGTGCAATCCAACCCGCGCTGCGCCAGCGTGCCGCAAGCGGTGTCCACCTGCAACCGGGTGAAGGGGCCGACGCCCAGATCATACAGCGTCCGCCCGCCTTTGAAGACCGGCCAGACCATCGGCGGCAGATCGCGGTAGGCGCTGCCCGGCCCGGCGGTGAACTCCTTCCAGGCGCGCATCCCTTCGCTGTAGCTGACATATTGGCCGAGCTTGGCGCCATAGAGCATCCCCGGCTCGATGGGCGGCATGCCGGGCAGGGGATAGGGGGCGACGACGCCGACCAACCCATCCAGCGGCGCGGTGGCGCGGGTTCCGGCGGGCAGAGCCAAGGTCGCTTGCCCGTTGGCGATGCTGATGACGGCGACGACGTCGCCCTTGCGCAGGGTGAAGTTGCGCCGTTTTTTGGCGTCGATGAACTCAATGGCGCTGATCGGTTTGGCGGCGACGACGTAACCTTGCCCCGGCGTTTGCGTGGCCTTGTCCCACGCCGCGCGTGGGACGACGGCGGCCGTGCGCCCGCTGTAAGGCGGTTCGGCGGGTTTGCCGTCGGCGGCGGGCTTGGCCGGTTTCGGCCCCTCGCCGCCGATGGCCGGGCGGCCCGTGACCATCAAGGCCGGATCCAGGCTGTCGGCGGGGACATAGCCGATGGGCTGGCCGCCGATGGCGACCTCCGTCCAGAAGGTGCCGCGCGGCGTGCCCAGCGCGTTCAGCGCCTTGCCCTGCTTCATCGTCATCACGATGCGGGCGTCTTCGCTGGGACCGATCCGCACCTCGATGTCACGGTTCAGAATGACCTCGCCGGTCAGCGGCGCGCCGATGGCGACCGGGCTTTGCGCGCTGGTCGGGCCGGTCAGAGTCGCGGTGAGCAGAGTCGCGGCCAGCAGGGCCATGCGGCGCGTGGTCCGGTTGGTCATGGTCCGGTTGGTCATCGCGCGGTTTCTCCCACCAGATCGTGAATGGCGTCGGCCAACAGCCGCGTCGGCTTGGCCAGGGTTCCGGGCGCGCGGTGCAGGGCGATGTGGATGTCGGGCAGAGCCGGAAAGCCGTCCGCCGCGTCCAACCGCCGCAGGCTGCTCGGCACCGTGCAATCCTCCATCGCCGTCACCCCCAGCCCGCCCAGAATCGCCCCATGCACGGCGACCACGCTTTTGCTGGTGAAGGCGACGCGCCAATCGCGCCCGATGCGGTCCAGCGCGTCCACCGCCAGATCGCGGACGACGCAGCCCTTGGGGAAGAGGGCCAGGGGCAGCGGATCGAGATCCTCCACCGGGCGGGACAGGGCGGGATCGCGCGGCGGGGCGACCCAGGCCACCGGCTCCCGCCGCACCAATTCGCCGCCGGGGGTGTCCGACCGCTGCGTCACCAGCGCCAGATCGTAACGCCCGCGTTCGATCTCGGCCACCAGATCGGGGCTGTTGTCGCACACCACCTCCACCATCACGTCGGGGTAGCTGGCGTTGAAACGGGCCAGCACCTCCGGCAGCAGCATGGTGGCGTAATCGTCGGGCGTGCCGATGCGGACGCTGGCCACCGTGGTGGTCCGCCGCATCAGCGCCATCACCTCGTCGTTCAGGGTCAGCATGCGGCGGGCGTAGGCCAACAGCACCTCGCCGTCGCGGGTCAGGCGGACGCCCTTGGTGTCGCGTTCAAACACGCGCTTGCCGACGGCGTCCTCCAACCGGCGAACCTGTTGGCTGACCGCCGCCTGTGTGCGGAAGAGCTGTTCGCCCGCGCGGGTGAAGCTGAGCGTGTCGGCGACGGCGGCGAAGGCGCGCAGCAGGTCGGTGTCGAGATTGGCGGGCATGATGGCGTGAAACCGAAAATTGACGCCCATTCAAGCAGAGGCGCCGGTTCGCCGCAACGGCTGGTCATCACGAATCGTGATGAGGTCATCAAGCCTATTCGTTTCAAAGAGAATTCCGCCGCGCGCATGGTCGGCTCACACCCGATCTGTGGAGACAAATCATGCCGCTGTTCACCGCCTGCGCCCATCTGGTCCTGACCGCCGGGGGCCTGCGCGCGCCCCAGCCCGCCGCCGCCCACGTGGACGCGGAGGAGGAGGGGCTGCCCCGCCTGCGTCTGGACCGCGCGCCCAGCCGGGCCTTTGACGACCGCTTGGTTTCAGATTTTGCGTCGTCGCGTTTGTTTGCCCGTTTGCTGGTTGAGGAATGAGCCGTTCCGTCTTATCGTTCAGGCGAACATCTCCGAACTCTGCAATTCGGGGTGGTTGGTCTGAACGGCGAAGGGGGCAAAGGAACGCGATGGCAAAGGTCTTTGTGCTGTACACCGGCGGCACCATCGGTTGCAAACCGGACGAGAGCGCGGGCGGCGCGCTGGCCCCGATGCCCGGGGCGGAGTTCGAGGCGCTGGTCCTGTCGATGCCTGGCCTGGCCAACCACCAAGTCGCCGATTATCCCGGCCTGACCTGGACGATGGGCTGGTTCGACACCACGCTCGACAGCTCCAACATGACGCCGTCGGACTGGATCACCATCGCCCAGACCCTGGTCGGGGCGTATCAGGATTATGACGGCTTCGTCGTGCTGCACGGCACCGACACCATGGCCTACACCGCGTCGGCCCTGTCCTTCCTGCTGCCCGGCCTGTCCAAGCCGGTGGTGGTCAGCGGGTCGCAGGTGCCGTTGATTTTCAGCTTGAGCGACGCCCTGACCAATCTGGTCGGCGCCATTGTCGTGGCCGGAACCGTGCCGATTCCCGAATCGACGGTCTATTTCGACACCAAGCTGCTGCGCGGCAACCGTTCGGAAAAGATCAACGCCAACCAGTTCGCCGGGTTCGGCTCCCCCAACTTCCCACCCTTGGCGGAGGTCGGCAGCTTCATCACCCAGAACACCGCGCTGTGGCTGCCGCCGCCGGGGCCGGAGACATCCTTGTCGGAACCGGCCAACCTCGCCGCGCGCCAGACCGCGCTGGCCGCCCAGGCGCAGGCCGTCACCGGCTTTTCCGTGGTGATGCTGTGGCTCTATCCCGGCATCCAGGCCAGCACGGTGACGGCGGCGCTGACCGCCACGCAACCGGCGGTGACGGGCGCGGTTCTGCTGGCCTTTGGCGAGGGCAACGGCCCGTCGAATCCGGCCTTCCTCGCCGCCCTGTCGGACGCCGACGCGCGCGGCGTCGTCCTGATGGACAACACCCAGGTGCAAGCCGGTTCGGTGCTGCCCGGCGCCTACGCCACCGGCCTTGGCGCGGTCGGCGCCATCGGCGCCTATGACATGACCCCGGAAGCCTCGCTCGCCAAGCTGGTCTGCCTGTTCGCGTCGGGCAAATCGAGCTCGGAGGTCAGAACGCTGATGCCGACGCCGCTGGTCGGCGAATTGACGGTGACGGCGGGGTGAGCGCTGGTTTGTGATGTGGGACGGGGAGGGCCGATGGGATACGGCTCTTCCCCAAGGCGGATCGGGCGTTTTCCATCGGGAAGAGACGCGAAAAATCTTTCCTGCTAAAGTGCGTGACAGGGCAAGCACAGGCTTGCCGCATCTGAATGTGGCGCGTTTCCCATGGCCCGAAGTGATCTCCTTGTCTCTCTGGTTCGCGCAGGCATCGCCGGTGAGCGGGAGACGCTGAAATCAACGGTCGAGGCGCTGGTGGCCGATGAGCGGGCGAAAAGCCACCATGTGCTGGCCGACCGGCTGCAACGCGCGCTCAACACGGTGGCGGTGACGCCGCCGCCGCTCACCTCGGCGTCCGTGGGGGCGGGTGGCGGGCGCGACGCCATTCTCGAACTTACGCCAAAAGTCCGGTTGGATGATCTCATCCTGCCATTGCCGGTTCGCCGCAACGCCGACCAATTCATTGAAGAGCATTTCCGGGCCAGCGTGCTGCGCGCGCACGGGCTGGAACCACGGCACCGCATTCTGCTGTCCGGGCCGCCGGGGAATGGCAAGACGTCTTTCGCCGAAGCCATCGCGGAAGCCTTGAATCTGCCCTTTTTCGTCGTGCGCTACGATTCCCTGATCGGCAGCTATCTGGGGGAGACGAACACCCGCCTGCGGAAGCTGTTCGACTATGTCAGAACCCAGCCCAGCGTGCTGTTCTTCGACGAGTTCGACGCCATCGGCAAGGAGCGTGGAGACACCCACGAAACCGGCGAGATCAAGCGGGTCGTATCGTTCCTGTTGATGCAGCTCGATCAATTGCCCAGCTACGTCATCGTGGTTGCGGCAACCAACCACGCCGAACTGCTGGATCGGGCGGTGTGGCGGCGCTTTCAGTTGCGCTTGGGATTTCCGACGCCAGACCAAAATATGCTGGCCGCCTATGTGGACCGATTGATCGATCAATGGCCGCAAAGACCGCGCACGGGTGCGAAAGAGATCGTTCGCACACTTGGAAAGGTAAGTTACGCAGAGGCGCGCGAATACTGTCAAAATGTTCGGCGACGGCATATACTCGGTTTGGGAGAAATTCATATCGACGATGCGTTGAAGGTGGAGTCTGACCTTTGGGCGTCGCGTATCAAACCGACAGAGAGCGATGCCGAGCGATCCGACCAAACCGCTGCTGCGCCTGACACCAAAACCAAACGGCGACCGCCGCAAAGGACCGCCAAAGGTTCCTCCGAGGCCTGAGCCGTTTTCGCGCGACGAGCAAGCGCGAAAATTCTCGCGCTTGACGGAGGTGCTGGCACGGCCCGGTGGGCTGGAGTTGACCTTGGATCCGACCGCCTTGGCGCCTGAGCGGTTGTTGGTGTTCGAGGTGCGTGGAGCCATTCAAGATTTTGCGGTGGCTGCCGGAAAAATTGGCATCGATCTCATTGACGAAGAAGAGTTGGACGAAGATTCGGAGGATAAGGCTCCGGTCGCGTATCTGCTTTTCCCCGATGTTCGCGCATTCGACAACATGCAGTCATTGTGGAAGCAGTGGATTGCGGGCGAGTCTTTGCGTCCCGTCGCTTGGAATAAGTTCTTTTCTCTCTTGCGTGATCTTCGCCCCTGGGGGCCGGATGATCGATTGAGCAAAGAAGATCAATCTTTCTTGCAGGAGGAAATCGAGGGAAAATCCGATGAGGATCTGATTTCTTTGGAAATTGATCTTGTTTTTCAAAAACATGAGAAAGCGGCTCAACAGAGGGAGCGGTCTTTTCTAACGGATGTCCAAGCCGCCGGCGGACGCAAGCTGAACCGTTCTTACATCGGGGACATCGCGTACCATGCGGTTTTGATCGAACTTCCTGTTCGGTCCGTGCGCGAAATTGCCGGTCGGTCGCCGTCGAGCGTGATCGGTCATTCCGCCGTGATGCACATCCGGTCCCAAAGCGTTTCGTCGCTGTTGGACGTGGCTGACACCGAGCAATCGCTGGCATCGGTTGATGAGGCGCCAGAGAAATCCCCCATCCTGGGGTTGCTGGACGGGGTGCCTGTGGCTCGACACCCGTTGCTGTCCGACCGGGTGGTGGTCTCCGATGTCTTTGATTTGGAGACTGGATCCGAAGCGGCGCACCGTGTGCACGGCACGGCGATGGCGTCGTTGATTGTCCATGGCGACCGCAACCGGTCGGAAAGCCATTTGGATCGCAAAATTCATATCGTTCCGGTGCTGGCGTGGAACGGGGGTGAAGAGGGATTCCCGAAAGGGCGCCTGATTGTTGATGTGATTTACGAGGCTGTGCGCAGCATGCGCGAGGGTAAGGACGCGGAAGCTCCCGACGTCCTCATCGTGAATCTGTCGCTTGGCAATCCTCGACGCCCCTTCCATGGGCAAATGTCCCCGTGGGCGCGGGTTCTGGATCGTTTGGCGTGGCTCTATGGCGTGCTGTTCGTGGTCAGTGCGGGAAACGCGGTCAAGCGGTTTCCGGTAGAGCCGTTCAAGCGGATGTCGGATTTTGAGGGTGCAGCCCCCAACAGCCGCGCCACCGCAACGCTGTTGGCGGTGAACGGCAAAGCCGCTGAACGGCGTTTGATTTCTCCTGCCGAGACCCTGAACGGGTTGACCGTAGGCGCGTTGAACCAGGATGCGGTGCCCGATCATCAACGACGGACAGTTGGCATGACGGTTGAACCATTCGCTGGTTATGCAATGTCCAATCCATCGAGCCGCTTGGGGCCGGGGTTCGCCAGATCGGTGAAGCCGGACATTCTGATGCCGGGCGCGCGTGAGCATCTCCGGGTTGTTGGCGGCGCGGAGCGAGTCCTGGTTCAACCGATGGAGCCAACCCGCGCCTTCGGCCTGAAGGTCGCGGCACCACCGACTGCCGAAAATGAAGCTGCGGAGGGGTTCACCAACGGCACCAGCGCCGCTGCGGCGTTGGCGTCGCGGACGTGCCACCGGATTCACGACGCGCTGGAAGCGGCCTATGGCGAGGCGTTCACGGGGCTGCGCCACATTCAACGCGCTGTGCTGCTCAAGGCGTTGGTCGTTCATCCCGCTCAGTGGCCAAAGGAGACGGCGGAATTTATTCATCAAACGCTCGGTCCTTCAGACCCCAAACAACATGTTCGCCAAAGGGACAACATCCGGCGGTTCCTCGGGTATGGCGCGCTGGATGCGGACGACGCTGTGGCCTGCGCGGCGGATCGGGCGACCTTTTGGGCCATTGGCGCATTGGGTCGCAAACAATCGGCGCTGGTGGAGGTGCCGATTCCGGCCTGCATCGGCGGGCAGGCGCGCTTGCATGGTCTATCGGCCACATTGGCGTGGTTCACGCCGGTTCAGTCCGGTCGGCGCAGCTATCGGGCGGTTCGTTTGACTCTTCTGGACCCGGAGAACATCGACACGCTGGCGATCAAGCCATCCAAGGCGCAACCCGATCACAATCAGATACGGCGGGGGACGGTTCTGTCACGGCGTTGGGACGGTGAGCGCCCGCCATTGGTCAGCAAAGACATGACCGTTCGGTTGATCGTCCAACGGGAGTTGGATCAAGGCGCTCCGGTTGACGAGCGCGTGCCGTTCGGGCTGGCGGTCACGCTGTCCATGCCAGGAGTGAACGAAATTTACGAACAGGTTCGTCAGCGTCTTCAATTGAAAACGCGAGCGGCGATACGTTGAGGGCGGGCCGAAGCCCGCCCCCTCACACTCTCACTCATCCCCCATCTTGAGCGCGGCGATGAACGCGCTCTGCGGGATCTCCACCTGGCCGAATTGGCGCATGCGCTTTTTGCCTTCCTTCTGCTTGTCCAGCAGCTTGCGCTTGCGGCTGATGTCGCCGCCGTAGCATTTGGCGGTCACGTCCTTGCGCATGGCGCTGATGCTCTCGCGGGCGATGACCTTGCCGCCGATGGCGGCCTGCACGGCGATCTTGAAGAGCTGGCGGGGAATCAGTTCCTTCAGGCGTTCGCACATCATGCGGCCACGGCGTTCCGACTGGCCGCGATGGACGATCATCGACAGGGCGTCCACCGGCTCGGCGTTGACCAGGATCGACAGCTTCACGAGGTCGCCCTCTTCATAGCTGTCCATCTGATAGTCGAAGCTGGCGTAACCCCGGCTGATCGACTTCAGCCGGTCGTAGAAGTCGAACACCACCTCGTTCAGCGGCAGGCGGTAGATCAGCATGGCGCGGGCGCCGGCGTAGGTCAGTTCGATCTGCTGGCCGCGCCGTTCGGTGCAAAGCTGCAAGACGCCGCCCAGATACTCGTCGGGCAGCATGATGGTGGCCTTGATCCACGGCTCGTCGATGTGGTCGATCTTCATCACGTCGGGCATGTCGGCGGGGTTGTGCAGATCCCGCACCGACCCGTCGGTCATGCTCAGCTTGTAGACCACCGACGGCGCCGTCGTGATGAGGTCCAGGTTAAACTCGCGCTCCAACCGCTCCTGGATGATTTCCAGATGCAGCAGGCCGAGGAAGCCGCAGCGGAAGCCGAAGCCCAGCGCCGCCGACGTCTCCGCCTCGTAATGGAAACTGGCGTCGTTCAGCTTCAGCTTGCCCAGGCTGTCGCGCAGCCGCTCGAAATCGGCGGCGTCCACCGGGAACAACCCGCACCACACCACGGGAATCGACGGCTTGAAGCCGGCCAGAGCCTCGGCGGCGGGGCGGCGCTCCTCGGTGATGGTGTCGCCGACCTTGGTCTGGGTGATGTCCTTGATCGCGGCGGTGATGAAGCCCATTTCGCCGGGCCGCAGCTCGCCGGTCAGCAGCGCCTTGGGCGTGAAGACGCCGACGCGCTCCACGTCGTGGGCGCTGCCCGCCGCCATGAAGCGGACCTTCTGGTTCACCTTCAGCACGCCGTCGACCACGCGCACCAGAATGACGACGCCCAGATAAGGGTCGTACCAGCTATCGACCAGCAGAGCCTTCAGCGGCGCGTCGGCGTCGCCCTGGGGCGGCGGCAGGCGCTTGACCACCGCCTCCAGCACCGCGCCGATGTTCAGGCCGGATTTGGCCGAGATCTCCACCGCGTCGGACGCGTCCAGCCCGATGACGTCCTCGATCTGCTGCTTGATCCGGTCGGGTTCGGCGGCGGGCAGGTCGATCTTGTTGAGGACCGGGATGATCTCGTGGTTGTTGTCGATGGCCTGATAGACGTTGGCGAGAGTCTGCGCCTCCACCCCCTGGCTGGCGTCGACCACCAGGATCGAGCCTTCGCACGCGGCCAGCGAGCGGCTGACCTCATAGGCGAAATCGACGTGGCCCGGCGTGTCCATCAGGTTCAGGGTGTATTGCTTGCCGTCTTCGGCCTTGTAGAGCAGGCGGACGGTCTGGGCCTTGATGGTGATCCCGCGCTCGCGCTCGATGTCCATGCTGTCGAGCACCTGCTCGCGCATTTCGCGCGCGTCGAGGCCCCCGCATTGCTGGATCAGCCGGTCGGCAAGCGTGGACTTGCCGTGGTCGATGTGCGCGATGATCGAGAAATTGCGGATGTGCGAGAGGTCAGTCATCGGTGCCCAGGGACTTTAAGAGTTTGCCGCGCACCATAGGGCCGATGCGGGGTAGGCGCAACGATGGTGTGCGGGGGCGGAATGGGAGCAATGGCTTGGGGTGGCGGCATAGAGTTTGATTGACTACAATCGTCCACAGGCCTTCCTTGGGCGCGTTGGGAGCAGGACAGGCGCATTCAAAGCGGCGGGTGGGGCCACCGCACGGCAAGGGCGGGTGTGGGATGGTATGGAGTGTGCTGTGACGATTGCTGAGCGACCGTGTCAACGGATCGCGGGTTCACATGATGAGACGGCGAGCCGGGAGATGCGCGATCCGATCATTTTCTCAGGCTTGATCCCATCTGAACGTCACCTTGCCGGTTTGGCCCGGCTGCTTGCCGGTTGTGATTCGCTGACGGCTGTGGAGCGGCGCGTCCCCCACGCTGCTGTGCGTGAACTTTCGCCCGAAGTGATCGCTGCGGCGCGCGCCTCCATTGAACGCGGCGAGGATCCGCTCGGCTCCGCGTTCTGCGCCTTGAGATCGGCCGCAGAGCGCAGGAGCGCTGGCGCGGTCTATACGCCTCCAGCCATTGTCCGCTCGATGGTCGCCTGGGCGGCGTCACAAGGCGAGCCGGCCCGCATTGTCGATCCCGGCGCTGGATCGGGGCGTTACATTCGGGCTGCGGCGAAACAGTTTCCAGAGGCCGCGCTGATTGCGGTTGAGTTGGATCCGCTCGCGGCGCTTCTGCTCCGGGCCAATTTGGCGGTTTGCGGGCTGGCTGATCGAACGCAAGTGATTGTTGGCGACTATCGATCCATCCAGTTGCCGGATATTCGGGGAGTGACTCTTTTCATTGGCAATCCTCCGTATGTGCGTCACCACGATCTTGGGGCAACCTGGAAGAATTGGTTTGCCGAAAGCGCTTCAAAGCTTGGCATCAAAGCCAGCAAGCTTGCCGGTTTGCATATCCATTTCTTTTTCAAGACGATGGAACTGAGCAAGTTCGGAGACATTGGTTGTTTCATCACGTCGGCGGAGTGGCTTGATGTGAATTATGGCGGCGCGTTGCGGCGTCTGCTGGTGGATCATTTGGGGGGGTGCGCGCTTCATGTGCTGGATCCCAAGGCGATTCTCTTTGCCGATGTCGCGACGACCGGAGCGATCACCTGTTTCCGGGTTGGGCGCCGACCAGACGAGTTTCGGATGCGCAGCGTCGCGGATGTTGGACAGCTCAATGGCCTGTCCGACGGCGCTCCGGTGCCGTGGGAGCGGCTTGACCGCGCGCGTGGTTGGTCGTCCATTCTCCGACCGACGGCAGCTCCCCCGGCGCATTATGTTGAATTGGGCGCGCTGTGCCGGGTGTCACGGGGGCAAGTCACGGGAAGCAACGGCGTGTGGATTGCCGGAGCCGAAGCCAAAGAGCTTCCCGAAGCCGTGCTCATGCCAACGGTGACAAAAGCGCGTGAGCTGATTGCGGCTGGAGACGCGCTGTGGGACGCCTCGTCGCTGCGCCGGGTGGTGAATTTGCCGATGGATTTGGACGAAATCGACAGCCATCACCGAAAGGCGGTCGCTCGATTTCTGGCTTGGGCGAAAGCCAGGGGGGCTGCCGATGGGTATGTGGCCCAGCATCGCGGCGCGTGGTGGTCGGTGCGTCTTTATGAACCGGCTCCGATCATGTGCACCTATATGGCGCGCCGTGCGCCCGCCTTTGTTTTGAATCTCTGCGGGGCGCGCCACATCAACATCGCTCATGGGCTTTATCCGCGCCAAACCCTGAGTCCGAATCAGATTGCCGGGCTTCTGAAGTTTTTGCGCGAGCGAACCAGCGTCGACAGCGGGCGAACCTACGCGGGTGGGTTGACGAAGTTTGAACCAAGAGAGATAGAACGGTTGTGGGTTCCCGATTTGCCGGAACTCGCCGAGATCGGAGCCAAAACGTGACCCGCCCCAACGTTGCCGTCACTCCGCGATTATGGTCTGCACACGAATTATCTTTGGAAGCTCAAAGGTCTTTGGAGGATTTCCGCAGGCGTCGGCTTGCGGAGCCGACCTTGCGCTATGCGCAGCTTCTGCGCCAGGAAAAGACCGCCGTACGGCGCCTTATCCGCGTGTTGACGCCTGTGAATCCTGACAGTCCTGATCCTGCCGCGCTGGCCGCGATCATTGACAACCCGGACCTGTTCGATGCGTTGCGTTATGTCGCGGGGCCGCCGGTGTCCACGGATGATCTGGGCGTGTTGGTGACGGCAAGCACGACCCGTTTGACCAAAGGGCGGTTGCGAAAAGAGCCGGATCTTGCCCACCAGACCTTGAGCCTAATTTGCCAACTGACGGATGGAAATCGGTTTCCATGGGTCAAGGCGCGACGCAAAGCAACGTTTTCGGAGGTCAAGCGCGCCGTCTATGCGACGGCGTCGCTGCACGCTTCGCAACGAATCCAAACGGAGCGTCGGGCCTATGGGCGTGTGGTCGAGGGGATGCTCGCGAAGGCTTTGCTGGATGCTAAATTCACCAAGCTGTCGCCCGGCAACGGCAACAAGGTTGACGCTCCCAACCAGTTGCCAAAACCCAAGACCTTCTTTGGTGAATGCACGCTGAGGGGGCGCAAGGCGGATTTGTTGATTGGGTTGTCTGATGGACGGGCTGTCGCCGTAGAAGCCAAGGACAGCGCGTCCGTGGTGAACAGCGTCAAGCGCGTGCTCAACGATACGGCAGCCAAAGCAAAGCATTGGGCTGGAAAGTTTGGTGAAACGGTGGTTCCCGTGGCTCTGCTTTCAGGGGTGTTCGGGGTAGATAATTTGCAAACAGCGCAAAAATCAGGGCTTTATTTGGTTTGGTCCCACGATTTGGAAGGGTTTCTGTCATGGGTGGAGGCTTCCTGACCGACAGGTTGCTCTCCACCTTACGGTGAATGTCAGACCAACCCCCGGTACAGCTCCATATACTCCTCCGCCGGGCCGCTCCAGCCGAAGTCGCGGGTCATGGCGTGGCGTTGGGTGGCTTGCCAGCGGTCGGGTTTGCGGTAGAGGGTCAGCGCGCGGCGCAGCGACCACAGCAGCTCTTGGGGCGTGGCGTTGACGAATTGGAAGCCGGTGGCGCTGCCGTCGTTGGCCGCCGCCGGGTTGGCGTCGATGATGCTGTCGGCCAGACCGCCGGTGCGGCGGACCAGCGGCAGGCTGCCGTATTTCAGGGCGTACATCTGGGTCAGGCCGCAGGGTTCCGACCGCGACGGCACCAGGAACAAGTCGCATCCGGCCTGGATGCGGTGGGACAACGGCTCGTCATAGCCGATGCGGACGCCGACCGATTGCGGGTGGTTCTGCGCCAATTGGCGGAATCCGGCCTCGCTGGCCGGGTCGCCGCTGCCCAACACCACCAGTTGGCCGCCCCAGGCCACCCACTGCGGCGCGGCGTCGAGCACCAAATCCAGGCCCTTGTGCCAGGTCAGGCGGCTGACCACGGCGGCCAGCGGCGCGTCGGGGCGGCGTTCCAGGCCAAAGGCGGATTGCAGGTCGGCCTTGCAGGAATCCTTGCCGCCCAGATCGTCGGGGCTGTAGCGCGCGGCGCTGTGCGGGTCGCGCGACGGATCCCAGATGTCGTAATCGACCCCGTTCAAAATGCCCGACAGCGCGGCGGATCGGCTGGCCAGCAGGCCTTGCAGGCCGGTGCCATGCTCCGCCGTTTGGATCTCGTGGGCGTAGGTCGGGCTGACCGTGGTCAGGCGGTCGGCGTAATAGCAACCGGCCTTCAGGAAACCGATGTTGCCGTAATACTCCACCCCGTCCATGCGGAAGGAGGAGGAGGGCAAGCCCAGCTCCCCCAGCATCCAGGGGCCGAAATTGCCCTGATAGGCGATGTTGTGGATGGTCAGCACCGTGCCGGGCCGCGTCGGGCCGCTGAAACGGTCGGGCCGCAAGGTCAGATAGGCGGGGATCAGCGCGGCTTGCCAGTCATGACCGTGCAGGACGTCGGGCCGCCACCAGGGATCATAGCTGGCGTGGGCGGCGAAACCGGCGGCGGCCCAGGCCAACGCGGCGAAGCGCTGGGCGTTGTCGGGCCAATCCTGCCCATCCGGTCCCAGGTAAGGATTGCCCGGACGGTTGTAGAGCGACGGCGCGTCCAGCGCGTAGGCCAGAACCCCGTCGGGCGTGCGGCCCAACAGCAGGCGGGCGCGGTCGCAGCCGGGCAGATCGGTGATGAGGTCGCCGACCTCGTGCAGATTCGACAGGCCGTTCAGCACCGCCGGGTATCCCGGCAGCAGCAAACGGACGTCGGCCCCGGCGGCGTTCAGCGCGGGCGGCAAAGCGGCGGACACGTCGGCCAGCCCCCCGGTCTTGACCAGCGGGTAGCATTCGGACGTGGCGTAGAGGACGCGCATCGGGGGCGACTCGGTTGGGGATGGGGCGGGGGGATGGGATGTTTGCGGTTGCCCCCTCCCTAACCCTCCCCCGCTTTCAGCGGGAGAGGGGATTGGTGGGACAGGGCGAGGGGGTCAGTCTTTGGGCAGGGCGTCGATCATCTCGCGGGTGATGAGGCAGACGCCGCCCTCGCTGCGGTAAAAGCGCTGGGCGTCGAGTTCGGGATCCTCGCCCACCACCAGCCCGTTGGGGATGGTCACGCCCCGGTCGATCACCACCTTGGTCAGGCGGCAATGGCGGCCGATGTCGCAATCGGGCAGCACCACCGCCTCGTGCAGCTCGCTGTAGGAGTTGACGCGGACGGAGCTGAACAGCAGCGAGCGGCGCACGGTGGAGCCGGAAATGATGCAACCACCCGACACCAGCGAATCCACCGCCATGCCGCGCCGGTCCTCGTCGTCGAAGACGAATTTGGCGGGGGGAAGCTGTTCTTGATAGGTGAAGATCGGCCAGTCGCGGTTGTACATGTTCAACTGCGGCGTGACGTGGCACAGGTCGAGGTTGGCTTCCCAATAGGCGTCGATGGTGCCGACGTCGCGCCAATAGGGCACGTCGTCCGGGGCGTCGATCACCGCGCTGTCGGCGAAATTGTGCGCCATGATCCGGGCGCCGGACTTCACCAGGTAAGGGATGATGTCCTTGCCGAAATCGCGGCTGGATCCGGGGGTGGCGACGTCGCGCTCCAACTGGTCGTACAGGAATTGGGCGTTGAAGACGTAGATGCCCATGCTGGCCAGCGCCACATCGGGCTTGCCGGGCATGGCGGGCGGATCGGCGGGTTTCTCGACGAAGTCGATGATGCGGCGGTCCTCGTCGATGTGCATGACGCCGAAGCCGCTGGCCTGATCGCGCGGCACCTCCACGCACGGCACCGTCACGTCGGCCCCGCGCGCGATGTGGTCGAGCAGCAGCGCGCCGTAATCCATCTTGTAGATGTGGTCGCCCGCCAGAATCAGGATGTGCTCCGGCTCGTGGCTGCGCAGGATGTCGAGATTCTGGTACACCGCGTCGGCGGTGCCCTGATACCAGGAGGTTTCGTCGATCCGCTGCTGGGCGGGCAGCAGGTCGCAGAACTCGTTCATCTCGCCCCGGAAGAAGTTCCAGCCGCGTTGCAGATGGCGCAGCAGGCTGTGCGACTTGTATTGCGTGATGACGCCGATGCGGCGGAAGCCGGAATTCACGCAGTTGGACAGGGCGAAATCAATGATGCGGAACTTGCCGCCGAAATAGGTCGCCGGTTTGGCGCGCCGGTCGGTCAGTTGCTTCAGACGGCTGCCGCGCCCACCGGCCAGAACCAAGGCCAAGGCGCGTCGCGGCGCCAGACGCAAATCCCGTTTGTCGAGCATGGCCGTCACTCCCTAATGCTTCTTTTTGGTTGCCGTTGCCGGTCGGCGATCCCGATGCGAGGCGTTGACGGTGCCACATCTGCAACGGCGGGCCAAGAGGCGGCGGCGAGCGTGGATTTTTTGGCGCGGGATGGCGGGAGATGCGCAAGAGTGCGGCGCACAATGTGCCTAAAAAATGACCATATGCACCAATGCAAGCCATATGGCGGGGTGAATGCGGGGCTGTTGGCGTGGATTCTACCCCCAAAGCCCGAAAACCGCACCGGAATGTCAGGAACGACATATGCCTATTATGCGGGCAGAGCAGGGCGCGACTCGGCGGGAGAAGCCTGTTGATGGACCCGACGCGGCGGCAACCCTGACGATTCCCCGCCATTTTCGGCTGGCACGCTTCTTGAAGTGATTGGAGCGTCCTTGGTCCCGTCCGCCGCCCCGTCTTTGCCGGGGACGGGGCGACCGGGACGGGGTGCCCCTTGCGGCGATCGTCCAACAGACCTCGGGTTTCGGACGAGCCGCAGCGGGCGGGAGTGATTTAGAAGAAAGAGGAGCCTCGATGAACCGTCTGTTCCTTCTGGCCGCACCGATGATGGCGGTTGCTCTGGGCTTGGCCGGTCTGCCCGCCGACGCCCTGGCGCAAGATCCTGCGGCCGCTGCGGCGGCTGCGGCTGCGGCGGCGGCCGCCGCAGCGGCTCCGGCGGCCCCGGCGGCCCCGACCATCAACGGTGGCGACACCGCCTGGATGCTGGTCTCGACGGCGCTCGTGCTGATGATGACCATCCCCGGTCTGGCCCTGTTCTACGGCGGCATGGTCCGCAAGATGAACGTGCTGGCCACGGTGATGCAGAGCTTCGCCATCACCTGCCTCATCAGCGTCCTGTGGTACGTGATCGGCTACAGCCTCGCCTTCACCGGCCAGGGCGCGTATGTCGGCGGTCTGGATCGCCTGTTTCTGAACGGCCTGAACTTCGCCACGCCGTTCGTTCTGGGCGAGGGCGGCGCCTCCCCGGTGGCGACGACGATCCCCGAGCCGATCTTCATGATGTTCCAGATGACCTTCGCGATCATCACCCCGGCGCTCATCACCGGCGCCTTCGCGGACCGCATGAAGTTCTCCTCGCTTCTGGTCTTCACCGCGCTGTGGTCGCTGGTCGTCTACGCGCCGATCGCTCACTGGGTCTGGCACCCGGCGGGTTTCCTGTTCGGCCTGGGCGTGCTTGACTTTGCGGGCGGCACCGTCGTTCACATCAACGCGGGCGTCGCCGGTCTGGTCGCCGCGCTGGTCATCGGCAAGCGCAAGGGCTACCCCAAGGAAGCCTTCATGCCGCACAACCTGGTGCTGTCGCTGATCGGCGCCTCGCTGTTGTGGGTGGGTTGGTTCGGCTTCAACGCCGGTTCGGCTCTGACCGCCGGTCCGCGCGCTGGCATGGCCATGGCCGCCACGCACATCGCCACCGCCGGCGCCGCCATTGGCTGGCTGTTCGCCGAGTGGGCGGTCAAGGGCAAGCCCTCGGTTCTCGGCATCATCTCCGGCGCCGTCGCTGGTCTGGTCGCCGTCACCCCGGCCGCTGGTTTCGTCGATCCGACGGGCGCCATCATCATCGGCCTGATCGCTGGCGTGGTCTGCTTCTGGTCCGCCACCAGCCTCAAGAAGATGCTTGGCTATGACGACAGCCTGGACGCCTTCGGCGTGCATGGCGTGGGCGGTCTGATCGGCGCGCTGCTGACCGGCGTGTTCGCCAAGATGTCGGTGTCGAACAGCGAAGGCGGCTTCGCCGCTGTCCTCGCCGCCGACCCGAAGGCCACGCTGGGCCTGCTGGAAGGCAACGCTGCGGCGGTGTGGATCCAGGTTCAGGGCATCGCCTGGACGGTTGGCTGGTGCGCCATCGCCACCTTCGTCCTGCTGAAGGTCATTGATGTGGTCATGGGCCTGCGCGTTGACGAAGACGTCGAGCGCGACGGTCTGGACCTCGCCCTGCACGGCGAGAGCATCCACTAAGAACAGGTTTTGTTGACGCCTTCCATCCAGAACTCTGGCCGCCGGGGGAAACCCCGGCGGTCTTTGTTTTGGGATCAGGCGTCAGCGCCGCAGATACATCTTGCCGACGCCGTTCAGCGCCGTGAACAGGGCCTGAACCTGGGCGAAGAACACCTCCCACGTCGCGCCGGCAGCGGGCGCGATGGCGGCGTGGATGTCGGCCAGCGTCGCCTTGCCATCGACCCGCGCCAGGATCGGCCCGGCCAGACGGGGCAGGGGAAGCGGCAGAACGGTTCCCAACACCTCCACCTCCAGGCTGCCGCCGGGCGGCAGGCCCTTGGCCAGCGCCGCGCCGTCGAGATCGCGCAGCACCGGAATGACGTCCGGTCCGTCCAGTTTCGCGACGGCGTTGGCGAGATCGGCGGGGCGCAACAGATAGGCGATGTGCTTGGTCATGCTGCCGCAAATCTGCTCAGCCCAGGCGGCGCGCTCCAGCCAGGACAGACCGTCGAGCCGTTTCAGCACGCGCGGGTCGCGCACCCAGGTGGACGGTTCGTAACGGATCGGGTCGATCAGCGAGCCGATGGCCAGCCCGGCGCTGTCGGCCAACGCCGCCAACTCCGGCACCGTGTAAGGACGGTCGCAGGAGTGCAGCAGCAAATCGTACAAATTGGCGTCGGCCTGCCGGTGGTCGCTGACGAAGGGGTTGTTCAGCAGCCAGTTCGACGCCGGGAGATGCTGGATCAGGCGGCGGGCCAGCGCGACCTTTTCCGCCGGGGGCAGCCCGTCGGTCATCGCGCGCAGGGCGGCCTGCATCGGGTAGACGCCGGTGCGGCCCAGCGGGGCGTAGACCATCAGACCGATGCCGCCGCCGGGGGCCAAGGCTCCGGCCAGCGAGCGCAGACCCGCTGACGGATCGGGCAGATGGTGCAGCACGCCGCAGCAATCGATGTAGTCGAACGGCCCGTCCTGCGCCGTCACCGCCTCCAACTCCAGCAACGAGCCGCGTTGGAACGTGATGTTGGTCAGGCCGCGCGCGGCGGCGCGGGCCTCGGCGATGGCGCGGCTGGCGTCGGACAGATCAAGGTAGGCGACATGGCCGGGATGACCGGAATCGGCCAGTTGCTGGGCCAGCATGATCGCCCCGTCGCCGGTGCCGCCGCCCGCCACCAGAACCCGCAAAGGGCGGCCAGCGGGCAGGCGTCCGCCAAAGACGCAATGGGTGATCTCGTCCAGATGGCTGGGCGATCCGGTGATAAGACGCTTTTTCTCATCCGCCGGGTCGCGCGCCGGGTAAGGGTAAACCTCATACTGGGCGCGCAGATCGTCGATGCTCATGAAGGGGGCTGCCGTGGCTTTGGGACAAGGGCGGGAAGGGTGCGGTTGGCCGGACCATACACCGCGCCCCCGCCGCTGGGCAGCCCCCGCTTGACCGGTGTCCTTACGTCAGCGGCACGCAAATGCGGGTCAGCCACTCTTCCGGCGGCACGCTGCGCGGGTCGTTGAGATACTCTTCAAAACAGGGTTGGTCGGCGGGCGTCTGGCCGCTGGCGGGCAACCATTCGCCATACAGCCATTGATAGACGGCGCCCAACGCCGCGTAAGGGCCTTTGTGAACCAGAACGGCGTGACGCCCGCCCGGCAGATCCAGGCCTTTCGCGCCATCTTCCAGCGTTGGGGCCGATTCCAGGGCCAGCCCGGCGAAGGAGCGCAAATCCTCCGGCGCCACCGCCGAAGGGTCGTCGAAATAGACGCCGATGCAGCGCGTGGCGGGCGTCATCAGGTCGCGCCCGGCGGCCCAGGCGTAGGCGCGGGAAAAGGCGGCGTTGATCTCCATGTAAGGGCCGCGATGGTCGAAGCCGATCAGGCTGGTCGCGGGCAGGGTTTCAATGGTGACGGTGGGCATGGTGGCGGTGGGCATGATGTCCTCCGGGGTTCGGTTGGGCTTGTCGTCATGGGGCCACGCGAAGGGCGACAGACGCCCCGACCGCCGGTAAGCGGCGGGGGTGACGCCGTAGCTTTGGGCGAAGGCGCGGGTGAAGGCGGCGACGCCGCCATAGCCGGCCTGTCGGGCGATGGCGGCGATCGTCCGCGTGTCCTGGACCAACGCCCCCGCCGCCCGGTGCAGGCGTTGACGGCGCAGGGTGTCGGTGACGGTTTCCCCGGTCATCGCCCGGTAGATGCGGTGGAAATGGTAGGGCGAAAAACAGGCCACCGCCGCCAACGCGTCCAGATCGAGCGGATCGTCCAGATGGGCGGCGATGTGCCGGACCACCCGGTCCAGCCGCCGTCCGTAATCCAGCAGCGTGTCGGCCTTGGCCGGTCGATCCGGGCGAAGGTCGGGGAACATGATGTCAGGGAACGGGGGGCTTGGGCGGCTCGTCGTCATCGTCGCGTGTCTCCAATGCGCCGACCCTAACCGGGGTCGGATTGATCGCGCTTGCGGAGTTCGGGGAATCCTTCAGGCTTGACGCCTCGCGATCCTATGCCTAGTAATTCTAGGTATGGAAGGCGACATGCTCAAAGGACACCTCGACGCCATCGTGCTCGCCGCCCTCGCGGGCGAACCGGCGCACGGCTATGCGATTATCGAGGAAATCAGGCGGCGCAGCGGCGGAGTTTTCAACCTGCCCGAAGGAACCGTCTATCCCGCGCTGCACCGGCTGGAAAAGGCCGGGGCGGTGAACAGCGACTGGACCACCGCGCCCAACGGGCGGCGGCGGCGGGTCTACACCCTGACCCCGCAAGGGCGCGCGTCGTTGAACCACCATCGGGACGTCTGGCGCGACTTCGCCCGGGCCATCGAAGCGATGATGGCGAGTGGCGAATCCGGCGCGTTGTTGGGGGAAGATCCGTCATGGCCGACGCGCTAGAGACGTATCTCGACGCGCTGGGCGAGGCGTTGCGCTTTGACCCGCCGCTGGCCGACCGCGTCGTGGAGGAGGTTGGGGATCATCTTGATTGCGCGCTGGCGGCGGAGTTGTCCGGCGCCGATTCGGAATCCGATGGCGACGCGGACGCGGCGCTGGCGCGGGTGATCGCCCGTTTTGGCGCGCCGCGACGGATCGCCGGGCAATTCGTCGCGCTGGCGCTGGAAACCAACGCGGATCGGCTGTGGCGGCTGGCGGCGCTGACGGCGGCGGTCTCCTTCGCCGTGATGCGGCTGCGGGCGCTGCATCTGGATCCGGTGGCGGCGGCGGGCGACGGCTTGGCCGTCGCCGCCCTGATGTTGGACCGGGGCGCCTTCATCGCCGCGTTGGCTCTGGGGCTGTGGGGATGGTGGCTGGCGCGCGACGCCCGCCGTTCCTGGCGGCCCGATCCGCGCGGCTGGCGTCGGCTGTTCGCCGGGTTGCGGCTGTCGGCGCTGGCGCTGGCCGCGTTGATGCTGTCGGTCGCCGCCGACACGGCTTTGACGCTGCCTCGGCTGATTGAGACCACAGGGGTTTTTTGGCCCGCTGCGGCGCTGACGGTGGAAATCGCCCTGGTGCTTGCCCTCGCCATCGCGGTCAGCCGCAGCCGCGAGCAGGCCGCCGCTCTGCGCCGCCTGCTGTTCTGAACCGTTCCATCCCACCATTTTCGCAAAGGCATCGCCGCGATCATGATTGCGACCGCTCCCTCACGCTTGGCTGGCTGGCGGCTGGTTGGCGGGACCGCTGTGTTCCTGTCGCTCGCCGTGGCGTCGTTGGTCGGGACGGCGCCCGAGGCGACGGACGGGTTGCGTCACGCGATCCGGCTGACGGCGCGCAGCTCCTTCGCTCTGTTTCTGCTGGCTTACACGTCGTCGTCTCTGGCGGCGTTGGCGCCCTGCGGCGCGACGCGTTGGCAGCGGCGGAACCGTCGCTTTTTCGGGCTGTCCTTCGCTCTGTCGCACATGGTTCATGGCCTGCTGTTGATCGCCTTGGCGCAACGAGACCCCGCTCTGTTCTGGAGCCTGACCAACGTCGGCGCTCTGGTGTCGGGCGGCGTCGCGTATGGCTTCATTCTGCTGATGGCGGCGACCTCCTTTCCCTGGGCGTTCGTCGTCTTGGGCGGGCGTTGGTGGGGCGTTCTGCACCGCGTCGGCGTCCATTATCTGTGGATCAGCTTTCTGGTCACGTTCGGCAAGCGCGTGGCGCTGGACAGCGCCTACGCCCCGGCGATGGTTCTGCTTGGTCTTGCCCTGTCGTTGCGCGGCGCGGCATGGTGGGCGGGGCGCAAAAGGCCGCTCAGGGAGCTTTGAGTGAGTTCGGCGCCGAGCGTTCCGCCGGGGCTGGAGCCAGAGCGAAGGCGTTTTCAAGAGGCTGTGGACTGACATCGAATGCCGACCAACGACCATACGCCCGCATGGCGCAAAAATCTGAAGGACCGGCTGAGAAAAATTCCGGGATTTCAGACGGCGCGCCTTGTCTATCATGTGGCGCGGGGCGGGGAGCGCGGGCGCGCGGCGTCGCTGTTGCTGAGGACGCCGAACAACATGTTCCAACCCTATCCGACGACCCAGAGCGATCGGTATCCGGTGATCTTTCGGCAGGTCCGCGCGATGATCGGCGATGGCGCCGACCGGCGCCTGCTGTCCTTCGGTTGCTCCACGGGGGAGGAGATGTTTTCGCTCCACCAGCTTTTTCCCCAAGCGGCGATCACCGGGATCGACATCAACCCGCGCAACATGTCCATCGGTCGAGCCAAAGCCCGAAAGCTTGGTCTTGATCGCCTTGAGTTCATAACCGCCGGATCACCGGAAAATCAGCCAAGCGAGGGCTATGACGCCATATTCGCCATGGCGGTGTTCCGTCATGGCGATTTGAACGTCATCCCGCCGTCGGCGCGCTGCGACCCTTGGATCCGGTTTGACGATTTCGAGAAAACGGCGTCCGATCTCGCCCGCTGTCTGAAACCGGGCGGCGTGCTGGTCATCAAACACGCGCAATTCCGCTTCGCCGACCTCGCTGTGTCGGCGGAGTTCGACGTCGTGCTTCGTCAAAGCGACGATCAAACGGGTCCTTGCTATGGACGCGACAACAGGCTGTTGAGCGGCGCCTCGTATGACGAGGTGATGTTTCGCAAAGCAAACCGCGCCGGGTGATCGTCGTCAGACGTTGCTTGGCGGCCAGCCTTCCGCCGTGCGGATCACGCCGACCTCGCGCCCGGCGCGGTTGACCAGAGGGACGGTCAGCAGATCGGCGGCGCGGGTCCATTGCTCCTCGGTCAGGGCGTTGGCGGCGTGGATCAGCGCGGCGAGCGCCACGTCGCGGGCGCGGGCGGCCCCATCCTCGATCTTCAGGGCGATGCCGATTCCTTCCTTGGGCAGCACGGCGCAGGCCACCCCCTCCGCCCCGCTTTTGACCAGAGCGCGACCGCCGGACGCCTGCATCATCCGGGTGTCGAAGCTGTCCTTGCCGCCGATCAGGTGGGGGTGGGCCTTCCACGCCTTGGTGATCCGCGCCACGGCGTTGGCGCGGGCGTCGGGCAAATCGACCGGATCGGCCAACCGGGCCATGGCGTAGGCGACGCCGCCCAGCGGAACGCCGATGGTGGGCGCGGCGCAATTGTCCACGCCCCACGGCGCGCGGGAGAGATCCTGGCCGGTCATCTGCTCCAGCACGCCCAGCACCCGCTGTTGCGCCGGGTGGTCGAAACGGGTGTAGCCTTTGGTCGGCTCCCCCCGGTGGTGGGCGGTGGTGAGGAAGCCGGCGTGTTTGCCGGACGCGGTGTTGTGGAAGACGGTCGGCTGTTCGCCGTCGCGGATCAAATCGGCGGCGCTGTCGGGATCGGTCGGGATCTGGGCGCCGCAGTCAAGATCCTCGGCGGTCAGGCCCAGACGCTTGATCCAGCCTTCCAGAAGGCGGATGTGGCGGGTCTCGCCGCTGTGGCTGGCGCAGGCCAAGGCCAGTTCGGAATCGCCCAACTCGAACGCGTCGAGCGCGCCGCTTTCCACCAACGGAATCGCCTGGATCGCCGCGATGGCTGAACGCGGGTAAATCGGGGCGGCGATGTCCCCCCATCGCGCCAGCACATGACCGGCGGCGTCCACCAGACAGGCCCGTCCGCGATGGACCGATTCGATCATGCCGCCGCGCGTCACCTCAATCAGAATCGGGCTTTCGGCGGGGCCGGACAGGTCGGCGTGGTCGTGGTCATGAGGATGATGGCTGTGATCGTGCGTCATGCCGTCCAGAGTGCCGCCCCGACTTGTGGGAGGCAAGAGCGCGTGCGGGAAAATCAGGGGCGGCCCGCATGGACAACCCATCCACGCAGGCCGCACAATTCGGCTGCTTTTTAGGAAATTTGCGCCTTTTGCGCTTGGGCCGCTTCGGTTGGCGCGCAGGCGCAGCCATCGAATGTGGGAGAACGGCCGATGATTCGCGCGTGTGTGTGTGCTGGTGTGGTCGTCCTGGCGCCGGTCGCGGCCATGGCCGACATTCTGGTGACGACCGAGGAGTACCCGCCCTTCAACATGACCCAGAACGGCAAGGTGACGGGCATCGCCACCGAGCTGGTCAAAAGCATGTTTGAGAAGGCGGGCGTCGCCTACAAAATCGAGGTTCTGCCCTGGAACCGCGCCTATCAGACGGCGCAGACCCAAAAAGACGCCTGCGTCTACAGCGCCACCGAGACGCCGGAACGCAAGGATCTGTTCCAATGGGTCGGGCCGTTGGTCAGCAACGACTGGGTGCTGTTCGCCAAGGCCGACAACGCCACGCCGTTGAAAAGCTTGGACGACACGCGCGGCAAGGTGATCGGCGGTTACGCGGGCGACGCGGTCGCCGCCTATCTGGAAAAGGGCGGCTACAAGGTGGACATCGCTCCGCGCGACGAACTGAATCTGCCCAAGCTGGCGGCGGGGCGGATCGATTACTGGGCTTCGGGATCTGAACTTGGCCCCTATCTGGCGAAGACGCAAGGGGCGGCGGATCTCATCAAGCCGGTGCTGACCTTCAACAAGACGGTGATGTCGTTGGCCTGCAACAAGGACACCGACCCGGCGGCGCTGGCCAAGCTGCGGGCGGCGCTGGAGGGGCTGCGGAAATAGCGCAAGCCCTTGCGTGGTTGGAACGGGCGGGGCAATCTCCGCCCGTTTTCCCCCACACAGCGGCACGTCCCCCATCATGCGCGGTTATTTCGCCATCGGCGTCGAGCGGATCAGCAAGCCCGGCAATCTCGGCAATCTGATGCGTTCCGCCCACGCGTTCGGCGCGTCTTTTTTCTTCGCCATCGATCCAGAACCGGATTTGCGGGAAACCAAGCTGGTCGACACCTCCGGCGCCACCATGCATCTGCCGCTGTATGTCCATGACCGGGTGGCCGATTTCACCCTGCCGAAGGATTGCGCGCTGGTCGGGGTGGAGTTGACCGACGACGCCATCGCGCTTCCCAGCTTCCGCCACCCGACCCGCGCCGCCTATGTGCTGGGACCGGAACGCGCCAGCCTGTCGCAGCCGTTGATCGACCGCTGCGACTTCGTGGTCAAGATCCCGATGGCCTTTTGCGTCAATGTCGGGGTCGCCGGAGCGCTGGTGATGTATGACCGCATGATCTCCATGGGCCGTTTCGCCGAACGTCCGGTGCGGCCCGGCGGCCCGCTGGAAGGGCCGTCGCTGCACAAGCACGGCAAGCAGATCATGCGCAAGGCCGACCGCCGCCGCCGCATCCGGGGCGAACAACTGCCGGTGAACGGGGCGGACGACGGAGAGTGAGGCGAATTGCGTCCGTCAACCGTACACGAATGATTGTCTTGGCGCGCGCCTAGCCAGCGTTGGTCAGCCGCAGCCACGCCATGGCGGCGGCCAGCGCGGTCCCCCGCGCGTCGTCGGCGCGCGTCGGCAGGTCGAGATCCTGGATCATGCTGTCCAGCCGCAGATCGACCGCGCTTTTCGACAGGCTTCGGACCTTGCGGTCGTAATAGAGGCCGGACACCTCGGTCCGCTCGTTGGTCAGCGGCCCGCCGGTCAGCCGTTCGACCATCGCGGCGGAGAAATCCAGGAAATAGCCGATCAGCGGGCGGGGGCCGATGAAACGGCGCAGCCGTTCCCCGGCGTCGGTCGGAAAGCCGTCTTCCTCTCGCCGCAGGATCAGCGCGCCGCCGGTCAGGATTCGGTTGCCCCGGACCCGCAGGGCGACCAGCAACAGCGGTTCGGCGTTGGCCGCGTCGTAGGACGTCGCGTCGCAATGAAGCGCGACACGCTCAAGACGCGCCGCCGTGTTGGCCTGGGCGCTGGCCTGGGCGCTGAACTGAGCGCTGGTCGGGGGACTGTCGGTCGGCATCGCCGGCCCCTCAATGATTCAGGCGGAAATGATAGGCGATGGTTTCCTTGAAACTCTTCACCAAGGCCAGGCAATCCTTGAACTGGTCGTGGTCGAGTTTTCCCAGCCGGTCGGGGTGAACCATGTTGTCGATGGCCAGTTCGGTTTGGTCGTTCCCGGACTCGCTGGGCGAATCGACGCGGGCCTTCAGCCGGATGGTCGACAGGATGGTGAGCGCCTCCACCAACTCCCCGGCCAGCTTGCGGTCCAGCGCGCCCAACTCGGCCAACGCCCAGATGCGGGCGACGGTGTTGGTTTCCACCATGTGTTTTTCCAGGGCCAGCGCGCGGACGCCGTGGACGATGGGGAAAATGCCCGCCTTCTTGATGTCCACCGGCTCCGCCCGGCGCCGCTCGAACAGGGCGGCGAACAGGCCGGACGGCGTGTCGAAGGCGAGCGTTGGGCGGGCGAACTGGCTGAAGAACATCTGGTTGTCCTGCAACCGGCTCAGCAGATAGCCCTTGGCCTCGTCCAGCAGGCTGGAATCCCCGGCGACGGGGGCGGCGTCGTAGAAGATGGCGAGATTCATCGCCGCCGCCTCGTCGGTGTGATGGATCCAGTGAAAAATCGCGTCCTTGTAACCGGCCAGCGGGCGGGTCCAGGCGGGGTTGGACACCATGATGTCGCCGGGGCAGGGCGGGTAGCCGAAGGACACCAGATGGCGCGTGAACGCGGCGGCGATGTCGGGCAGGGCCGGGCAATCATAGCCGTCGCGCAGGATCAGGCCGTTGTCCTGGTCGGTCTTCAACACCTGTTCGCCGCGCCCCTCGCTGCCCATGACGATCAGGCAGGAGTTTTCCAGCAGGTCGGGCGGGGCCAGCAACTCGAACAGCTTGCGGAAGACGCGGCGGTTCAGTTCGGTGACGAGGTCGGCGATGAAGGCGACCTTGACGCCGGTGGCGTGCAAGGTGCGGATCAGCGCGACGATGGACAGGCTGGCCCGCCGCAGATCGTCGGGCGAATCGGCGTGTTCGACCTGAAGCCCGATCACCTGGGAATGGTTGGACAGCACGGCCAGCAGGTCGCTTTGCCCCAACAGCCCGACGATTGCGCCGTCTTCGGTGACGACGACGCGGCGCACCGCGTGCTTCGTCATCAGCACCAGGGCGTTGAACAGCAGATCGTCGCGGTCGATGGTCAGCAGCCCATAGCGGGCGAGCGGCCCGACCGGCGCGTCCACCGGGCGGCCTTCCAGAACCACCCGGTCGCGCAGGTCGGTGCCGGTCAGGATGCCGACGCGTTCCCCCTCCGGCCCAACGTCGCGGACCAGAACGCTGCTGGCGTGGTTGCGCTTCATGGTGTCGGCGGCGTCGCGCAGGCTGGCGTCGCCTGCGACGAACAGCGGCGGGTGCAGATAGGCCTGCCGGATGCGGGCCATGGTCAGCGCCGCCATTTCCCGGTTGGAGCGCTCCGCCGCCAACGCCCGCATGCGCTGGGCGAACGCGCCGAGAACCGCCGCGCCGAACGCCGGATTCTCGCGGGCCAACCCCTCCAGCAGCGGGCGGGGAATGACGTGACAAACCGTGTCTTCCGTCGCCACGAAGCTGCGAACCGGCCCGCCGCCGTAGAGAGAGGCGAGGTCGAAGCTGTCGCCCGGCCCATGCAGCGCGGCGATCTCGCCGCCGTGGCGTTCCTGCACCGCCCCGCGCAGCACGACGAACAGCGCGTCGGTGGGATCGTCGCGGCCCAACACGACGCTGTCCTTGGCGTAGAGGCCGATGTCGAGCGCTGACGTGAGGCCGTCGCGCTGGTCCGCCGTCAGCAGATCGAAGGGCGGGCGGTCGCAATCGAAGGCGCCCGGATCGGGCTGGGCAGAATCGAGCCGGGAAAGGTCGGACACGGGCGCCGCTCCGTTGGACAGAGGACAAAAAAAGACGCCCCTGGAAGATCCAGGGGCGCTCTCAGGTTACACCCGTCCCGCAGGGCACGGGAAGTCGGGTGCGACAATTGGCGTGCGAAGCGAACCTCGCGCGATGGCTCGCGTTAGTGAGCCGAGGCCCCCTCCGCGCCCAGGCCGGTCTGCGACCGGATGTACTGGGCCTCGAAGTCGCGGCGTTCCTTCTGCGCCTGCTCGCTGTTGTCGGTGATCGAGAAGAACCAGATGCCAGCGAAGGCCAGAATGATCGAGAACAGGCCGGGGTTGTCGTACGGGAAGATCGCGGTGGGATGACCCAGCACGGCTTTCCACACGGTCGGGCCAAGCACCAGCATGGTCACGGCGGAGACCAGGCCGATGGTGCCGCCGATGACGGCGCCACGGGTGGTCATCTTGCCCCAGAACATCGACATCAGCAGGATCGGGAAATTCGCCGACGCCGCGATGACGAAGGCCAAGCCGACCATGAAGGCCACATTCTGGTTTTCAAAGGCGACGCCCAGAATGATCGAGACGATGCCGATGACCACCGTGGTGATCTTCGACACGCGGATCTCGTCCTGCTCGTTGGCGCGGCCCTTGGCGAAGACCGAGGCGTACAGGTCATGGGAGACCGCCGAGGCGCCGGCCAGCGTCAGACCGGCGACCACCGCCAGGATGGTGGCGAAGGCGACGGCGGAGATGAAGCCGTAGAACAGGTTGCCGCCCACCGCGTGCGCGGTGTGGATGGCCGCCATGTTGGTGCCGCCGATGACCGTGGCGATCGCCGCCTTCACGCCAGCCGCCGGGGCCGCCGTCAGGAAGGGATAGGCGCCGCTGGCGTCGGGCGACAGGATCAGCACGATGGCGCCGAAGCCGATGATGAAGGTCAGGATGTAGAAGTAGCCGATGAAGCCCGTGGCGTAGAAGACCGACTTGCGGGCTTCCTTGGCGTTCGACACCGTGAAGAAGCGCATCAGGATGTGCGGCAGACCGGCGGTGCCGAACATCAACGCCATGCCCAGCGAGATGGCCGAAATCGGATCGGTGACGAGCGCGCCCGGCGACATGATCGCCAGACCCTTCGGGTGGATGTTGACGGCGGCCTGGAACATGGCTTCGGGGTTGAAGCTGAACTTGGCCAGGATCATGAAGGCCATGAAGGAGGCGCCCGACAGCAGCATCACCGCCTTGATGATCTGCACCCAGGTCGTCGCCAGCATGCCGCCGAAGGTCACGTAACCGATCATCAGCACGCCGACGATGACGACGGCGACCAGATAATCAAGGCCGAACAGAAGCTGGATCAGCTTGCCCGCGCCGACCATCTGGGCGATCAGGTAGAAGGTGACGGTCGCCAGCGAGCCGCAGGCCGACAGCGTGCGGATCGGCGTTTGCTGGAAGCGGTAGGACGCGACGTCGGCGAAGGTGTATTTGCCGAGGTTGCGCAGCCGTTCCGCGATCAGGAACAGCACGATCGGCCAGCCGACCAGCCAACCCACCGAGTAGATCAACCCGTCGAAGCCCGACGCGTAGACCAGACCCGCGATGCCGAGGAAGGAGGCCGCCGACATGTAGTCGCCAGCGATCGCCAGACCGTTCTGGAAGCCGGTGATGCCGCCGCCGGCGGCGTAGAAATCCTTGGCCGACTTGGTGCGGCGGGCGGCCCAGAAGGTGATGCCCAGCGTCAACAGCACGAAGGCCAGGAACATCACGATGGCTTCGTAGTTCGTCGCCTGCTTCTGCACGGCGCCGCCAATGGCGTCGGCGAAGGAGGTGGCGGGAACCAGAGCGCCGGTCGCGGCGAGCGCCGCGACGATGCGGGAATTGGCAGCGCGCATCACTTCAAATCCTCCAGGATCTGGCGGTTCAGTTCGTCGAACTCGCCGTTCGCCCGATTGACGTAGATGCCAGTCAGAACGAAGGCCGAGACGATGGTGAAGACGCCGATGGGAATGCCCCAGGTGGTGACGCCCGCGCCAATCGGCGTGCCAAGAAAGCCCTTGCCGAAGGCGACCAGAAGGATGAAGCCGAAATAGATCACCAGCATGGCGATCGAAAGCGTCCAGGCGAAGGCTGAGCGCTTGGCGATCAGCTCCTGGAATTTTGGATTGTTCACAATCCGTTGTGTGTTCTGACTCATAGTGCGTCCCCTCACGAGTGCCGAGCGGTTGTTCGACGGTCCTTTGAGACACTCGGGCTTGTACCGTCTTTGGTGTAGGCCCTTGATCCAGCCAATTGTTTGATACAGATCATAGTTGGGCGCACCCCCGACCATGGTCGGGTCGGCCGGACCGGCGGGGGGCGGGACGCGGACGCGGAAAAGGCGCCGCGTCAGGCGCGGCGCCTTGCAAACTGTCAGTTTTCCCAATGATTTCGGACGGAATCAACCAGAGCGGAATCAGGAATCCGTGCGTGGAAGCCAGGGGATGCGGTGAAATGTCACACCCTCCTCGTTCAACGCCTCGACGTCCTCGGACGACGCCTCGCCGTAGATGCCGCGTGGGTCGGCCTCGCCATAATGAATGCGGCGGGCTTCCTCGGCGAATCGGTCGCCGACATAGTCGCAATTTTTCTCCACCGTGCGGCGGACCTCGGACAATTGGCGGATCACCTCCGCCACTGCCTCGCGCTGGGCGTCGTTCAGCGTCGGGGGCAGGCTGGCGACGACGTCCGCCGGGGCGGGGATGGTGGCCGGGGCGGATGGCGGCGGCGCGGCGGGGCTTGCGCTGGCGTCCTTCGTCTCTTTCGCGGCGTTCTTCGCCTCCGCCGTTTCGTGGGCGCGGTCGACCGCCTTGGCGACGCCCTTGGCGATGCGTGGGGCCATCGGCGCTTTGGTGACGGCGTGGTCGCCGCAGACCGGGCAGGCGATCAAATGGGACGCCGCTTGCTCGTCATAGGCGGCGCCGCTGCGGAACCATCCCTCGAACCGATGGTCGGACGAGCATTTCAACGCGAAGAGGATCATGTCCCCACCAAACCTCTGAGGGTCAGCGACCCGTGATAAGCAAACGTTGCGCCAGACGTCGGGCGCGCGCGCGGTTGCGGCGCGACTCGGCATCGGTCTTAATTCAGCACGGCGGGACCGCCCGCGTCAAACCCCACACCCATTCCGCAGGCCCAACGTGACCACCGATTCACACTCCTCCGCGCCCCATCCGTCCTTGCCGTCGGCGTCGCCTTGGGTCATCCGCTTCGCCCCGCTGGTCGCGGCGGGCGGCAGCGTCCTGGATCTGGCCTGCGGGTCGGGGCGGCATCTGCGGCTGTTCCACCAGCGCCGTCACCCGGTGGTGGGGGTGGATCGGGATCTGGGCGGGGTGGCCGATCTCGGCGGAACCGACGGGGTGACGCTGGTTCAGGCTGATCTGGAGGATGGCGGCCCGTGGCCCTTGCCGCCCGGCCAGCCTTTCGCCGGGATCGTCGTGACCAACTATCTGCACCGGCCCCTGTTTCCGGCGCTGCTCGACGCGCTGGCCCCGGGCGGGGTTCTGATTTACGAGACCTTCGCCATCGGCAACGCCCGCTTTGGCCGCCCCTCCTTCCCCGATTTTCTGTTGCGGGAGGGGGAGTTGCTGGATCTGACCCGCGACCGCCTGCGCGTCGTCGCGTTTGAACAGGGGGAGGTCGCCGCGCCGAAACCCGCCGTCGTGCAGCGGATCTGCGCGATCAACGGCGCCGGGGAAGCGCGGCGGCTCGACTGAAGCCGCTCAACCCAGATTGTATTTGGCGACGACGGCAGCGAAATCATCGCCGAAATGCTCGCCCACCCGGATCACCGACACGCCGTGCGGGATTTCCTTCAGCGCCGGGTTGTCGAGATTGAGCGAGGTCAACAGCGCCATCGGCACGTTGTGCGTCACGCTCATGGCGCGCAGGCCGCGAATGAGGTCCAGGCCCGACAGCCCGTCCATCACCATCGAGGCGATGACCATGTCGGGCGGCACGCGCACCGCCAGGCTGATCGATTCGATGGGGTCGGTCACGGTCATGGTGCGGAAGCCGCAGGCCGCCAACTCGCCGCCCAGCTTCTTGGCGACGACCTTGGACGGCGTCACCAGCATGATTTCAACGTTGCGGACCTCGACGTCCGTCACCTGGAATTCGTAACGGACGGGCAGGGCGCGGATGATGCGGTTGGTTTCGGCCAACAGCGGCTGTTCGGCGCGGTCCACCAATTCGGCGATGCGGTCGATGAAGATCTGGGCGTCGGCAAGCTGTTTGCCTTCCAACTGCTTCAAACCGCTGAGATAATCCTCCAGACGGTGGGCGACGAGGCTGACGGTGGGATAGCCGAAGCTGGTGCCCATGCCCTTGAAATTGTGGGCCTCCAACCGCAGAACGCCGATGGTCTCCGCGTCGCTGCGCGTTCCCTTGGCGCGACCGGACAGGGCGGCGTTCATCACCTCCAGACGATCGCGCGCGTCGTCCACAAACTCCATGCGCAAGCGGTCTTCAAGATCATCGGTCGACAGGATCGAGGCCATGGAGAGACATTCCGGCTGTTTGAGGACGGTCAGAAACACATGCGCGCTACGCTACACCAAAATCCGGGGGCGAAACAAACGAAGGCGCGACCTTTGGCAAAAAGGTCGCGCCAATCGGATTTTGGCAAGCAATCGTTGCGAAACGCTTACAGGCGGTTCAGCAGATCCTGGAACCAGGACAGCCGGTCTTCCGCCTGGGCGATGTCGCGGTCCAGCCACGCGGCGAAATGGCCGGAATCGGCGCTGTTGACCCGCCGCAGATCGCCCAGCCGCGCCAACTCCGTCTCGCACAGCGACACGAGGTTGTCGATCTGCTCCTTCTGCGAGTCGGAATCGAGCAGATGCAGGAAGCGCAGCTTCAACGCGATGATGAGCTTGTTGATGCCGTCCGCCGACGGCGCGCGGACGTTGGCGCGGACCAGGGTTTCAAACTCCGCCCGTCCGGCCTCGGTCGGGCCGAGCAGGGCGTTGTCCTCCATCCCGCTGCCGTCCAGCGCCTCGATCAGCCCCTCGTAGCGCAGCATCTCCAGCGAGGTGCCCATCAGGTCGAGCGACGGGCCGACGATGCGGTCGAGGAAATGGCGCACCGACCCGGCAAGCGCGGCGTAGCGCAGCGGCCCATCCTGCATCAAGGTGCCCAAGACGACGAGGCGCACCGCCTCTTTCGGCATCAGCGAGTTGTCACGGTACATGGCGAACCCCTGCGCTTGATCGTCGGACAGACGACGCGGTTGGCGAGAATGAAAAGAGCAGATTGCGAGCGGCTCGCAATCTGCTCCTCAACATAGGGGCGCGTCGGCCCGCTGTCCAGAGGACAAAAGGTCCGACGCGCAAACAGGTTTGTGATTTCAGGCCAGCGTTTCAGGCGGCCAGACGCAGATCCAGGCGGCTCCAGACGTCCAGCAGCGCCGCGACCAGCCGGTCCATCTCGGCGTCGCTGTGCAGCGGCGTCGGGGTGAAGCGCAGGCGTTCGGCCCCGCGCGGCACGGTCGGGTAATTGATCGGCTGCACATAGATGCCGTGCCGTTCCATCAACTCGTCCGAGGCCTGCTTGCAGCGGTGGGCGTCGCCGACCATCACCGGGACGATGTGGCTGACCGAGGGCATCACCGGCAGACCGGCGTCGGCGAACAGGCGCTTCAGCTTGGCCGCGCGCTCCTGGTGCTGGGCGCGTTCGGTCTGGCTGTTTTTCAGATGGCGGATGCTGGCCAGCGCCCCCGCCGCGATGACCGGGGCCATCGAGGTGGAGAAGATGAACCCGGCGGCGAAGCTGCGCACGCAGTCGATCAGCGCCGCCGAACCGGTGATGTAGCCGCCCTGGACGCCAAAGGCCTTGCCCAAGGTCGCCTCGATGATGGTGATGCGGTCCATCGCGCCGTCGCGTTCGGCCACGCCGCCGCCGCGCGGGCCGTACATGCCGACCGCGTGGACCTCGTCCAGATAGGTCATGGCGCCGTGTTTGTCGGCGACGTCGCACAGGTCATGAATGGGGGCGATGTCGCCGTCCATCGAATAGACGCTTTCAAACGCCACCAGCTTGGGCCGGTCGGGCGCGACGTTGGACAGCAACTCGTCCAAATGCTTGGGGTCATTGTGGCGGAAGACGTGCTTTTCCGCGCCGGAGTTGCGGATGCCGGTTATCATCGAGTTGTGGTTCAGCGCGTCCGACAAAATCACGCAATTGGGCAGGATCTTGCCCAACGTGGTCAGCGTCGCGTCGTTCGACACATAGCCCGACGTGAAGAGCAGGGCGGCGTCCTTGCCGTGCAGATCGGCCAGTTCGCGTTCCAGCAGAACGTGATAGCGGTTGGTGCCGGAGATGTTGCGCGTGCCGCCGGCGCCCGCCCCAACCTCGTCCAACGCGTCGTGCATCGCCTTGAGCACGGCGGGGTGCTGGCCCATGCCCAGATAATCGTTGGAGCACCAGACGGTGACTTGCCGTTCGCGGTCCTGGGAATCGCGGAAGGTCGCCGTCGGGAAATTCCCGGCGTGCCGCGCCAGATCGGCGAAAAAGCGATAACGGCCATCCTGTTTCAGGGTGGCGATCTGGCTGCGGAAAAAGCTCTCGTAATCCATCGCGCGCTTCCGTTCGCGGTCATCCACACCGGGGCTGTCGCGCGGGGATGGGCGGAGCGAAAGATTCCATCCAACCCACGCAACGGGAAGATCGCATCTTTGGCGCCAAAGCGCCATCCGGCATTGATGCGAATCAAGCCAACCCGGATTGCACCTTCGCATGAGGCGCGCGGCCCTGTCCCTTGCGGTTGCGGCGGGTCTGCCGCGCGCGGGCGCTTTCGGCGCGCGCAGGTTGGGTGTATAAAAGAGACCATTCATACACATGGAGGTCGCCATGCGCACCAACATCGATATTGACGATAGCTTGATCGCTGAGGCGATGGCGGCCACCGGACTGGTCACGAAAAAGGCCGTTGTTGAAGAAGCCTTGCGTCGCCTGATTCGATTCAAGCAGGAGGAACGCACCTTGAGCCTCTTCGGCACCGTCGATTGGCAAGGGGATCTGGCGGAAAGCCGCGTGGGGCGTGGGGACGCGGCGTGATCGTCGTCGACACCAGCGTCTGGGTGGATTTTTTCCGTCGTCGTGAAACGTTGCAGACCGCAAAATTACGGACTCTGATCGGGCGTGGCCTGATTTTGGTGGGCGATGTCGTGCTGTTGGAGGTGCTGCAAGGCGTGCGCGACGAGGCGGAGGCTGCGCGCGTCGAGCGGATCCTGCGCGTTCATGCCGTCGAGGCGATGCTGACGCCCGCGCTGGCGCCTCTGGTGGCGGCCAACTATCGCGCTTTGCGAGCCAAGGGGATTACGGTTCGCAAGACCATCGACATGATGATCGGCACATTCTGTATCACCGGCGGGCATGTCCTGTTGCACGCTGATCGGGATTTTGAGCCGATGCGGGAGCATCTGGGCTTGCACGTTTTTTAACCGCCGCCAAAGGACCGCGCCGCCGTTTGAGCGGGCGGCTTTAAAGCGGAGAGGGGAGTGAGCTTCCTCGCTCCCCCCACGTCCATCCTTACCCGCGCAGGACCGGGATCGCGGCGTCGAGCGCCTTGGCCAAGCGGTCGAACACCTGGTTGACGTCCTCCTCGCTGATGACCAGCGGCGGGCAGAGGGCGATGGAATCGCCCATGGCGCGGACGATCAGCCCATGCTCTTGCGCCAGACCATTCACCACGGCGCCCGCGCGGCCCACCGGCTCGAAGGGCGCCTTGGTCGTCTTGTCGGCCACCAGCTCGATTGCGCCGATCAGGCCGACGCCGCGCGCCTCGCCGACCAGCGGGTGATCGGCCAGAGCGCGCAGGCGGCGTTGGAACAGCGGGGCGACGTCGCGGACATGGCCGATCATGTCGCGTTCCTGGTAGATCGCCAGGGTTTCCAGCGCCACCGCCGCCGCCACCGGATGGGCGGAATAGGTGTAGCCGTGGCCGAAGGTGCCGATCTTCTTGCTCTCGTCCACGCAGGCGCGGTAGATCGCGTCCGACACCATCACGGCGGAAATCGGCAGATAGCCCGACGACAATTGCTTGGCGCAGGTCAGGATGTCGGGCCGCATGCCCATGGTCTGGCTGCCCCAGAAATTGCCGGTGCGGCCAAAGCCGCAAATCACCTCGTCGGCGACCAGCAAGACGTCGTACTTCTTCAGAACCGCCTGGATCTTCTCGTAATAGGTCGCGGGCGGCACCACGACGCCGCCGGCGCCCATGATCGGCTCGCAGAACATCGCGGCGACGGTGTCCGGCCCTTCGGCCAGGATCTGCGCCTCAAGCTGTTCGGCAAGACGGGTGGCGAACTCTTCCTCGCTCTCGCCCGGCTTGGCGTTGCGGTAATGGTGCGGGCAATCGGCGTGCGCGATGCGGGCGATCGGCAGGTCGAAATCGCGGTGGTTGTTCGGCAGGCCGGTCAGGCTGGCGGTCGCCACCGTCACGCCGTGATAGCCGCGCACGCGCGCCAGGATCTTCTTCTTGTCCGGGCGGCCCAGGGCGTTGTTGTAGTACCAGATCAGCTTGACGGCGGTGTCGTTGGCTTCGGACCCGGAATTGGCGAAGAAGACCTTGGACATCGGGACCGGGGCCAGCCCGATCAGCTTTTCCGCCAGATCGATGCCCGGCTCGTGCGATTTGTGGCCGAAGATGTGATAGCTGGACAGCTTGCGCATCTGGTTGGCCGCCGCCTGGACCAGCCGCTCCTCCCCCCAGCCCAGCGAGACGCACCACAGGCTGGCCATGCCCTCGATGTAGGCGTTGTCGGCGTCGTCATACACGCGCACGCCCTCGCCGCGCTCGATGATGAGCGGGCCTTGCGTCTCGTGGGCGTGCAGATTGGTGTAGGGGTGGAGGACAAAGGCCTTGTCGCGGCTCGCCGCCGAGTTGCCGATCGCGCTCATGCTGTTCTTCCTGCTCCGGTCCGGCGAACCCCCCTTGTTGGCGCGCCTCGTGTCGGCGCGCCTCGTGTTTGCGCGGGGGTGTTCGATTTGTTAAACGCTGACGGCGATCATACGCACAGTTCGTCATGCCGACAAACCCGCGTCACGATCAAGCGTGCCATGCGCCGCCTGGGGGAGGCTGGACCGTTTCGAGGGCGCGGGTTATGCCGATGGGCAAACCGCCCCACGGTTTCCGGGGCGGTTCCCGTCACCAAGGGAGAGGCTTGATGCCCACGCTCTACGCCATCGCCAGCAGCGCCGCCATGGCCCCGCACATCCTGTTGCGGGAGATTGGCGCGCCCTTCGATCTGGTTCTGCTGGACCGCGACAAGGCCGAACACAAACAGCCGGGGTATCTGGCGTTGAATCCGCATGGCCGTGTGCCGACGCTGGTCGATGGCGCGCTTGTCCTGTATGAGGCCGCCGCCATTTGCCTGCATCTGGCCGACGCCAACCCCGGCGCTGGATTGGTCCCGCCGGTCGGCGCGCCGGAGCGGGCTGAGTTCTACAAGTGGTTGATCTATCTGACGAACACCGTCCAGGCCGACATGATGCTCTACTTCTACCCGGAGCGTTTCGCCGAGGGCGCGGCGGCGCAAGCCAGCGTCAAGGCGATGGCGGAATCCCGGATCAGCGACCAATTCGACGGGCTGGACCACGCGCTGGCCGGGCGGGATTGGATGCTGGCGGGCGGCTATTCGGCGCTCGACTCTTATCTGTTCATGCTGTGCCGTTGGACCCGCTTCATGGCCCGTCCGGCGCGCGAACGGCCCCATCTGGCGCCGTATCTGGCCCGCGTTCTGGCCCGTCCCGCCGTGCGCGCCGCCTTCGCGGCGGAAGGTTTGAGCGATCCCTATTGTTGATCGGGCGTATGGTTTGAGCCATGCGCGTCGCTTATGACCGGATGCGGAATCTTTATCGGGCCTGTCCCCCGATCAGCTCCCCCCGATCAGACCGACGCCAACCCCGTCATCAGCAAGGCGACCAGCCCGACCAGCAGCAGCGCGGCCACGGCGTAGAGCGCCAGCGCCCGGCCAATGTCGGCGGGCGCGGCGCGGGCGCGACCGTCGCCGATCCAAGCCTCGGTGATGACCACGCCGCCGTCGCGGTGGGGGCCGCCCAGCGACAGGCCCAGCGCCCCGGCCATCGCCGCGATGGGCCAGCCCATGTTCAGCGAGGGATGCTTGCGGGCGTCGCGCGCCATCGTGCGAAAAGCCTCGCCGATTTTGGCTGAACCGACGAAGGGCGCGCCCAGCGCCAGCAACAGCGCCGCCAGCCGGGCGGGCAGGGCGTTCAGCGCGTCGTCCAGCGTGGCGGCGGTCAGGCCGAACCGCGAGTGTCGGACGCCGGGGCTGCCCAGCGCGGCGTCGGCCCCGTCCATCGCGGTCCAGATCAACAGACCCGGCGCGCCAAGCAGGGCGTAGGCGAAGACCGGGGCCACCAATTTGCGGGCGAAGGCGCGGGCGGCGGCCTCGACGGCGGCGCGGGCGACGCCGTGCTCGTCCAGCCCATAGGCGTGACGACGGGTCAACGTCTGAATCGCGACCTGCCCGGCGACCGCCCCGCCGCTGTCCAGGGCGCGGCGCACCGCGCGGATCCGCGTCCAGGCGGCGCGTCCGCGCACGCCGCACAGCACGACCAACAGCTCGATCAGCCAGCCGCGACCCTGGCCGCCGATCCATTGGGTCAGCAACCCGATCAGTCCGGCGATCAGAACCAGCGTCAGAATCACCAGCGCGCCGCGCGCCAGCCGATCCGTCGGTCCGCGCTCCACCCGGTTCAACCGGGCGTCGGCGGCGTTGCAGAAGCGGTTGGCGAGCCGGACCGGATCGGGCAGGATCCGGTCGAGCCAATCGCCGAACACCGCGTCGATCAGCAACGCCAGCAGCAGGATCAACAACGGGCCGGGACCGCCAAAGGCGACGCCGATCATCGCCGCGCCGCTCAGCGGGCGCCCGCTGAGCGCAGCAGCGTTGTGACGCGGGCGTTGCGCCCATCCTCCGCCCAGTTCAACGCGGTGCGCCCGGTGAAGTCAGAGCGGTCAACCTTGGCGCCGCTCTTGAGCAGCCGATCCACGATCTCTGGCCGACCGCTGCGCGCGGCGACCATCAGCGGGGTCAGCCCCTCGCGGTTGTCCTGGTCGACCTTGGCGCCTTTTTTCAACAGAATGTCGACGATGTCCGCGTGTCCCGCCTCCACCGCCAGCAGCAGGGGGGTGTTGCCCGCCTTGTCGGTGCGGTTGGCGCTGGCTCCGCCGTTGAGCAGCAGAGAGACCATGGTCGGGTTCGACAGACCGATGGCGGTCATCAGCGCCGTTTTGCCGTAGGCGTCGGTCTGGTTGGCGTTTTCCCCCTTCAGCAATTGGGATTTCAGCCCGGTGATGTCCCCCTTGGAGACGGCCTGCATCAGGGTGGTGTCCTGGAACAGGCTGATCTGGGCGTGCGCCGGGGCGTTCATCCCCAAGGCGATGACGCAGGCAAGCAACAGCCGCTTCATGGTGGAACGTCCTCTTTCTCTGGCTTCCGGCGCATCGGCGGGCCGGTGTGGAACCGATTGCGTGTGGCCTTGACCGATGGGTAAGGGGGATACTAGCCAAAAGCGCCGCCCCTTTGCCAGTTCGGCCTTTGCGACCGCAACCGACCTTTGCCCGGACGATCATGCTCCGCAACCCGCTTGCCCGCCACATCGCGTTGTTTCTGTTGGTCAAGCTGGTCTTGATCGCGCTGGGGCTTTGGTGGTTTCTCGCCAGCGCGCCGCCGCCGCGCGGTTTGCCGCCGCCGTCCACCCTTCCATTGCGCCGTTCCGTCCGAACCCGACTCCGCCCGCAAATGGGTTGACCCACGTCATGGCCGGGTGTACCCGCCGCCCACCATGATTGACCGTGGCCGCCGCCTGTTGGAGATCGCGTTTTGGACGCCTTGTCACTGCTGCATGATGGTTTGAATCAGTGCGTCCTGGTCATTGACCGCGACGGCGGGCTGTTTCTCGCTTTGCTGACGGCGGGGTTGGTCGGCGGCGTCAGCCATTGCGCGGGCATGTGCGGCCCCTTCGTTCTGGCCCAGGTGTCCGCCCGGCTGGAGCAAGTGCCGTTGTCGCGGATGTCGGAGTTTCATCGTCTGACCGGCGCGGCGGTTCTGCCATATCATTTCGGTCGTGGAACGACCTACGCGGTGATTGGCGCGGTCGCGGCGACGGTGGCCGGGCATGTCGGGGCGCTGCCGGGGTTGCGCTGGTTGTCGGTGGCGCTTCTGGCTTTTGCAGCGTTGTTTTTTTTCGGATACGCAACGAAAAGCGCTGTGACTTTTCTGCCGCGATTGGGCGGCGGCGCGCGCTGGTGGAGCGACCGGGTGTCCGGTCTGGCCCGTCCGCTGTTCGGCAACCCGGTCGGTTGGCGCGGCTATGGTCTGGGCGTGGCGTTGGGATTCATCCCCTGTGGGCTGCTTTACGGCGCGGTCGCGGTGGCGGCGGCCAGCGGCAGCGCGTTGAGCGGCGCTCTGGGCATGATTTGTTTCGTTGTCGGAACAATTCCCAGCCTGCTGGCGGTTGGGCTGGCCGGGCATCTCGCCGGGCGGACCTGGCGGACGGCGGTGGCCCGCGTCGCCCCGGCGATCATGCTGGTCAACGCGGGCGTTCTCGGCTGGATGGCGTGGAGGCTGGTGGCCTGAGCCAAGCCGCTCTCCACGTCGTCCACGACCGTTACGACAACGATCCGTTCCCGTTTTTCAGAGCTTGCCCCAAGGGGATTTCACCGCTGCCCGGTTTCAGTGGCTGCTGTTGGCTTTCGTGCGGCGACCATCCGGCCAGATAGAGGATCTGGAAGGTGACGGGGATCCGCCCGTCCGGTTCGGCGTAGAGGTCGGCGTAGCGGCGGGCGGCGTCGAACAGCAGGCCGCGCGTCGCCGGAACCTTGCGCCGGGCCAGAACGGCGTTGCTTTCGGCCATGCCGCGCAGCTCGCGCATCAGGGCGAAGGCGTCGGAATAGGTGACGGTCAGCGTGTCGCTGTCCACCACCGGCAGGGCGAATCCGGCGCGCTGCAACAGCCCGCCCGCGTCCTTGATCTCGGCGAAGGGCGACACGCGCGGCGACACGCCGCCCGACACCGCCATTTCGGCTTCGTAAAGACAGCGGCGCAGCTCGATCAACGTGTCGCCGCCCAGCATGGCGCCGCAAAAAAAGCCGTCGGGTTTCAGGATCTGGCGGATTTGCAGCAACGCGCCCGGCAGGTCGTTGACCCAATGCAGGCTGAGGTTGCTGACCACCAGATCAAAGCTGTCCGGCGCGAAGGGCAAAAACTCCTCGTCGGCGGCCAGTCCCCGCGCGGCGCGGGCGAAGCCCGGAGCCAGATCGCAGGCGATCAGACGCTCGATCCCTTTGCGACCGGCCAGAACCCGGCCCACCGCCCCGTCGTGGCAACCGACGTCCAGCGCCAACGGGAAGGGGCGCAGCACATCCTCCAGCCGGTCGGCGAGTCGCTCGGCGACCTCGTCGAACAGAAAGGAATGGTCGGAGAAATTCGGGACGGCGCGGTCGCGGCGGCGGCGGACGAGCGCGCGGTCAAAAACGGTCATGCGGTCGGGGGTCGTCATGCCCGGCACTATAACGCAGCCGCCGCCGCCCTCAAGCGTCGGCGCGACGACGCGCGCGTGCTAGAGTGTCGGCGTGAGTTTTCTTCGGGCCGGGCTGTTGGACGCGCCGGTCGTGCAGGGGGATGCGTTCCGCATGGGCATTGATGAAGCCGTCGCCGTGACTTATGAGGCGTTGATCGTCATCATCAAGATCACCTTTCCGACGTTGGCCATCACCGCAGGGTTGGCCGCCGCGCTGACGATTTTCCAATCGGTCACAAACATCAATGAATCCTCAATCCAGCAGGATCTGAAGATCTTTGCGACGCTGGCGATTTTGTTTGTCACCGGCCCGGCCATCTTCATCGCCTTGCGCGACTACACGCTTATTATTTTTGAACGCATCGCCATGTTGCAGTGACGGCGCCCGCCCGCCATGACCGCCCCCCGCGCGCTCGCTCGGTTGGCCGCCGCCGCGTCCACCGCGCTGCTCGACGCCCTGTTGCCGCCGCGTTGCCTGTCCTGCGGCGCGTCGGTGGACCGGCAGGGCGGTCTTTGCGCCGCCTGCTGGACCGGCTTGACCTTCGTCGCGCCGCCCTTTTGCGCCTGCTGCGGCCTGCCCTTCGAGTATGAGGCGCAGGCGGGCGTCCATTGCGGGGCCTGTCTGGCCGAACCGCCGCCCTTCGCCCGCGCCCGCGCCGTGCTGGTCTATGACGACGGCAGCCGCCCGCTGGTGTTGAGCTTCAAACATGGCGACCGCATCCACGCCGCCGGGGCCTACGCCGGGTGGCTGGCGCGCGCCGGGCGGGAACTGTTGGAGGACGCCGATCTTCTGGTTCCGGTGCCGCTGCACCGGCTGCGGCTGTTCCGCCGCCGCTACAACCAGGCGGCTCTGCTGACCCAGGCCTTGGCGAAACAAACCGGCGTCGCGACGATTCCCGACGCGCTGGTCCGCCAGCGCGCCACCCCGACCCAGGGCGGCTTGGGCCGGTCGGAGCGTCACCGCAACGTCAAGGGGGCGTTCCGCCTGCGCGGCGGTCTGTCGGTGACGGGGCGGCGGGTGGTGTTGGTTGACGACGTGCTGACCACCGGGGCGACGCTGGCCGAATGCGCGCGGGTGCTGACCAAGGCCGGGGCGGCGCGGGTGGACGTCTTGACTCTGGCCCGCGTCGTGAAAAGCTGACGGGCATGGCAGACCGTCCGGCGGCGCTTCTGGCGTCGCTTCGGCGGTTCTTTTACAATGGTTCCAAACTGTTCGGGCCGACTTTCCAGGAGCCTCTCGCATGGCCGAGATCGTCATCTACACCACCCCCTTCTGCCCCTATTGCTCCCGCGCCAAGCGCCTGTTGCAGAGCAAGGGCGTGACCTATCAGGAAATCGACCTTTACGAGCAGCCGGGCCGCCGAGGCGAGATGGTGCAACGGGCCGAGGGGCGGACCACCGTGCCGCAGATCTTCATCGACGGCGCGCCCTATGGCGGCAGCGACGACATCCACGAACTGGACCGCCAGGGCAAGCTTGACGCCCTGCTGGGAGTCGCGGCGTGAGCGCCGTCGTCAAGGCGGCCTGCGTCCAGGTCAACGCCGGAACCGAACTGCAACCCAACCTCGACGCGGCGGGCGATCTGGTCCGCCGGGCGCGCGACGCCGGGGCGGAGTTCATCACCCTGCCGGAGAATGTCGGCTGGATCGTCCAGGGCCGCGCCAAAACCATGGCGCGGGTGAAGGTTGAGGCCGAACATCCCGGCGTCCCCTTCTTCGCCGATCTGGCGCGGGAAACCGGGGCGTGGATTCTGGCGGGCACGCTGGGGGTGTTGCAGGACGACCAGCGGGTCGCCAACCGCAGCTATCTGTTCAACCCGCAAGGTCAAGCCGTCAGCCATTACGACAAGATCCACATGTTCGACGTGGATCTGAAGGATGGCGAGAGCTACCGCGAATCGGCGACCTTCCGACCGGGCGAGCGCGCCGTGGTCGCCGCCACGCCGTGGGGCGGCGTCGGCATGACGATTTGCTACGACGTGCGCTTTCCTTACCTGCACCGCGCCTTGGCCAAGGCCGGGGCGTCGATCATCACCGCCCCCGCCGCCTTCACCGTGCCGACCGGGCGGGCGCATTGGCACACGCTGTTGCGGGCGCGCGCCATTGAAACCGGCTGCTTCGTGGTCGCCCCGGCGCAAACCGGCACGCACGACGAGGGGCGGCAGACTTACGGCCATTCCCTCATCATCGCGCCCTGGGGCGAGGTGTTGGCCGACGCGGGCGAGGAGGTGGGTGTCATCACCGCCGATCTCGACATGGCCCGCGTCGAGGAGGCCCGCCGCATGGTCCCGGCGCTGGGCCATGACCGCGACTTCACGGTCGTGCGCGACGGGTTCTGAACGTCGCGCTCTGAAAAAGTGAGGCCTGAAATGGGTCGAGGCTCCAAGGGGTCGCCTTGGAGCCTCGTGAATGGTGGTCCCGACAGGGATTGAACCTGTGACCCCTACGATGTCAACGTAGTGCTCTCCCGCTGAGCTACGAGACCATGATGGCGCGAGTGACGGGACTTGAACCCGCGGCCTCCGGCGTGACAGGCCGGCGCTCTAACCAACTGAGCTACACCCGCGCAAGGGAGCGCGCCTTATACGCAAACCAACCGAATGACGCAAGCGCTGTTGACGCGAAAACCGCGAGAAAAACACGAGACGACCGACGACCGGCGCAAGAGCGAAAAGAAGGCTCCGAAAATGGTCGAGGCCCCAAGGGTTCGCCTTGGGGCCTCGTGGATGGTGGGCACGACTGGGATTGAACCAGTGACCCCTACGATGTCAACGTAGTGCTCTCCCGCTGAGCTACGCGCCCATCCTTGTCGTCGTTCGGCGCGGCGCTGTCAGCGACGCTCCGTTCGGCGTGGGCGGGTTTTTAGCCGCATCCGCGCGGGCTGGCAAGCCTTTTGTTTCGCTTTGTGGCGAGCGGCGCGTTTTTTCGGCGAAGGCGCGCTGGGACGGGCGCCGGTTCGTGACAGGGCGCGCCGCCTCCAGTACATCAGAACCCATCATGGATGCGCACAGCGACGCCGACGCCGGACGGATTCCGGCCTTTGACATTCTGGCCCCGACGCGCCAGACCCACCCGCTCGTGCTGGCCTCGCCGCACAGCGGCAACCAGTATCCGGCGGATTTCCTGGCCGCCGCGCGGCTCGACGCGCGGGCGCTGCGCAAATCGGAAGACTGCTTCGTCGACGAGATCTTCGCCTTCGCCCCGGCGCTGGGCGTGCCGTTGATCCGGGCGCTGTTTCCGCGCGCCTATCTGGACGCCAACCGCGAGGCCTATGAACTCGACGCCGACATGTTCGTCGATCCGCTGCCCGCCTACGTCAACACCCGCTCGCCGCGCGTCGCCGCCGGGCTTGGCACCATCGCCCGCGTGGTCGCCAACGGCGAGGACATCTACAAGCGCCGCCTGCGCTTCGCCGAGGCGCAGGCCCGCATCAACGCCTGCTACACCCCCTACCACAACGCTTTGCGCCGTCTGGTGGACGACACCCGCGCCGCCTTTGGCCACGCGCTGCTGATCGATTGCCATTCGATGCCGTCGCCCGGCCCGGCGCCGGATCGCGGGCGCAACCGGCCCGACATCGTGCTGGGCGATTGCTACGGCAACGCCTGCGCCCCCGCCATCATCGACGCCGCCGACGGCTTTTTGTCGGGGCTGGGCTATCGGGTGAACCGCAACAACCCCTACGCCGGGGGCTACACCACCCGCCATTACGGACGCCCGCGCCAGGGCGTCCACACCCTTCAGATCGAGATCGCCCGGGCGCTGTACATGGACGAGGCCGCCTTGACCCGCTTGCCCTTCCTGGACGTGTTGGCCCGCCACATGGGCGAACTGGTCAACACGCTGGGCGCGTTGCCGGGCGACGGGCTGGAACCGCGCTGAGGCGTTTTCTCCCCTATCGCGTCGCGGCGGCCAGAAAAAAGGCCGCAGGGCGAACCTGCGGCCTCAAGTCTAGGGAGGAAACGCCCAAGAAGTGCGTTACGCCAGCGGCCCCGTCGAGGACGGAACCGATGCCGCACTGCACAATATGATCCTGGGGGCTTTCGGCTTCAAGAGATAAAAAATTATTCTTATTTGTCATGGTTCTAAAGTATCGTGATCGTGTGACTGACAAAGCAGACTCCATCCAAAAATTGCTGCGACGCAACATGTAAAACTGGTCGCCAAGGGCGGCGCGGCGTGCCAGATTCGCAAGGATTCACAGGGGCGCTCACGCCAAGGGACGGCTCTTTCGTCTCCGCTCCTCCCAAAGACCCTGTTGACCGCAGGCCGGACCCATGACCCACACCGCATCTCCCCCGATTTTGGTCGCCGACATCGGCGGCACCAACGCGCGCTTTGGCCTGATCGAGGGGCGCGACATCCGCGACGTGCGGATTTTGCGCTGCGCCGACCATCCGTCGTTGGAGGACGCCGCGCGCGCCTATCTGGCGGCGGTCGGGCTGGCCGAGGCAGGGACGCCCGGTCGCCCGCGCCGTGGCGCCTTCGCCGTCGCCGGGCCGGTCACGTCCGATCACGTCGCCATGACCAATCTGGTCTGGCAATTTTCCATCGGGCGGACGCGCGACGCCTTGGGGCTGGACGGGCTGGCGGTCATCAACGATTTCACCGCCGTGGCCCTGTCGGTGCCGCGTCTGGCCCGCAGCGACCGCCGTTTGATCGGCGACGGCGAGGCCAAACCGGGCGGCGTCGTCGCGGTTCTGGGGCCGGGCAGCGGGCTGGGCGTGTCGGGGCTGGTGCCGGGGGCGGATGGACGCTGGTCGGCGCTGGCCGGGGAGGGCGGACACGTCACCATGGCGGCGGCCAATGAGCGGGAGGGCGCGGTGTTGGCGCATCTGCGCGACCGCTTCGGCCATGTTTCGGCGGAACGGGTGCTGTCGGGGCCGGGGCTGGTCAATCTGCACAGCGCGCTGACGGCGCTGGAGGGCGGCGGCGCGGTGGAATGGACCCCGGCCCAGATCACCGAGTCGGCCCTGTCCGACAGCGATTCGCTGTGCGTCGAGGCGGTGGCGATGTTCTGCGCCATGCTGGGCACGGTGGCGGGCAATCTGGCGCTGACGCTGGGCGCGCGCGGCGGCGTCTACATCGCGGGCGGCATCGTGCCGAAGCTGGGGCCGCTGTTCGAGCGGTCGGCCTTCCGTGAGCGTTTTCTCGACAAGGGGCGGATGCGGGCCTTCCTGGAACCAATCCCGACCTTCGTCGTCGTTCATGAGCTTCCGGCCTTTCTTGGGCTGGCGGAGGCCGCCGACGCGGCGTGACTGGGGCGTCCCGCCCGGAATTGCTGGATTCGCAAGCCTCCCCTACGCATGGGGGATGGCCTGAAGCGGCGCTTTGGCGCGCGACCGGCTTGTATCCCCGGGGCTGGGGCGATAGAAGGTGGCGCCAGCGGACAGCCGGTCAATTGCGTTGACCACGCGAGGCCGGTCCCGGATGACCATTGGGCGAGCGAGGATTTCTGCGATGGCGAGCCAGGGTGAGAGCAAGTGGGTCTACAGCTTCGGCGGCGGCGCCACCGAAGGACGGGCCGAGATGAAGAATCTGCTGGGCGGCAAGGGCGCCAACCTGGCGGAAATGGCCAATCTGGGCCTGCCGGTTCCCCCCGGCTTCACCATCACGACCGACCTGTGCACCTATTTTTACGCCAACGGTCGCGCCTATCCGCCGGAGCTGAAAACCCAGGTGGCCGACGCCATCGCCCGGTTGGAAAACGCGATGGACGCCAAATTCGGCGATCCGGCCAATCCGCTGCTGGTCTCGGTGCGGTCGGGCGCGCGGGCCTCGATGCCGGGCATGATGGACACGGTCCTCAACCTCGGCCTCAACGACGCCACGGCGCGCGGTCTGGCGCTGCGCTCGGGCGACGGGCGTTTCGCCTATGACAGCTACCGCCGCTTCATCCAGATGTACTCCAACGTCGTTCTGGACGTGGAGCATCACCATTTCGAGGACATCCTCGACGGTCACAAGCGCGACAAGAACTACAGCCTCGACACCGATCTGAGCGCCGCCGACTGGCAGGCCGTGATCGAGGATTACAAGAAGGCGGTCGAACGCGAACTCGGCACGCCCTTCCCGCAGGACGTCCAGGAACAATTGTGGGGCGCGGTGGGCGCGGTGTTCGGTTCGTGGATGAACGCGCGGGCCATCACCTACCGCCGCCTGCACGACATCCCGGCGAGCTGGGGCACCGCCGTCAACGTGCAATGCATGGTGTTCGGCAACATGGGCGAAGATTGCGCCACCGGCGTGGCCTTCACCCGCAACCCGTCCACCGGCGAGAACGCCTTTTACGGCGAATATCTGGTCAACGCCCAGGGCGAGGACGTGGTGGCCGGCATCCGCACGCCGCAGCATCTAACCGTCGCGGGCAAGATCGCCAACAAGTCCGACCTCCCCGCCATGGAAGAGGTGATGCCGGAGGTGTTCAACCAGCTCAACGAGGTTCGCCTCAAGCTGGAACTGCATTACCGCGACATGCAGGACATCGAATTCACGGTCCAGCAGAACAAGCTGTTCATGCTGCAAACCCGCAACGGCAAGCGCACCGCGCCAGCGGCGCTGAAGATCGCCGTCGATCTCGCCAACGAGGGCGTCATCGACAAGAACGAGGCGGTCAAGCGCATCGATCCGGCCTCGCTCGACCAGTTGCTCCACCCGACGCTCGACCCCAAGGCCGACCGCAAGGTGATCGCCAAGGGCCTGCCCGCCTCGCCGGGCGCGGCGTCGGGCAAGGTGGTGTTCAACGCCGACGAGGCCGAACAGATGGCCGCCGTGGGCGATTCGGTCATCCTCTGCCGCATCGAAACCTCGCCGGAAGACATCCACGGCATGCACGCGGCGCGCGGCATCCTGACCAGCCGGGGCGGCATGACCAGCCACGCGGCGGTCGTGGCGCGCGGCATGGGCCGGGCCTGCGTGTCGGGCGCCGGCGAGTTGCGGATCGACTACAAGACCAAGCAGATGTCGGTGCGCGGCGTCACCATCAAGGACGGCGACGTCGTCACCATCGACGGTTCGACCGGCGAGGTGATGCTGGGCGAAGTGCCGACGATCCAGCCGGAATTGTCGGGCGATTTCGCCACGCTGATGGGCTGGGCCGACAGCATCCGCCGCATGAAGATCCGCACCAACGCCGAAACCCCGCTGGACGCCCGCACCGCGCGCAAGTTCGGGGCCGAGGGCATCGGTCTGTGCCGGACCGAGCACATGTTCTTCGATCCGGCCCGCATCCTGGCCGTGCGCGAAATGATCCTGGCGGAAAGCGAAGAGGGCCGCCGCACGGCGCTGGCCAAGCTGGAGCCGTTCCAGAAGCGGGATTTCGTCGATCTCTTCACGATCATGGCCGGGCTGCCGGTGACGATCCGCCTGCTCGACCCGCCGCTGCACGAGTTCCTGCCCAACACGGACGAGGACATGGCGGAAGTCGCCAAGGCCACCGGCACGGATCCGCTGCGGGTGCGCCATCGCGTGACGCAACTGCACGAAGCCAACCCGATGCTGGGTCATCGCGGCTGCCGTCTCGGCATCTCCTACCCGGAGATTTACGAGATGCAGGCCCGCGCCATCTTCGCCGCCGCCGCCGAGGTTTCCAAGACCAGCGGTTCGACGGTGATTCCGGAGGTGATGATCCCGCTGGTCATGACCAAGAAGGAGTTCGACATCCTGAAGGCGGTGATCGACAAGGCCGCCGTCGAGGTCAAGGCCTCGACCGGCCAGGAGATCGAATATCTGGTCGGCACGATGATCGAGTTGCCGCGCGCCGCCCTGCGGGCTGGCGACATCGCGGAGGCGGCGGAGTTCTTCTCCTTCGGCACCAACGATCTGACGCAGACCACCTTCGGCCTGTCGCGCGACGACGCGGGCAATTTCCTGCCGGATTATCAGCGCCAGGGCATCCTGGAGCATGACCCGTTCCAAACGCTCGACACCGTCGGCGTGGGCGAGTTGATCGGTCTTGCCGCTGAGCGTGGTCGGGCGACCCGCCCAACCATCAAGCTGGGCATCTGCGGCGAGCATGGCGGCGATCCGGCGTCGATCACCTTCTGCGAGTCGATTGGGCTGGATTACGTGTCCTGCTCACCCTATCGCGTGCCGATCGCTCGTCTCGCCGCAGCGCAAGCGGCGCTGAACAGCGACACGGTCAAGCGGGACTGACGGCGCGCCCAAAGGCCAAGGGGTGGGGTTTCCGCTCCTTGGCCTTGCGTCGCCGTCAAGGGGGCTGGCGTCAGCTTGTCGCCAGACCGTGTTTCATCAAAATGGCTTTTTCCGTGCCGTCGGCGCGGATGGCGCGCAAGCCGTCGTTGAAATCCGCCAGGATCTTTTCCCAATCGGGACGGACGCGCGACACGCAATTGTAAAATTTCCCTGACATCAACGGCGCGCCCAGCGGCTGAACCTTGCCTTGATCGGCGGGGTGTTTCTTGCTCAACAGAACTTCGACCAACTCCCGTTTTTCGACGAACAGATCAATTTTTCCGGCGATGAGTTTCAGCAGATTGATCTCGCCGTTGTTCGCGTATTCGATGTTGAGGGTCGGCAGACGGGCGTTGAACTCGTCGTTGACCACCGAGTTGCGGACGAAACCGATGGTCAAATTCTTGACGTCGTCCAGGCTGTTGTAGGGGATGACGGCGTCGGCCCGTTTCCAAAAATAAACCTCCACTGAGCCGATCTGCTCGGTGTAGGCGATCAGCTTGGCGCGTTCCGAGGTGAAATAAGCGGCCATCAGCACGTCGTAATGGCCCTTGATCGTCCCATCCAAGGCCCTGGCCCAGGGAACGAAGGAAAACTCGACCTGATACCCGGCGCGCTGGAACGCGGCCTGCGTGATGTCGACGAGGTAGCCGCCTTCCTTTTCCTGGTCTGTGGCGATGCGCAGGACGGCGGTTTGCGCCTGAGCCGTCGGGATCGACAGCCCAGACGGGCCGAACAACGCAGCGCAGCAGACACCGAACAGCGCCAAAAAGGCTTTGATTTGGAGCACGATAAGCCTCCTTGTATTCCCTTGGAATAGCTTGGAGTTCTGTGTGTTTGTGCGGCGCGGCGTAATTTGTGGAAGCTCCACTCATTTGTTGCGCCAACAAAACAATGGTCCGTCACTATGAGCTTAATTTTCATCCGATCAACATCGGTTTCTCCCTTATTATGATGGTCGGCTCCAAAGACGTGGCCGGTCGGCGAGGCCGGAGATTTTTGAGTTTGGTTAACGTCCCCCTTGCGCGCGCCCCCAATGGGAGCGCACCCACTGTTTCTGGGCTGAAATTTCCTCATTCTTAGCGTCACGGCTGTGGATGCGATGGATGATGGGAAAGGAACAGGCGATGGCCAACGCGTTGGACGATCCAGCCCGGATGGCGGTGTTGATCGACACGCTGCAAGGCCTGTTGAACGAGGATGCGGCCTCCACGGCGGGAATGGCGAGCGGTGGCGGGACAGCCCGCGTGGCGGTGATTTCGATTCACACCGGCGCGCGCAGTTGGACCGTCGGGCTGGCTCGTCGCGGAGAGGCGGCGATCCGACCGTCGCCCGACGTTCGGGGGCTGGTTTACAGCCTGACCAAAAGCATGATGGCCGCCGCCGTGTTGCGTTTGGCGGCGCGCGGCGTGGTCGATCTCGACGGCCCGGCGGAGGTTTGGTTGCCGGAGCTGGCCGACCGACCGGAGTCGGTGACGGTGGCGCGGATCCTTGGGCATCGTGCCGGGCTGCCCGATTACGGCGGGCGGCGGGACTATCACGCGGCGGTGGCGGCTGGCCAGGCGCCGTGGAGCGAGGCGGAGTTTCTCGCCCGTTGCGGGGTCGTCGGGCCGCCCATCGGCGCCTTCGCCTATTCCAACATCGGCTATCTGCTGATCCGTCGTCTTCTGACGCGGGCGGGCGGCGCGCCCTTTGACGCGGTGCTGCGGCAAGAGGTGTTCGGACCGCTGGGTCTGACCTCGGCCAATGTGGCGGAGCGGGCGAAGGATCTCGACGGCTTGCTGTTTGGTCCGAGTTCGGTCTTTGGCGAATCCCCGGTCGCCGAACCTTACCATCCCGGTTGGGTGGCCCATGGCGTGGTCGCCATGACGGCGCAGGACGCCGCCCGCTTTGTCCATGGCCTGTCCAACCCCGATTATCTGCCCGATTCGCTGTCGCGACGGATGCGCGCGGGCCTGCCGGTCAACGCGCCGATGGGCGGTCGGCCCTGGGTCGAACCGTCCTATGGGCTGGGCTTGATGGTGGAGTTGGATCCACAGGCGGGGAGTTCCTGGGGGCACACCGGCGGCGGTCCGGGCATCACCCCGGCAGCCTATCATTTTCCTGGTCCGCAACCCTTGTCGGTCGCCGTCTTCACCGATGGCGAGGACGCGGCGCTGGCCGAATGGATGGCGGTGGAGACGGCGCAGCGCCTGCGCTGACCTTTTCCTTCCCTTGTCCGTGGCGTTCCCATCACCATCTGCAAGTCAAACGGGACAGGCCTGCCCTATAGGGTATAGGATTGCCGCAACGGCCGTCTGAGAATGGCCCCCGAAAAACGCAGATGGGAGTGAACGCGCATGGGCGACGCGGCCAAGCTTGCAACCGATTTTCCGTGGTTGGCCTCCTACCCGCCGGGGGTGGATTGGGCGATGCCGATTCCGGCCCTGCCGCTGCCCTCGTTGATCGACGACGCGGTGGCCCGCCACGCCGACCAGACCTGTGTGAATTTTCTGGGCAAAAAATACAGCTACCGCGCCATCGGCCAATTGGTGGACAAGGCGGCGCGCGGTTTCCAGGCGGCGGGCGTCGTCAAGGGAACGCGGGTCGGGCTGTTTCTGCCCAACACGCCCTATTACGTGATTTGCTTCTTCGGCATCTTGAAGGCCGGGGGCGTGGTGGTGAATTTCAACCCGCTCTACGCCGAGCGCGAGTTGATCCACCAGATCAACGACAGCGACATCAGCCTGATGGTGACGCTGGATTTGAAGCTGCTGCACGACAAGATGGCGCGGATGCTGACGGAAACGCGGCTGAAGCGGCTGGTCATTTGCAAGATGGCCGACATCCTGCCCTTCCCGAAGAACTGGCTGTTTCCCATCGCCAAACGGGCGGAGATCGCGGCGATTCCCAACGACGACCGCCATCTGCCCTTCGCCAAGCTGATCGACAATGACGGACGACCGACCCCGGTCGCCATCGACGCGCGCGAGGATGTGGCGGTGCTGCAATACACCGGCGGCACCACCGGCGTGCCGAAGGGAGCGATGCTGACCCACGCCAACCTCTACGCCAACACGGTGCAGTGCGCCGTCTGGTACAAGGCGCGGGCCTGCCGCCCGAACGATCCCGACGAGGCGGACAAGCTGCTGGGCGTGCTGCCGCTGTTCCATGTCTTCGCCATGACCACGGTGATGAATTTCGGCCTGCACATCGGCGCGGAAATCGTCCTGCTGCCGCGTTTCGAGTTGGACCAGGTGATGGAGACGCTGGCCAAGGAGCGGATCACCCTGTTCCCCGCCGTGCCGACCATCTACACCGCGATCAACCATCACAAGCGGCTGGCCGAGTATGATCTGTCGTCGATCCGCTTCTGCATGTCCGGCGGCGCCCCGCTGCCGCTGGAGGTGAAGGAGGCGTTCGAGCGGACCACCGGCTGCACGCTGGTCGAGGGCTACGGCCTGTCGGAATCCTCGCCGGTCGCCACCGTCAATCCGGCGGTGCTGCACCCGACCAAGAAGGGATCCATCGGCCTGCCGCTGCCCGGCACGGTGATCGAGATCGTCAGCCTGGACGAACCGCGCCGCGTCCTGCCCATCGGCGAAAAGGGCGAGGTCTGCATCCGTGGTCCGCAGGTGATGAAGGGCTATTGGCGCAAGCCGAAGGAAACGGCGCAAACCCTGATCGACGGGCGGCTGCACACCGGCGACGTCGGCGTCATGGACGAAGACGGCTTCACCACCATTGTGGACCGCATCAAGGACATGATCCTGTGCAGCGGCTTCAACGTCTACCCGCGCAATGTGGAGGAGGCGATCTATCTGCACCCGGCCGTCGCCGAATGCGTGGTGGCGGGCGTCCCCGACGAGTATCGCGGCCAGACGGTGAAGGCCTATGTCCGTGTCGATGACGGCCAGAGCCTGACGGCGGACGCGCTGATCGACTTCCTGAAGGACAAGCTGTCGCCGATTGAAATGCCCAAACAGGTGGAGTTCCGCGACGAGCTGCCGAAAACCATGATCGGCAAACTGTCGCGCAAAGCCTTGCTGGACGAGGAGGAGCGCAAGCGGGTAGAGGCTTCCGCGTAACGGCGGAGCGGCAGGGGCGACGATGACGGACGCAATGATGGACGAAGCGCGCAAGGCGGTGTTGGCCCGGATCAGCGGGCGGGTGCAAGGCGTGTGGTATCGTGGTTGGACGGTGGAGACGGCCCGCGCGCTCGGCCTGTCGGGCTGGGTGCGCAACCGGGCCGACGGCTCGGTCGAGGCGCTGTTCGCCGGGCCGGAGGACGCGGTGGACCGCATGCTGTCGGCCTGCCAAGGCGGCCCGCCGTCGGCGCGGGTCAGCGGCGTGACGGTCTCGGCGGCGGATGATCCGGGGCCGGGCGGATTCGAGCAGCGGGCGACGGCGTAAGCCCGCATTAGGACTCCGCTAACCGTGCCGGTCGCACGATCAAGCGAAGCAACGCGTCAAGGTGGGAGGCGCTCGTGGTCGGGTCGGACATCGGCAGTTTGAAAACCATGCTGTCCAACGCCTTCACCAAGGCGGCGGAGGCGCGCGACAAGGCCAACGGCAAGACCGGCGACGCCAGCGCGAAAAAGGCTGACGCCGCCCAGCCGAAGGATCCTTCCGACCCCGCTTTCCTGCTCAGCGCCAGTCTGGAGGATTTGACCAAGCCCTTGCGCGGGTTGGCCGACGGGGCCGGGGCCAACGCCCAGGCCGGGGTCGCCCAGGCCGACGACGCGCTCAGCCAGTTGGACGGCCTGAAGGAGTACAACGACGCCTTCGCCGACCAGCTCGATCAGGTCATGCAGGCCATGGGCGAGGATTTGGGCCGCATGCTCAAAGCCTTCGGCATGGACGACGACAAGATCGACGAGGCGGTGAAGGGCTTCACCGGAAAATTCGACGACAAGGAGCGCAAGGCCGCCTTCAACGGCATGGACCAGCCGTCGGGCGCGGCGCAGCCGGTCGCGGTGTCGAACGCTGAACAGCGCACGATGACCGGCGTGTCGGTCGAGGCCGCCAACATTGATTTGACGCTGGAGCAGGGCGGCAAGACGCTGTCGATCAGCTTCGACCGCGCCAAGCTGTCGATGGCGCGGACGTCCGACAGCGCCTACGCCGTGACCGACGGCAAGACGGCGATCTCTGGGGCGGAACGCTCGACCACGGCGCTGAACGCCCAGTCGGAAGGGCTGACGATCAAGGCCGACGGTTTCAGCCAGGACGAGTTGGACAAGATCATGGGCGCCTTGCAAAAGGGCATGACCAGCGCGCCCAGCGGGTTGCAAGGGGGCGCCACCCTGACTCCCCAGAACGCGCCCAAGGATGGCGAGCCGCTGCGGCTGTCGCTGGACCTGAAAGGGGTTCTGACCGCCGCCTTCGGCGAAAAGGGAAGCAAGGCGGCGGCGGTCATGGGCAAAGAGATTCAGAAGCAGGGGTTCGATGTGCGGATTTGATCGCGTTTCTCGGATTTCTCCCTCTCCCCTCCGGGGAGAGGGGCGGGGTGAGGGGGATGCGCGGCGAGGATGGTTCGGCAAGCGGAACCCCCTCACCCTAACCCTCTCCCCGGGGGGGAGAGGGGATTGGGCGGCGGCGGCGGTCGCGGTTCTTCTCGCTCTGCCCGGTCCCGCGCTGGCCGGGATGATGGAGCGCACCGAGCCGGGGCACCTGTCGCCGGTGCCGCCGGGACAGGATTTGCCGATAGCCCCGCCGATGGTGCAGTTCCCGATGCCGCCGCAATGGGTGACGATCCGCTCCAACGAGGATTGGCGCAAGGCGGGAAAATTCGAGAAAGAGCTGAGCAAGGATTGCGCCGCCCGCCGCTTCCGCGAGATCACGCCGATGCGCTTCCGGGCCTATTTCAAGGGCGAGGTGCTGAGCGTCGCCTTCGGGCACGGGTTGAACCTCTACGATCCGCAGAAGAAAGCCGACCGCAAGCTGATCTACCTGTTCCACGAAGGCGATTCGACCGCCTGCACCATTCAGACGATCACCAACCAGGACGCCCGCCTCCTGAACAACGCCCAGCCCGCCAAGACGGGTGGCGGCGTCAAGAAGCCGTAACCTCCTCCTCCGCGTTCTCCTCGCCGCGCATCGGCCCGCCGAAGACGGTGGGCCACGCCGCGATCAACGCCGAATCGACGTCCTCCAGCGTCACCGGATGGCCCAGCGCGACCATCGACGTCACGCCATGTTCGTTGATGCCGCAAGGAACGATGCCGCCGAAATGGCTGAGATCCGGCTCCACATTGATGGCGATTCCGTGGAAGCTGACCCAGCGGCGGACCCGCACGCCGATGGCGGCGATCTTGTCCTCCTGCCCCCGGACGCCGCCATAGGGGGCCTTGTCCACCCAGATGCCGACGCGCCCCTCCCGCCGCTCGCCCTTGATGGTGAAGGAGGCCAGCGTCTGGATGATCCATTCCTCCAGATCGCGGACATAGGCGCGGATGTCGCCGCCGCGCGCCTTGAGGTCGAGCATCACATAGGCCACGCGCTGGCCCGGCCCGTGATAGGTGAATTGGCCGCCGCGCCCGCTGCGGTAGACCGGGAAGCGGTCGGCGTCGAGCAGATCCGCGTCCCGCGCGCTGGTCCCGGCGGTGTAGAGCGGCGGGTGTTCCAGCAGCCAGACCAGTTCCGGGGCGGTTCCGGCGCGGATCGCCTCGACCCGCTCCTCCATCGCCGCCATCGCCTCGGGGTAGGGGACCGGCTCGTCGGAGACGCGCCATTCGATTGGCGGGCGGGCAGCCGTCTCGGAACGGGTGGGGGCTGGCTGGCTGGCGGCGGCGGGGCCGGGGGCGGGCGGGGTGGTCATCGGGAAAAAACAGCCCTTTGTCGATTTTCTTCGGGAAGAGTGATTGTAACGCTTGATCGCGCTTCGGGAAGCTGATATCTACCCGCTCCACCCGATGAGGCGCGCAAGCGCACCTCGGGTCTACCAGCCTCGTGCGGTCGTGGCGGAATTGGTAGACGCGCAGCGTTGAGGTCGCTGTGGGGCAACCCGTGGAAGTTCGAGTCTTCTCGACCGCACCACTCTCTCCGGCGACGGAGATGGTGACAGGCACAGCAAGCAGGATGCGATAGGGCGACAACGACCGGCTCAGCCGGTCGGCCCCTTCTCCCTCAAAAACCTCCCCTTTTTCAGCAAGGTTGCAAAGCGTTAAAACAAGACGATCGCGTCTTCGTCGGTTGCGCCGAAGACGGCCTCTCGGTTGCCTTGGACGTCCAGAACCTCGACGACGACGTCCTGCTTGCAGTCGTCAAAAATTGTTTGGGCGAGATCGAACAGCGGGCTTTTCAGCGTCGATGGGCGGCGGACATGCTCTGGTCCGCAGGGCGAGATGGTCACTTTCATGGCCGGGCCTCGTTCTGTCTGGTTTCTTGCGCTCTCCCTCCATTTTGTAAAGTTTCCGCGTTGCGGCATTATTTCATAAGAAAAAATTGATTCATCAAGATGTGACAGGTTTGTGCTGCCCACAAACGCCAAATCAACTTAATTTTCTCCACATCCTGAAGTCTTTCTGCTTTAAGGGTGCGGTGGTGGGTCTTTTGATGAATTTGGTTTTGTTGTCGGTTTCTTTTTCGCGCGTCAAATCCTGACCGTTCACCGAAACTCAATGTAGGGATCCAGAGCGGCGCGGCGCAGCGCCTTGACGATGTGGGGCGGCGCGCCGATGGCGAGGATGTGGCCGTTGGCGTCGCGGCAACGGTTGGCCAGAATGAACAGCATGCCGATGGCCGCCGAATCGATGAAGGTGGCGAAGCGCAAATCCAGCGGCACGATGGGGGCGGCGGCGAAGTCCCATTCGGTCAGCATGGCGTTGAAACGCGACGCGTCTTCATAGGTGCAGCGCCCCGACAGCAAAATGCCGTCCTGCCCGTTCACGGTGGTGAAGGCGTACTCCATGCGCACATCCTGATCGTTTGTGGACTTTCCTCCACGCCAAGGGAGCATGAAGCGCCGCTGACGCGCAAGGGGGGGCTGCGGACGCGTCCAGCCCCCCTTGCGATGCGCGGGTGGGGGGCGTCACCCGGCGGCCTGATCCAGGCTTTTCAGTCGGCTGACATACTCGTTGATTTCAGTCATTCGGCGGGCGTGCTGGTCCAAATTGCCCAACCGGCTTTCAATCGCGGCCTGCGCGGCGGTCACTTCCGCGATCACGGCGTGGATGCTGTCGAGAAGCGTGGCGGCGTTGTGCGCGGCGGCGTCCATTCGGTCGCCGGTCTCGTTCAGCTTGCCGCCGACCTGCCCAACCGACGCGACGACCTGATTGATGGCGCGGCGGGTGTCGCCCAAGGTCTGCTTGGTGTCGTTCGCCAGCTTGCGCACCTCCGACGCCACCACGGCGAATCCGCGCCCGGCGTCGCCCGCGCGGGCGGCCTCGATGGTGGCGTTCAGCGCCAGCAGGTTGGTTTGTCCGGCGATGCCGTCGATCACGCCCAACACGCCTTCGATCCCCCTCACCACGCTGGTCAATTGGGTGAATTCTCGCAACAGCTCCTCTTTGCGTTCGGCGTGTCCGTTGAAGGACGCCGCGTGATGGTCCAGCGTCTTTTGGATCGCGTTCATTGAGGCGCCGATGCGGTTGGCGTAGCCGGCGGTTTCCTGAACCCCGCTGTTCAAGCTGACCAACGCTTCCAGATAGCCGCGCATCCGTTCGATGATGCTGTTGCGGATGCGGCTGAGCAACTCCAGGCGGTTGTAACGGGCGGTGATGAAGGAGCTGTGGAATTTGGCGTAATGGACCGGAAAGCGGTCAACGAGGTCGTCGGAAAAAGCCGTCCCTTCGGGCGTCTCGAAGAACATCAGGGCCGACAAGGTCTGATTGACGTTGATGCCGAACAACTCGCCGAAGGTGGAGAACCCGGCCACCGTCATGCCGTCGAACGCTCGGATCCGCGACAGGGAGTCCCCGTTGTTCAGGCGCCGCAGAATGCAGTCGTTGAGCAGGACGCCGACCGGCTTCGGTTTGCCCCGCAGATAGGCGGCGAGATCGTTTTCCGTTTGCTGCGCGAAATCGGTGGCTTCCACCAGGTGCAGATTGTCGCCAGCGTTCACGTCGCAATAGAAGGTCGCCTCGCCCTTGTCGACATCGAACCCGGCGACCGAACGGACATAAAGTTCATTGTCCAACTGGATGGCGAAAGTGTGGTTGGCCAAACGGGTTGGCAAGTCTTGTGGACGGCAACGGAGCGTGTTGGCCAAGGCGTCGGTGAAGCGGATCACCTCGAAGCTCTCGGTGTCGATGACGCTGCGCACGACGCGGCGGATCGGGTCGGCGTCGACGACGGCGAAGGAGGTTTGGGTCGGGCGGAAATTCTGGCTTTTGAACACGCCATACCGCATGCCCGGCGCGACCTTCATAAACAGGACGATGGCGGCGTTTTCCAGCACCCGTTCCCCATCGAACAAATGGGTGTGACGGAAATCGAACGTGCCGCCCGCCGACCCGCCGATGAACAGGCAAGGGAAGCGGTCAGAGCGATAGACCGCCTCCATCAGCGAGCTTTCGCTGGCCGACAGCCCATCAATGAAGGTCAGGGCCACCGTGTCGTGGCTGTCGATCAGGAAGGGCGCGCGGATGCCGTCCAACGCGCGCTGGATGGCGTCCACCCGCTCAGCGGGCGTTCGGCGCAGCGTTCCACCGCGAATATCCTCGCTGTTCAAAGGGACGACGTGAAGACTGAGTCCGCTGAACAGGCGGGGGCTGAAGGCTTGGAGAACCACGCGGTCCCAGCGATCCCCGGTTGGGCAGTAAAGCGGCTGGCCGGTCGCCGCGCACAGTTCGCCTGCGGTGGAGACGAGCAGGAGCTTGGCGTCCGCCGGAAGTCCGGTTTTGATCGCCCGTGCGACCGCCGCGAAATCAACGTGGGGTGAGATGAAACCGACGACCAGCGCCGGGGATCCCGCCGCAAAATTGAGCGCGGCCAGCGCCTCGCGACTGATCGCCTGGGCCGACAGGGACAGGGTGCGGATCGGCGGTTCGGCGCTTGCGGCGGCGGAGGGCGCCGTCATGGCCGATGTCGTCGGGTTGGAGACGGCGGCGCCGTTTTGGGGGGCGGCGCGGAAGATGTTCAGCATGGTGTGGCTCTCTTGCCCGACGTCAACGCTGAACCCTGTTTCAGGATGTGAAGCCGTCTTCAGGCGTGACGATGATGGGACGCTGACCGGTGTTTTGATTGCTGATGCTACGAGTTAAGAGAAATTTTGTTATAGGGGAAACCCCCAATCCATCGCTCTCTTTCGTATAAGGGAGCGGTGATCGCGCCAGAAAAACACCCTATGCGTGTTGTTTACGCATGCAAGGCGGCTCTGTGCGGATGAAGCTGTGCGGTTGCGCAAGATTTGAGGGTTTATGCCGCGACGCGGCGTTCTTTTTGCTTGCGAAGCAGGCGGGGTTTTGGGATGTCTTGAGCCTGTGGCTTGGGGTGCCGGGGCGATTTGACGCACGGCTGAGATCAGACCCATCGAACCTGTCTGGGTAATGCCAGCGAAGGGAGCCGTTGCATGGTTCATGCGCGTGGGATCCGTTTGCCGTCCGTCGCCATTTTGGGGGCGGGCTGCGTTGGTTTGTCGATCGCCTGGCGGCTGGCCGCCGCAGGCTGCTCGGTCGATGTCTTTGATCCGGGGGAGGCTGGGCGCGGCGCCACCCACGCGGCGGGCGGGATGCTGGCGGCCTGCGTCGAAAGCGAACCCGGCGAAGAAAGCCTGTTGCCGCTGACCCGCGCCTCGCAAGCCCTGTGGCCCGCCTTCGCGCAAGAGCTGGAGGCGGCGAGCGGCCTGTCGGTGGATCGGCGGACGGAAGGCACCATGGTCATCGCGCTGACCGCCGACGACGCGGCCAAGGTCCGTTTTCTCCACGCCTTTCAACGCGATCTTGGCCTGCCGGTAGACTGGCTGAGCGGGGCGGAGGTTCGTCGCCGCGAACCCTATCTGCAACCCGGCGTGGTCGGCGCGCTCTTTTGCGCGGAAGACCATCAGGTGGACAACCGCAAGCTGGCGGCGGCGCTGCTGCGCGCGGCGCGGGGGGCTGGCGCGCGGGTGCATGAGCGCTGCGCCACGCCGTCTCTGCTGGTCGATGGCGGTCGGGCGATGGGCGTCCAGGTCGGCGACGTCCGCGTGTCGGCGGATCGCGTGGTGCTGGCGGCGGGGGCGTGGTCGGGTGGAGTGGCCGGTCTGCCGCCGTCGGCGAAGCCGCCGGTGCGCCCGATCAAGGGGCAGATGATGTGCCTGCGCATGGACCCGGCGGCCCCGCTGCTGCGCCATGTGGTGTGGACGCCCGGCACCTATCTGATTCCGCGCCTGGACGGCCGTCTGCTGATCGGCGCGACGACGGAGGAGCGCGGCTTCGACGACCGGCTGACGGCGGGCGGGCAACTCGCCCTGCTGGACGGGGCGTGGCGGGCGCTGCCCGGAATCGCCGAATTGCCCATCGAGGAAAGCTGGGTCGGCTTCCGTCCGGGCAGCCGCGACGACGCGCCCTTGCTGGGGGAAACGGCGGTGGAGGGGTTGATCCACGCCACCGGCCACCACCGCAACGGCATCCTGCTGACCCCCGTCACCGCCGACGGAATCGCCCGGCTGGTTTTGACCGGCGAGACCGATCCGCTGATCCGTCCCTTCGCCGCCGACCGTTTCGCGACCAAGGGAGCCGCCGCATGACCAGCCCCGCGACCATCCGCGTCAACGGACAAGACGAGCCGCTGGCCGCCGTCACCCTGGCCGATCTGCTGGCCGGGCGCGGCGTCACCGAGGCCACGCGCGGCGTCGCCGTCGCCCTGAACGGCGCGGTCGTGCCGCGCCGCCGCTGGCCCGACACCGCGCTGGCCACCGGCGATTTCCTGGACATTGTCCGCCCGATCCAGGGCGGTTGAGGATTCAAACGCTCATGACCACGGCTTTTTCCCAAGACGACGCCCTGACCATTGCCGGGCGGTCCTTCGGCTCGCGCCTGTTTCTCGGCACGGCGGGCTATCCCAACCAGCGGGTGATGCTCGACGCGCTGGCGGCGAGCGGAACCGAGCTTGCCACCGTCGCCATCCGCCGCATCAGCCTGGACGGCTATTCGGAAAGTCTGGTCGATGTGCTGGCCCAGGCGTCGGGCGGGCGGATCCATCTGCTGCCCAACACGGCGGGCTGCCTGACCGCGCGCGAGGCGGTGTTGACCGCGCAGTTGTCGCGCGAGGCGCTGGACACCCCCTGGATCAAGCTGGAGGTCATCGGCGACCGCGATCTGCTCTATCCCGACGTCGAGGAGCTGTTGCGCGCGACCGAGGAGTTGGTGAATGACGGCTTCGTCGTGCTGCCCTATTGCAACGACGATCCCGTGACCTGCCGCAAGCTGGCCGATCTGGGGGCGGCGGCGGTGATGCCGCTGGGCGCCTACATCGGTTCGGGCCAGGGGATTCGCAACCCCCACGCCATCGAGACGATTTGCGCCCGCAGCCCGGTGCCGGTGGTGCTCGACGCCGGAATCGGCACGGCGTCCGACGCGGCGCTGGCGATGGAGCTTGGCTGTTCGGCGGTGCTGCTGAACACGGCTGTGTCGAAGGCGCGCGACCCGGCGCGGATGGCGGCGGCGATGCGCGACGCGGTGGCGGCGGGGCGCGCCGCCCATCAGGCCGGGCGGATGCCCGTCCGCGCCTTCGCCGAACCCTCCAGCCCGCAGCTTGGCCTGATCGGCGGCTGACGGGATTCAGGGCTGCGGCATCGCCTGCGCCAGCCAGTCGAGCCATTGTTGGGCGCGGATCGACCAGACGCCGTTGCTCAGCACATGGTCGATCTGTCGGCGCTGGTGGGCGTCGAAGGACTCCGGGTTGTCGCGCCCGTTGGTCAGCAGCCAGACCATCATCTGGGCGAAATGTTCGGCGTGGATCCGCTTGTCGGCGTCCGGCTTCATCAGGACGCCGAAGCCGCTCAAGGTTTCCGGCAAGGCTCCCAGATCGCTGCTGGCGACGAAGCATCCGGCGCTCAACGCCTCATACGCGGCGATGCAGAAGGTTTCCTCGAACGTGTTGGGGTAGGCCAGCGCGCAGACCTCGCGCATCGCCTCGGCCAGACGGGGTTGCGGCAGGGGGCCGACATACTCCACCCCCTCCGTTCGGCGGGCCTGCGCGTAGAAGACGCCAAAGGGGTCTTGGTCGTCCGGCACCTGATACAGCGCCATGCTGGAGTAAATCCGCAGGCGGACGTTGGGAACGCTCTCGCGGATGCGGGGAAAGGCGCCCAGAAGCACGTCCAGCCCCCGGAAGGGCGTGCTGGTGTAGGCCAGAACCGGCGCGGCGAAGCGGGCGCTGAGCGGCGGCGATCCGGCCTGGGCCGACGCCTCGAAGGCGGGGGCGATGGCGTAGGGCAGGATGGTGGTGCGCTCCGCCGGAACGCCGAAGGCGGCGGCGTAGGCGTCGGCCTGGAAGCGGCTGACAAAGACGAAGCCGTCCCACAGGGCGCGGAAATCCGCGTCGGCCAGCATGGCGGCGGTCGGCTGGTCGCTCATATGGCCGGTCCAATAGACCAGAAACGGGCGGGGGGCGGGCGTGTCGCGCCACAGCGTGACGAAGCCAGCGGAACAGCCGCCCGACACCACCACCACGTCCTGGTCGCTCACCCCCGTTTGAAACAGCTCGGCGATGGGCCGGGCGGCGACGCCCCGGTCGCTGGTCGGCTCGGCGACGCCATTGTAGAGGGTGACGGCGCAGCCACGCCGCGCCATCTCTTCGGCCAGATAGCAGGTGGCGGATTGGGTGCCGCCGATTGGGCGGCTGTAGGCGGTGTTGACGGAATAGCCCATTCCCATGAAATCGAGAATCGCGATGCGCAAAACCGGCCCCTCGTCAACGGTGTGGCGGGCATCATCCGGCATGGCGGGCGCGCAATCAAAGATTTCCTTGGATCGCCCCCACCACAGACGCGGATGTCAGGCGCGGCTTGATCCCGGCGGTTGGTTGTCGCAGGCTGTCGCCCGATCATTCCCCTGGCGGAGACCGACTCGTGACCACCCGTTTTGAACCGCGCGATCCCGATTGGAAGGCGCGCTGCCTCGCTTCGTTCGACAAGCAGCCGATCTGCAAGACGCTGGGCATTGAATTGACGGCGGTGGAGCCGGGCTTTTGCGAAATGCGGCTGCCCTTTCGCGACGATCTGACCCAGCAGCACGGGTTTTTCCACGCGGGCATGGTGGCGACGCTGGCCGACAACGCCGGGGGCTACGCCGCCTACAGCCTGATGCCCGCCGGGGCCGAGGTTCTGGCGGTCGAGTTCAAGATCAACCTGATGTCCCCGGCCAAGGGAGACGTCATGATCGCCCGTGGCCGCGTGGTGAAGTCGGGCCGCACGCTGGTCATCACCCAGGTTGAGATCTCGATGCTCGACGGCGGGGTGGAAAAGGACTGCGCGCTGATGCAGCAGACCACCTTCTGCCAGATGCCGAAATGACCGCTCGCCCAACCCTGCTGAAAGGCTTCGCCATGCTGCCGCCGCGTTTTTCCGCCGTCGCGCTCGCCGCTTTGTCGGCGCTGTTGGGGGTTGGCGTCGCCGCCCCGGCCCAGGCCAAGGAGCCGCCCGCCTGCGCGGCGATCTCCTTCCGCACCATCGTTCCGGGCGGGCCGGACGGGGTGCAGGACGCCGGTCTCTACAAATCCCGCTTCGCCAAGATCGAGATCAAGGCCGACGTCAAGGGCGGCTTGGGAACCAACTATTACATGGTGGTGAACGGCGTCCGGGTGGACGGCCCGGCGACCCCGCCCAAGCTGGCGGCGTCCTGCCTGACCGCCAAGAACGTCAAGACGCCGTTCGCCAAGCAACCGGCCGGAACCTGCGTCGGCGACCGTTTCCGCGTGGTGATCGATCGGTCGAGCGGCAAGCCGGTGGCCGCCTTCTTCGGTTTGCAAAACGACGCCTGGAGCTATTGCAGCGCCACGATGCTGTAACCGGCGGCGTCGAAGCCTTTTCCCCCTCCCTAACCCTCCCCCGCTTGCCAGCGGGAGAGGGAACTCCGCCGAACGCCGACAAAGCTCCAGCCCCCTCTCCCGCAACGCGGGGGAGGGATGGGGAGGGGGAAGCGTGGCGCGAACCGTCACACCCTCGTCATGGAGTCACAACGCCAACCCGCGAATGCGTTCGCGCAGGCTGGCGCGGGCGGTTTCGGCCTCGGCGCGGGCGGCGGTCAGGTCGCGGGACAGCGTGTCCAGGCGGGTTTCCGCGTCGCCCATCTTCGCCAGCGTGCGCTTGTGCAGGTCGCTGCCGGTGGGCAGGGCGGCGAGGTTGGCGCGCAGGCGCTCCTGTTCGGCGACGCGCTCCCGCTGATCCCGTTCAATGTCGGCGATGCGGCGTTCCTTCTCGGCGACGGCGGCGCGCAGGCTCGCCAGCTTGAGCAGGGCGTCGCGCAGAGCGGCGGGCAACTCCTGCGACGCGGCCTGAATCGACAATTGGTCGGCGGACAGGTCGGTCAGCAGGATTCGCTCCTGGCGCGGGCGCTCCAGGCTGGCGGCCAGCGTCACCGTCTTTCCGGCGGGAACCGGCAGAGTCAAGCGGTAGGCGTTGGCCGTCGCCTCGACGGTTGGCTCCTTGGGTTCGACCAGCGTCCAACCGGGACGGCGCGGGTGCTCGATCACCAGATTGCGGTCGCCGTCGCGGGCGCCCGCCACCGTGTAGGTCGTCGTTTGCCGGTCGCTGACGGTCAGCAACAACGCGCCGTCGGCGATGCTGGCGCGGGTCAGGCGGCGGCTGGGCTGTTCGGCCCGGTCGATGGTGACGGCGGAATCGACGGCGAAGGACAGCAGGCGGCTTTCGCCAACCGGCAGCGTCGCCATCCGGGCGTCGCCGACATGGGTCGAGGCGTTGTTCACCGTTTCATAAAAGGTCAGCAGGCCGGGAGGCAGCGCCGTGCCCGAATCGTTGCGCAGCCGCAGCGCGGCCAGCGGGTGGCGCGGCTGGGCGTTCGGTTGGTAGAGCGCGATTCGTTCGGTCGGCAGGGCGCGGGCGATGATCGGCATCATCAGGGTGCCGCCATTGGCCAGACTGACCGGCTGCGGGTAACGGAACAGCACTTGCGTGCTGGTGTCGGCGGCGCTGGCCTCGGCGCTGTGCATGGCGGCGGCCTGTGGAGGGGGCGGGGGTGGAGCGGCGTCGGCGAAGGGGGCGGATTTCGCCATCGGGGCGGCCATCGGGGCGGGGGCCATGGCGGCGGCGCGGGGGGGAGCGGCTTCCGCCATGCCGCGCGTCTGGGCCAGCGCGACGCCGCCCTCGTCGCTGGCAGGCAGCACCCGGCCCAGAACCTCCACCGGGACTTCGGGGCGCTCGACAAAGTAAGGGGTGTAGAGCGCTTGACGCAGCGTCACCGGGTTGCCCGACACGACGCTCAGATCGACGTCCCGCCAATCCTCGCCGCTGAGATTTTCCAAAACCGCCCAGCCTTGCAGCGCGCCGCCGGGTTGTCCGTTGGCGTTGGAACCACCGGCGGGCAGGCTCAAGCGGTAGGTGGCCTTCCACAACGGGGTGGCGGCGACGAAGGCGACGCGGACGGTCCGTTCGGCCTTGGCGCCGTTGGCGAGGCTGCGCACGCTCAACCGCCGCCGTTCGCGCCGGGCGTTGTCGGCGATGGCCGATAGGGCGGCGTCCACCTGCGCCCGCACGCGCGGATCGGTGAAGCGCAGGCCGTCGGCGTCTTCCAAAATCAGTTGGCGGACGCCCTCGGCGGTCATCAGGCTGACGCGGTGGCGGGTGGTGGTTCCGGCGCCGTTGGCGGCTTGCGTCGTCTCTTCCGTGACCGACAGCACCCGCCCGGTCAAGGCCCGCGCCCCGTCGGTTTCCACCTCCGCCCCCTTCAGCGCGGTCAGCAGCGCGGCGGGGGAGCCAAGATCGTCGGAGGAAAAGGGCAATTCGCGGAAGGCGGCGTCAAGCGGTTCGGCCCCCGGCAGCCCGATGGTTCCGACGCCGCCTTGATCGTCGTAGACGACGATGCTTTTCAACACGTCGTCCACCTGGTCGCGCCGCACCTCCAGCGACAGCGTGGCGTCGCCGGTGACGCGCGCCTCATACTCGAAGGCGCCGACGCCCCCGGTGGACAGTTGCACCCGCTTCAAGACCAAAGCGCTCTGTGGCATGGCGTTCTGGGCCATGACCGGAGCGACGGTCAACAGCGCGGCGGCGGAGGCGAGCAGGGCGGGGCGGTTCATCGGGGGCTTTCCTGTCCATGACGCGATTTGCGCCAAGGTTAAACGGACATTGGGGCGGGAATGGGGAAGATCGGCGGCAAAGGAGGCGGATGTTGCGGGTGGTCCCGATGGGACGGCGGGCGGCTCTGTGCCATGCTGGGTGGCTTGGCGCGTGTTTGGTTCAGCGCGCCGGAACGCGCTTTGCTTTTGTTTCCGCCTTCAGTCAAGGATGCCGGTCATGACCTCGTTCGCCGCAATCGCCCGTCCGGTCACGGCTCCGCCGTCAGGACGCCGTCTCATCGCCTCCGGCTCGGAGTTCGAGCGGGTTGCGGGCTTTTCCCGCGCGGTGGTTCAGGATGGCTGGGTGTTCGTGTCGGGAACCACCGGGTTCGATTACGCGGCCGGCTCCATCGCCGAAGATGTCGAGCAGCAGACGCATCAAGCCTTTCACAACATCGCGGCGGCGCTGGCCGAGGCGGGGGCCGGGTTGGCCGATGTGGTGCGCGTACGGGTTCATCTGACCGACGCGTCGGATTTTCCCGTGGTGGGGCCGTTGCTGAACGCTTATTTCGCCGACAACCGTCCGGCGAACACGACGGTGATTTCCGGCCTGATCGACCCGCGCATGAAGATCGACATCGAGGTGACGGCCCGTTTGCCGTAAGGCGCGCGCCCGCGAGTCAGGCCGGATCGGGCAGCCATCGGTTCATCATCGCGCTCCACAGCGCCGTGGGTTGGGGCGTGTGCGGCGGTGTGGCGTGGAATGTCGCGCCAGCGGAGCTGGGGCGGCAATGAGCGTGGCGTCCGCCGGTATCCTGTGGGCCGCGCCTTGCGGATTCGGCGTGGGCGTTTCCCATGTCAGCGGTCGCCGTCCATCAAGCGCGCCGAGTCGAGATGACGGCGGGCTTCTCCCAGCAAAACCCGGTGCTGCGCCAGCGTTTCGCGCGTTGATCCATGCTGGCCGTAAACCCGCACCTCGTTCAACAGCCGGTCCGCCTGATCGAGCAAGGCAAGACGCTTCAGGCAATGATCGGTGATCGACATGACGCCCATTTCCTTTGTTGTCTTGCGAGAGATTTGACGCCGCATCGCCCGCCAAAGCCATTTTTATAATGGTGGATTTAAACCATCGCGTGTGTCTTGTTGATGTCAGGGGTGGGATGTTTTGATTTCGCCCACCGAATCCGTCGTTTCAACGGATTCATCAAGCGTTGCGCGAATCGGCGGGTGTTACCGAGTTGTAACGCATTGCGCGACGTTCACGCGTGGGCTAAGAAGAGCGTGGGAGGTAACGCGCATGCACATTCTCGCGGTCGATGATGACGAGCCGATCAGGGAGCTGTTGGCCTCCTATCTGACGGCGGAAGGGTATCGCGTCACGACGGCGCACGACACGGCGGCCGCCAAGCTGGCGCTCGACGGCGATCCGATTGATCTGGTGGTGTGCGACCTGCGCCTTCCCGACGGCGACGGGCTGGGGCTTGTGCGCCAGATCCGCAGCGAAACGCAAATTCCCGTCATCATTCTGTCGTCCAAGGACCAGGATGTTGACCGCATCGTCGGGCTGGAGCTGGGGGCCGACGATTACCTGACCAAGCCCTTCAACCCGCGCGAACTGCTCGCCCGCATCAAGGCGGTGCTCCGCCGGGTGTCCGGCGAAGGCCGCCCGCCGCGCGGCGCGGACGAACTGCGCGCGGTGGTTCAGTTCGCCAGTTGGGAATTGGACCTGACGGCGCAACGTCTGCGCGGCCAGGAAGGGCGCGAGGTCGAATTGACCAAGGCCGAATTCGGTCTGTTGGCGGCCTTCGTCAAGCGGCCTCAACGCGTGCTGACCCGCGATCAGCTTCTCGATCTGACGCGCGCCGACGGGGCCGAGGTGTTTGATCGCTCCATCGACGTGCTGATCCTGCGCCTGCGCCGCAAGATCGAAGCGAACCCGAAAGAGCCGCGCATCATCAAGACCGAGCGCGGCGCCGGTTACGTGTTCGACGCCAAGGTTCGGGCGATCTGATTCGGCGCGGATCGGGGGATCCCGTCCCCCGGTTCAATCGGTTCGTCGGTCGCGCGGGAGCGGTCGCGCTGGACGGCCTCCCCCCGCGCGCGTTAACCTTTCGGTAAAACCAGCCGGGAGGATGCGCGCGTGTCGGACCCCATCGATTTCTATTTTGATTTCGCGTCTCCCTACGGCTATTTCGCCAGCCTGCGTATCGACGCGCTGGCGGCGGCGCATGGCCGCAGCGTCACCTGGCGCCCCATTCTGTTGGGGGCGATTTTCAAAGTGACGGGGATGAAGCCGAATCTGGAGCAACCCCTGCGCGGCGAATATCTGACCCACGATGTCGGGCGCATCGCCCGCTTGACCGGCGCGCCCTTCACCTTTCCCGATTCCGCGCCGGTCAACGGAGTGGCCGCCTCGCGGGCCTTTTACTGGCTGACCGACGCCCATCCGGAACAGGCCAAGCTGTTGGCCCGCGCCCTCTACCACGCGCATTTCGGCGAAGGGCGCGACATTGGTCCGGCGGATGTCGTGGCGGAGATCGCGGAACAGACGCTGGGCGGCCTGGGCTATGACCGCGCCGCCGTTCGGACCGCGCTGGGCGACCAGACGGTGAAGGATCGTTTGCGCGGCGAAACCGAACAGGCGGTGGCGCGCGGCGTCTTCGGCTCTCCCTTCGTTCTGGTCGATGAAGAACCCTTTTGGGGATGGGACCGACTCGACATGCTCGACCGCTGGCTGTCCAGCGGCGGCTGGTGAGGCGGGAGCGTGCGAATTCATCGCGGACGGGCCGGAAAAGCTTGATGCTTGAACAAGCCAAGCGGTTATAAAACAGGTCTATGCCGTTCGTTGGCTTTTCATGCGAACGCCCTCAGACCCCGCTTGGGCTTGCCGCCGCTTATGGATCAAATCGTTCCCGACCGCCGTCCGCGTCCTTCTGGCAGCCACCCATCGCCTGCGGCGCATGGCGGGCGGCCTGGTTGGCGGCCATCTTGGCTGGGCGGGGCGCTGCTGACGGCGCTGCTGCTGGGGTTGATCGCTCTGTCGATCCGGTCGGTGTCGGGCGATCTGACCTTCGTGTTGCTGGGATCGGTCGGCTTGGTGGTCGGGGCCTTCCACTACCTGTTTCCCGGCAGTCAGTTTTTCACGCTGGCGCTGACCAACTTCATCGGCGTGTACGCCTGCATCTTCGTTTTTTTCCTGGAAAGCAACTTTCACACCATCACCCCATTGATTCAGGGGGTGGCCTTCGTCTTGCCGCTGGTGGCCTTTTTGGGCGGGGCGTGGTGGCGGGCGGACGACATCCGGCGCATCGTCATGTCGCGGCGGCTGCGCGACGGCGGCCATTTCGACCGCATCTTTTTGTGGATGGCCCCGGTTTGGGGCATCGGCGCGTTGACCTTCCTTGTGCCGGGGCATGACGTGGCGCCAGACACGCTCAGCGTGATCTTTCTGCTGTCCATGTTGGCCATCGCCGGAGTCGTCGCCTTCGTCGCTCGCGACATCGCGATTTTCCTGCTCGACGCCGGGCTGCTGTTCGAGGGGTTCTTCCAACAGGCGGCGCGGCTGGTGCTGCCCGCCTTCGCTTTTCTGACTTTCTATTCGCTGAGCATCATCATGTTTGGCGCCATCTACACCATCATGGACCGTTTCATGGTGGAGCCGAACTTCGTCATCGAAGGCGTGCGCCGGGATCTGACCTTTTCCGAAGGGCTGTATTTCTCCATCGTGACCTTCGCCACCGTCGGCTATGGCGACATCCACCCGGTGTCCGGGGCGGTGCGTCTGGTCTGCGGCGTGGAGATCGTGATGGGTGTGCTGCTGATGCTGTTCGGCTTCAGCGCCATTGTCGGCCACGCCAAGCCCGCCGATCACCGCGACCGGAACGATCCGCTGTAACGCATCGGGCATACCGCGCTATGGTCGGGGACCGACCGATCAACCAGCGCGACCGACCATGCCCCTGCACCTCATCAAGCTTTCCGTTGGCGTCCGCGACCTCGACCATCTGGCGGAGCTGCAAGACCGCCGCGCGGTGATGGTCAACGGACAGCCGCGCGTTCCCGTCCACACCCGCAGCCAGCCTAAACGCGCCGACGAGATTTTGGACGGCGGCTCGCTCTATTGGGTCATCAAGGGCAACGTCGCCGCGCGTCAGCGGGTGCTGGCCATCGAGACCGGCGTGGACGCGGAGGGCGCAAGCTTCTGCCTGTTCCAACTCGACGGCTTGCGGGTTCCGACCGTGCCGACGCCCCACCGCCCCTTTCAAGGCTGGCGTTACCTCGCGCCCGAGGCCGCGCCGCGCGATCTGGCTGACGCGGGCGGGGTGGGGGAGCCGCTGCCCGCCCATCTGGCGGCGGAGTTGCGGGCTTTGGGGCTTCTATAATCAGCGTATCGGACGACTTTCCGCTAAGTCCTTGGATTCATAAAAACTGCGAAAAAAGTAAGCGGAAGAGCAAAAAAGAGGTTGCGCGGTTTGGGGTAAGGCCACTATAACCCGCTCCACCGACGGGGCGGCGCTTCACGAAGCGGCGCGGCGGC